>JBMTEY010000006.1:0-44307 GCA_049433545.1 Burkholderiales bacterium | reverse complement strand
CAGCCGCCGTCAATGGACTAACGCCCTGATCGGTTTACCGTTTACGGCCCAGCGCCTATAATCCGCGCTTTGCGAAGGACGCCTCAGATGCGCGTGCTGCAGAAAGCCCTGACTTTTGACGATGTGCTGCTGGTTCCCGCACATTCTGCCGTCCTGCCGCGGGAAGTCAGCCTGAAAACCAGACTCACCCGTAGCATTTCCCTGAACATTCCGCTGCTGTCTGCGGCCATGGATACCGTGACCGAAGCCCGCCTGGCGATAGCCATTGCCCAGGAAGGCGGCATCGGCATCGTCCACAAGAACATGACAGCCAAGGCACAGGCCGCGGAGGTCAACAAGGTCAAGCGTTTCGAGAGCGGCATCGTCAAGGATCCGATCACGATCACCCAGGACATGACGGTACGTGACGTGCTGGCGCTGACGCAGCAGTACCGCATCTCGGGATTGCCGGTAGTCGAGGCCAACGGTCGCGTGGTCGGCATAGTTACCAACCGTGACCTGCGCTTCGAGAGCAAGCTGAATCAGCCTGTGAAGAACATCATGACGCCGCGCGACCGGCTGGTGACGGTGCGCGAGGGCTCCAGTCGTGAAGAGGCGCGGGCGCTGATGCACAAGCACCGGCTCGAACGCGTACTGGTAGTCAACAAGAATTTCGAACTGCGCGGTCTGGTGACAGTGAAGGACATCCTCAAGTCATCGGAACACCCGAATGCTTGCAAGGACAAGCTGGGGCGGCTGCGCGTGGGCGCGGCGGTGGGAGTGGGCGAAGGCACTGAAGAGCGCGCCGAAGCGCTGGTGGAGGCCGGCGTGGATGTCATCATCGTTGACACCGCGCACGGACATTCGGCGGGTGTGTTGAAGCGCTTGCGCTGGCTGAAACGTACCTATCCGAAACTGCAGGTGATCGGCGGCAACATCGCCACCGCGGCGGCAGCCAAGGCGCTGGTCGACCACGGGGCCGACGGAGTGAAGGTCGGCATCGGCCCCGGGTCGATCTGTACCACGCGCATCGTCGCCGGCATCGGCGTGCCGCAGATTTCCGCGGTGGCCAACGTTGCCAAGGCGCTGCAAAAGACCGACGTACCGCTGATTGCCGACGGCGGCATCCGTTATTCGGGCGACATCGCCAAGGCAATAGCGGCCGGCGCGCATTCGGTGATGGTGGGCAGCCTGTTTGCGGGTACCGAAGAATCGCCGGGCGAGATCGAACTGTTCCAGGGGCGCTCGTACAAGTCCTATCGCGGCATGGGGTCGTTGGGCGCCATGCAGCAGGGTTCGGCCGACCGCTATTTCCAGGAACACGACGAGCTCGACACCGAGAAGCTGGTGCCGGAGGGCGTGGAAGGGCGCGTACCCTACAAGGGCGGCGTGGCTCCTCTGATTCACCAGCTGATGGGCGGGCTGCGCGCCAGTATGGGATACCTCGGCTGCGCCGGCATCGACGTGGTGCATCGCGACGCCGAGTTTGTCGAGATCACTACCGCCGGCGTTCGCGAGTCGCATGTCCACGACGTGCAGATCGTCAAGGAAGCGCCCAACTATCGCGTCGAGTGACCGGAAAGTGCAGCATCAAAAAATCCTGATCCTCGATTTCGGTTCGCAGTACACCCAGCTGATTGCACGGCGGGTGCGCGAACTGCATGTCTACTGCGAGCTGCATCCGCACGACGTATCCGATGATTTTGTCCGCGCCTTCAAGCCTTCCGGAGTGATTCTCTCCGGCGGACCGGCTTCGGTCTGGGAAGACAGCACACCGCGGGCACCGCAGTCCGTGTTCAACCTGGGGGTGCCGGTCCTGGGTATCTGCTACGGCATGCAGGCGATGGCCGAACAGCTGGGCGGCAAGGTCGAAATGGGGAAGGTGCGCGAATTCGGCTATGCCGAAGTGCGGGCACGCGGGCATACCGCGCTGCTGAAGGACCTGCAGGACCGGGTGACGCCCGACGGTCACGGCATGCTCGATGTATGGATGAGCCACGGCGATAAGGTCATCGACATGCCGAAGGGCTTCAAGCTGATGGCCGGCAACGCAGCCTGCCCGATTGCCGGTATGGCCGATGAGGAGCGCAAATTCTACGGGGTGCAGTTCCATCCTGAAGTCACGCACACGCTGCAGGGCAGGGCGCTGATCGAGCGTTTTGTGCTCGGCATCTGCGGGCTCTCGGGCGACTGGAGCATGCCGAACTACGTCGACGAGGCAGTCGCACGCATCCAGGGCGACGTCGGCGAAGAGGAAGTCGTTCTGGGATTGTCGGGAGGAGTGGATTCCTCTGTGGCAGCCGCGCTGATCCATCGCGCGATAGGCGACCAGCTGACCTGCGTGTTCGTCGACAACGGCCTGCTGCGCCTGAATGAGGCGGAGCAGGTCATGGATACTTTCGCGCGCAACCTCGGCGTCAAGGTGGTGCATGTCAACGCCCGTGACCAGTTCATGAAGCACCTGGCGGGGGCTGCCGATCCGGAGCAGAAGCGCAAGATCATCGGCCGCGAGTTCGTCGAGGTGTTCCAGGCCGAGTCGGCAAAGCTGCCCAAGGTCAAGTGGCTGGCGCAGGGTACGATCTACCCCGATGTCATCGAGTCGGCGGGCGCCAAGACCAAAAAAGCGCACACCATCAAATCGCACCACAATGTCGGCGGACTGCCGGATACCCTGCACCTGAAGCTGCTCGAGCCGCTGCGCGAACTTTTCAAGGACGAGGTGCGCGAACTGGGACTGGCGCTGGGTCTGCCGCGTGACATGGTGTTCCGTCATCCCTTCCCGGGACCGGGTCTTGGCGTGCGCATTCTCGGTGAAGTGAAGGCACAGTATGCCGACCTGCTGCGTGAAGCCGACGCGATCTTCATTGAAGAACTGCGCGCATCCGGCTGGTATGACAAGACCGCGCAGGCCTTCGCAGTGTTCCTGCCGGTGAAGTCCGTCGGCGTGATGGGCGACGGCCGTACCTACGAATACGTGGTTGCCCTGCGTGCGGTGCAGACCACTGACTTCATGACCGCGCAATGGGCGGAATTGCCGTACAGCCTGCTGGCCAAGGTGTCCAACCGCATCATCAACGAAGTGCGCGGCATCAACCGCGTGGTCTACGACATCTCAGGCAAGCCGCCCGCCACCATCGAGTGGGAATGAAGCAGGGCCACACGGGATTTTCATCATGCCTATAGTTTTGTATGGCATCCGCAACTGCGACACCATGAAAAAAGCGCGGGCGTGGCTGGACGCGCACGAGGTCGAACATGTTTTCCACGATTACAAGTCTGCCGGCATCGATGCCGAACGGCTGCAGCGCTGGTGCAATGAACTGGGCTGGGAAACACTGCTCAACCGCGCAGGCACCACTTTCCGCAAACTGCCTGAGGCCGACCGGTTGAACCTGGATGAGCGCAAGGCCATCCGCTTGATGCTGGCGCAGCCTTCGATGATCAAACGACCGGTGCTGGTTGCCGGCAAGCAACTGCTGGCCGGTTTCAAGTCGGAACTCTACGAAAGCGCGTTACTTCAGGGGTGCTGACCGGGCATGATGGAATCCGATTTCATGCTGGAAGCGCTGCTGCTCGCGGCGCAGGCCGCTGCTGCCGGCGAGGTTCCGGTAGGCGCGGTTGTGGTCAAAGACGGTACGATTATCGGCCGCGGGTATAACCAGCCCATCTCGGGGGCCGATCCGACAGCCCATGCCGAAGTCGTGGCCATGCGCGACGCGAGCAAGGCTTTGGGCAATTACCGGCTGATTGACTGCGACCTGTATGTCACCCTGGAACCCTGCGTGATGTGTGCGGGGGCCATCATGCATGCGCGCATCCGGCGGGTGGTATTTGGTGCCCGCGATTCCAAAACGGGGGCCTGCGGCAGCGCCATCGACCTTTTTGCGCAGCCGCATCTGAATCATCATGCCGAGGTCAGCGGCGGTTTTCTGGCCGCTGAATCAGTGGCTTTATTGCAAAATTTCTTTGCTACCCGGCGCGGCAAAAATTGAACATCAAGATTAATATATCATCACAAACCCTTGATTTAATTGATAATCATGGAGTCTTGCTGAAGCGCTATCCGGTTTCCACCGCGCGCAACGGTGCAGGGCAGAAGAACGGCAGCCTGTGCACCCCGCTGGGGCGGCATGTCGTGCGGGCCCGGATTGGCACCGGACAGCTGGAAAACACGGTTTTTGTCGGCCGCCGTCCGACCGGGGAGCGTTACACCCCTGCGTTGGGGGCGCAATTTCCGCAGCGCGACTGGATCCTGACCCGCATCCTGTGGCTGTCGGGTTGTGAAGTCGGGTTCAACCGCCTGGGCGACGTCGATACCATGCGGCGCCATATCTATATCCATGGCAGTCCTGACTCGGTTCCCATGGGCACTCCGGGCTCACACGGCTGCATCCGCATGAGGAATGCGGACGTCATCGAACTGTTTGAACGGGTTTCGTCCGGAACAGCGGTCGAAATTTCACTATAAACAGGGAGTTGTCCTGCCGTGACTCGCGCTGCATGCAGTGCGACATGCCGGACAAGGCTAAATCATAGCTCTGATTCAATGCAATTTATTCAATATAATCAGATAGTTTGCATATCCATGCGCAATCATTGTGCATTGCGCCAAAATGGGCTAAATTGTGCGCCGCATATGCCGTAACAGGCCGATAACAATGAAAGGCGACGCATGCGACTCAAGGACAAGGTGACCATCATTACCGGCGCTGGCCGAGGCATCGGCCAGGCGACGGCGGTGAAGTTCGCGCGCGAAGGCGCCAAGGTCGTGGTCTGCGATCTGTCGCCGGAGTGGATCGCAGCAACTGTCGCCTTGTGCAAGAAAGCCGGCGGCGATGCCATCGGTTGCGTCGCGGACGTGCGCGACATGAAATCACTGCAGTCCATGGTCGCAACCACGATCAGCACCTGGGGACGCGTGGACTGCCTGGTCAACAACGCCGGCATCGTGATGGATGCCCAACTCAAGAATATGACCGAAGACCAGTTCGACAAGGTCATCGACATCAATCTCAAGGGTGTCTACAACTGCACCCGCGCCGTGGTCGACACAATGCTCGAGCAGCAGTCTGGCGTCATCCTGAATGCGTCCTCCATCGTCGGCCTGCACGGCAATTTCGGCCAGACCAATTACGCCGCAAGCAAGTTCGGCGTCATCGGCATGGTCAAGACCTGGGCGCGCGAACTGGGCCGCAAGGGCATACGCGCCAATGCAGTCTGTCCGGGTTTCATCGGTACCGAAATACTCAAAAACATGCCGGAGCGCGTATTGCGCGCGCTGGAAGAAAAAGTGCCGATGGGGCGACTGGGCAATCCCGAAGAAATCGCCAACACCTTCGCTTTTCTGGCCTCAGACGAAGCCAGCTACATCAACGGCGCGGTCATCGAAGTCAGTGGCGGCCTGACCATCTAGGCTTTCTCGCGCCGGTGTTCAGCCGGCAAACAACGCGGCTATCGCGGCCTGTTCGGCGCGCACCACGCCGTCCTCGGTAATCAGCGCGGTCACCAGTTCCGCCGGCGTGACATCGAATACCGGATTGGCGATGCGGGTGTCCTGCGGAGCCCAGCGCACACCGCCATAACCGGAAATCTCATCGGGCGTACGTTCCTCGATAGGTATTTCCTGTCCGCTTGCCAGCGTGCGGTCGATGGTCGACAACGGACAGGCGACATAAAACGGTATGGCGTGGCGGCGCGCCAGCACCGCCATCATGTAAGTGCCGATCTTGTTGGCCACGTCGCCGTTGGCGGCAACCCTGTCGGCGCCGACGATGACCGCATCGATGCGCCGCTGTCCCATCAGGAACCCCGCGGCGCTGTCGGCGATCAGCGTGACCGGTATGCCGTCCTGCTGCAGTTCCCATGCCGTCAGCCGCGCGCCCTGCAGGAAGGGGCGTGTCTCGTTGGCGATAACCTCGATTTTTTTGCCGGCCCATGCCGCAGAGCGGATGACGCCGAGCGCCGTGCCGTGTCCCGCGGTGGCCAGCGCGCCGGCATTACAATGGGTCATCACGCAGGCCACGTCCGGCAGCAACGCGGCGCCGTGGGTGCCCATGGCGCGGTTGATTCGCACATCTTCGGCGGCCAGCTTCTGCGCGGCATCACCCAGCGCGGCCGCGCATGCCGCGCTGTCGCGATCCTTCAGTGCGGCCAGTTCCCCGCGCATCCGTTGCAGGGCCCATGCCAGATTGACGGCTGTCGGTCGGCTTTGCGCCAGTGTGGCAAAGGCCGCGTCCAGGCCGGGGTCGAATTGCGGGCGCGGTTCGGCGGCGAAATGCAGCGCCTCCAGCGCAATGCCGTAAGCCGCGGCGCAGCCTATGGCCGGGGCGCCGCGTACCACCAGGTCGCGGATCGCCGTGGCGACATCCGCCGCGCGCTGATAACGCAGGTAAGTGCACTGGCCGGGCAACGCGCGCTGGTCCAGCAGTTCCAAAGCATTTCCGGTCCAGCGCAGGGTGTGAAAGGTGGCCATGGCTTCCGTTCAGGCATGCGTGCCGGCTGCCGCTGCAGCCCGCTCGCGTTGTTCAAAGCCGCCATACTCAAGTTCGGCGCGAGCAATGTCGTTTTCATCTGCGGAACGATACTGACCATGCCCGCTGGCGCGGGTAATGATTTCGATGTCGTGGGTGTAGATTTCCGCGGCGACGCCGGCGTAATGGGCATTTACGCCGAAAGCGCACAGGCCGAATTCCGGATTCAGCGCGATGCGCGGTGCAGCGTCGATGCGGTGTTCTGCCGCAGGACCCAGCGTGCGGGCCAGGTAGGCACGGTAGTCCGTCGCAAAGGTATCGACATCGGTTCCGAGCAGCGGAATACGCTTCGTGTAAATCGCATGCTGCGGAGTGGGCGGGCCCTGCAGCGCGACATCGGTAATGTCGGGCCTGCGGGCAAATGCCAGCGTGGCCGGGGTGCAGACCACCTGCATGGCGAGCGGGAAGCCGGCGACCGCGGAAGCGGCCGCGCGCAGCATTTCCGCGGCAGCCATGTCCGGAACCTGCGGTCCGGCGGCCGGCGTTGTCCATGCGCCGTGTTTCTGCAGAAAGGTTTCAGCGGCGTTCACCAGCCGGACCAGGTTGTCGTAGGACTCGCGGGCGGTGGCGCCGAATGCCACCACGCCGTGAAAGGCGAGTACCAGACCTATGGTTTGCGGGGTTGCATGCTGATCGAAGACGGATTTGCAGGCGCGCGCCAGCGCGGCGCCGGAATGACGGTAGGGCACCACTGGAGCCAGGTCTCCGAAGGCTTCGGCACAGGCATTTGCCCCCGCGGCCACGTTGGCGACGGCGAGCACGGCGTCGGCATGGGCATGTTCGATGTAGGCATGGGGCAGGGCCGCATGCAGGTAAGTCTCGATCGAGGGTTTCGGGGCTGAGGGATCGAGTTTGCAGATGTCGACCCGGCGCATGATGTCGTCGTCGGACAGCAGTTGGTCGTCGAGATGTGCGCGCAGCCGCTGCAGGTCGAGTGCAGTGAAGCCGCTTTCATCGACCGCGCCAAGATCGGAGCCGGTGCCCTTGACGTGCAGTACGCCATCCTGTTTGAGTGAAGTGTTGCCGCCGCCATAGAGTACGAGGCTGCGGTCGCCGCCGATCAGCCGAGAGGTATAAGCGCGCAGCGCCAGCGCGGACCGGCAACGTTGCGCCATGGCGTCATTCCAGAGACTGTTCAAGATGCGCTTCCAGGATAAGGTTGCGCGGACATTATAATTTGCCGCGATGGACATGACCCGCAAATTCCAGGTGCGCAGCGCATCCTGGCACGAAGACCGTGCGATGCTGCGGGATCTGCGGCATCGCGTGTTCGTCGTCGAGCAACAGGTGCCGGAAGAGCTGGAATGGGATGAGGCCGATGCGGGCTGCGCGCATGCGCTCGCGCTGGATCAACACAACCGGCCGATAGGCACCGGCCGCCTGCTCCCCGACGGGCAGATCGGCCGCATGGCGGTGCTGCAGGAATGGCGGCGCCGCGGCGTCGGCAGCGCGATCCTGGAATTCCTGCTGGATCGTGCGCGGGAACGGCGGCTCGCGGTCTATCTCAACGCGCAAACCCATGCCATCGGTTTTTATGCGCGGCACGGCCTGGTTGCACAGGGCGGGGAATTCATGGACGCGGGCATTCCACACCGGCGGATGATTTTCAGCCGCTGACTGCCGTTCCGGTCCTGACCGCCTGCAGCCGGAATGCCCGGGCATTCTCGCCCAGCGGCGCGCCGCCGGGGCCGTAGCGTTTTTCGTGGACGAACACATCGCCCGATTCGTGCACCAGAAGCACGGTTGACGTGCGCGTGCCGTAATGATCGCCGGCAATGAAGGCCGGGGACAGTTCGCGTTCGCGCTGGCGGTCTATGCCTGTGTCGGGCAATGTCGCTTCGGCGGCGCTGCTGCGGTCCGACAGCACCTGGAAGAGCAAGGCGCTGATGGCATCGGGATCATCTAGCACGCGGGTGGCGGCGACAGCTTCGATGCCCGAACTCACTTTGGGCCAGGGCGTATCGAGCAGATGGTTGCTCAGGCCGTGCACACCCGGTGTGACGGGCAGCACGCTGTCGCCCTGATTCGAATGGAATGCCAGCGTTTCGAGATCGCCGGCCAGCATGCTGTAAGGGTTGTATTCGGCATTGCGCGCCGCTGCATCCAGGAAAAACCGCCCGGGATCGGCATCGCCGGCAAGGAATGTGCGGACCAGTTCGCCGCGGGAGCGGGGCGCTGCGGGGCCGGGGCGGCCGGCACGGAAATTGGTGATGGCGGCGAAGCGGCCGTTGCGGTGCAGTCCCATCCAGGTGCCGCCTTTTTCAAGGTCGCGGCCGCCATAGATTTCCGGATGATCGTCCCAGAACGCGGCCGGTGCCGCCGGGCGGCTGTAATGCTCGTCACGGTTGGCGGCAACCACCAGCGGAAAACGGCGATGTGCGCGGAAACTGAACAGGATCAGGCACATGGTTCGTTCAGGAAAAACATTCGGTATGCCGACCGCTGCCCGGTTGCAGCAGATTGAGCATGCCGGAGGCCGCGACGGCTTCCGCGAGCGCCCATTCAAACGCCGCTTCGTTGGTTACATGTTCGTAGATTTCCATCCACAGCAGCGGTTCGTTGCGTTTTTTCAGGACGCGGCCCTGGACGCCGGAGGCCTTGCGCACCGCAGAAAACACGGCCTGCACGGCAGCAGCGCAGGAGTCGGTTTTGGCGGGATCGACCCGGTAGTAGATGTAGTAAGACCAGACCATGTTCAGGTAATCCTGTAGGGGAGCGGTGTGATATCTAGGCATGGGCCCTGCAGCGAGCCCAGATGGTACGGCTCATTTTCGGCATTGGCGGTGCGCAGCACCGCGAGGACATCGGAACCGCCGTCAGCTGTCGCGATCCCGGCGACGATCATGCCGGCAGCCTGGTCGCCGAGATCGGCGCAATACAGCCTGTCGCCGGCATCGGCAGGGGCGGCGACGCGGGCGCGGAACATGCGCTGTTTCAGCCGGCCGAGGTAATGCGTGCGGGCGACGATTTCCTGTCCCGGATAACAGCCCTTGGTGTAGCTGAGCGCGCCGATCAGGTCGAGGTTCACCATTTGCGGCACGAACTCCTCCTGCGTGGCGGGAACGATGAACGGAATTCCGGCGTCGATGTCCGCTGCTCCCCATGCTTTATTGTCAATGGGATGTGGTGCGGGAACCTGCGGCGCGATGGCGAGATAGCGCTGCACCGGCAGATGGATGATGGTCGTGCCGTCGCGCATGGCCGTGCCGTGCAGCTTTCCGGGAACACTGCCGCCCAGGGCGGAGATAGCCGTCGCGGCATCGCCGCCGGTAATGCCGATGCAGGCGTGTTGGGCGGTGATGTCTTCGATTTTCACCTTGGCGCGCAGCACGTACATGGCCAGTCGCTTGCGGATGGCCTCGGCAATTGCGGCGGGCAGCAGCATGGTGTAACCGCCGTCGTCCATCCACAGCAGGAACGTGGCCAGCAGGCGTCCCTTGGGATTGCAATAGCCGCCGTAGGTGCTGGCGCCGGGTTGCAGCGCAAGTACGTCGCAGGTCAGCTGGCCGTGAAGAAAACCCGGGGTGTCGGAGCCGGAAAAATGCAGCAGGGACCAATCGGTGAGGCGGGCGGCAGTCACATCAGTCATTTGGCAAAGTCGCAGCACGCATCATAGCCTTCCAGCGATAAAATGTAAAATAAATCAATTAAAACAATGGGTTATTAAATAGAGGCTGTCACATTGCGCTGGCGCCGGGTTTCGGCTGCAATGAGCGTCATGGATACACCCCGTTTACCGGTCATCGCGTTGCGGCCTTCACGACGGCTGGCGTTGCTGCTTGCTGCTGCGCATGCCGGCGTATTGCTGTTGCTGCCGGCCTTGCCTTTGGCGCCCTGGACGCAGGCCGTGCTGGGTGCGCTGCTGCTGTTCAGTGCGATGGATGTGATACGCCGCCATGCACTGCGCCGAGGTGTCCACAGCGTCGTGGCGCTCGATTTCAGCGATCGCGAGCAGTTGCGGGTCCGCACCCGCGACGGCTGGCATGCCGGCCAGGTGCTGGGTTCCAGTCTGGTATCTCCGGCGCTGCTCATTCTCAACATCCGGCTCGAGTCACGGCGCCTGCCGGTACATGTGGTGATACCCGGCGACAGTGCCGATGCGGAAGACTTGCGTCGCCTGAGGGTCTGGTTGCGCTGGGGTCCGCGCAAGGCGGCGGATGTAGTAGTGACGCCCTGAACCGATGAACGTGCGTTTTTTCATCGTTGCTTGCTGCGCGCTGTTTGCAATGCCGGGCGCGGGATCGTCCCATGCAAGCCCAGCCACTCTGACGCTGGTCAATCCGTATCCGGCGACCGGTGCGGCCGATATTGCCGGAACCGTCACCATGACCCGGGCGCTGCGCACGATGCAGACCTACGCCACGCCGTCGACCACCGACGCGCTGTTGCGGCACGTGCAGCGTTTGCTGGTGTCGGCGCTGGCCGCGGAAGTGGCGGTGGTGCGCAATCCGCGGGGCGGCGGCACGGCTGCCGCACTGGCCGTCGCCGCGTCCGATTCCGCCATGCTGCTGTTCGGTGGCTCGGGCCTGACTGCCGGAACCACTCCGCCGGCGATGCGTGGGCTGCAGCCGGTGGCGCTGGTTGCGCGGGTGCCAGTGGTGCTGGTGATGCGCAACGAAGCGGGCGTGGACGGCATGGCCCGTCTGCTTGGTCAGGTGCAGCGCTCCCCGCTGCAGATCGGCACCCCGGGTGAACGCACGGCTGGCCAATGGCTGATGCGGCAACTGCAGGGCGAGCGTCCGGGTGCAATATCGACGGTGGCTTTCAACGGCGGCAATGGTGCGCTGCGCGGTGTGCTGGCGCGCCAGGTGCTTGCTGCCGCGGCGCCGCTGCCGGCGGTGCTGCCGTATGCAACCGGCCAGCGCCTGCGTATCCTGGCGATTGCCGCAGCCGATCGACATGTACTGTTGCCGACGGTGCCGACTTTTGCCGAATCAGGTTTTGCCGTCGCCCGGTCTGCGGGCTGGCATGGATTGTTCGCGGCTCCGGCGATACAACCGGCGCAGATCATGCGCCTGCGCGCAGCGCTGGCTGTGGTTTTGCGCGGCAGCGATGCGCGGGATGCGCTGGCAGGACTCGGTTATGTCGCGGAATTCGGCGACGAGAGGACGCTGCAGACCGCGTTGCACGAAGAATTGCGTCGTAGCGGCGATGCCGTTGCCGCGCTACCTGTTCAGCGATCGATTTCTTCTGGTGGTTTTACCGCGCTGAACATTTTGAGCAGGGTCAGGTCGTAGACGATCTTCAGCGCTCCACAGATCACCAGCGGCCAGCCGAACGCACTCATCGACAGCAGGGCACCGGCTAACGAGGGACTCAGTGCGCTGGCGAGGCTGCGCGGCACCGCGGTGACGCTGGCTGCGGCAGCACGCTCTCCCGGAGATACCACGGCCATCACGTAAGAAGTTCGCGCCGGCACATCCATCGATGACAGCGCGCTGCGCAGGAACAGGAACAGCAGCGCCAATTCCAGCGTCGGCATGAACGGCACCATGATCAGGAATACGTTCGCCGGCAGGTGGGTGTAGACCATGGTGTTGATCAGTCCGAAACGCGCGGCCACGCGCGCCGCGGCGAGGTGTGAAAACGCCGTCAGCAGCCCGGTCCAGAAAAATATGCTGCCCGCCGCTGCGACCGACAGATCGAAGCGCTGCAGCAGCCACAGCGCCAGCAGCGACTGCACGGCAAAACCGCCGGCGAAGGCGTCGATGCTGAATAGCGCGGCCAGGGTGTAGACGATGCGCCGCGATTTTTCGAGAGGCACCGGTTGTTCATGCTGTTCGGGTTCGAGTGCAGGCGACAGCCGCTGGTAGAGCAGGAAGGCGGCTGCGCCGAGCAGCGCGTAAAGCAGGAACATCGTGCGGATCGCCGCCAGTCTGCCGGGGTCTCCGGATGAGGAAAAAAGGTCGGGCACGCCGGCAGCCTGCGCCCCGAGTGCGGCGACCAGCGCGCCGATCAGGCTGTAGCGCGCGAACAGCGCGGTGCGCGATGCGGCGGAAGTCGTTCGCGTCAGCAGCGTCTGTTCCAGTGGTGAAAACAGCGTGACATCACTCGCGGAGGGGTTGAGCGTGCCGACGACCGCAACCACCAGCAGTGGCCAGAACGAGGTCAGCGCCGGCACCGCGAGTCCGGTGGTGATCATCAGTAGGCATGCCAGCAGCAACAGCCTGCGCGCGGGATAGCGGTGGGCGATGAAACCGATGCCCAGCGTCATCAGCCCCGAGCCGAGCAGGGTGGCTGTCACCAGCAGCCCGATCTGCAGCGCGCTGTAGCCGAGCAGGATCAGGTAATAGGGCAACAAGAGGCTGACGAAACCGTCGCCAAAGGCGCGCAGCGCGCGCGCCGCCAGCAGCAGGCGGGCTTCCGGCAGGGTGCCCGGCGGCAGCAGGTAATCGCGAATTGGATTCATTGCAGGCTCGTTGCGGAGGGTAGCAAAAATCGTGGGTTCCGGCGCCGCGAGCGCGGCGATGCCTGCGCTATACTCCGCGCTTTCCCGAACCACCTGCGCGAGGCCATCAATGATCGAACTCTACAGCTGGGCCACTCCGAACGGCCACAAAATCCACATCATGCTGGAGGAAACCGGATTGCCGTACCGGGTGCATGGCGTGAACATCCGCACCGGCGAGCAGTTCAAGCCCGAGTTTCTGAAGATCAGCCCGAACAACCGCATCCCGGCGATGGTCGATCCCGACGGTCCCGGCGGCAAGCCGCTGTCGCTGATGGAATCCGGTGCAATCCTGCTCTACCTCGCCGAGAAATCCGGCAAATTCCTGCCCAAGGATCCGCAGCAGCGCTGGAGTTGCGTGCAGTGGCTGATGTGGCAGATGGGTGGCGTCGGCCCGATGTTCGGCCAGGCCAACCACTTCCGCCGTTACGCCAAGGACAAGATCGAATACGCAGTCGAGCGTTACACCAACGAGGCCAATCGCCTGACCCATGTGCTCGACAAGCAGCTGGCGCAATCGAAATTCGTCGCCTGTGACGAATACACCATCGCGGACATGGCAATCTTCCCATGGATACGCGGCGCCGAAAGCCGCGGCATCGATATGAGCGAATATCCCAACGCGAAAAAATGGTTCGACACCATCAACGCCCGACCGGCGGTGCAGAAGGCGCTGACAACGCTGGCCGACGAATCGAACAGCAACCCGGTGGACGACAAGGCACGCGAAGTGATGTTCGGCAAGACCCAGTTCCAGAAACGCTGATCGACTGAATTGACCGCGGAAAAGAGAAACGTCGCGCTGCTGTGCGCGACCCAGGCGTTGTTGTTCACCAACAACACGATCCTGATTTCAATCAACGGCCTGGCCGGCTATGCGCTCACCGACGACAAGTCGCTGGCAACGTTGCCGGTGACTTCGTACGTGGTGGGGGCGGCGCTGACCACGCTGCCGGTGTCCCACCTGATGCGGCGCATCGGCCGCGTCAACGGCTTCAGCCTCGGTACGCTGATCGGCATCCTCGGCGCGCTGATCTGCGGCTACGCGGTGTACAGCCACGATTTCTGGATGCTGTGCATGGGGACGCTGGTGATGGGCATCTACAACGCCTCCGGCCAGTATTACCGTTTTGCCGCAGCAGACGTTGCCGGGTCCGACTTCAAGAGCAAGGCCATTTCGCTGGTGATGGCCGGCGGTCTGGTGGGCGGAGTGCTCGGTCCGCAGACCAGCAAATGGACCAAGGACATACTGCCCGCCGAATTTCTCGGCAGTTATCTCGCGCTGATCGGTTTCTGCGTGGTGGCGCTGGCGCTGCAGCGGATGATGAGCATTCCACGGCTGACTGAGGCCGAGCAAAAGGACCAGGGCCGGCCGCTGGCGGTGATCGCGCGCCAGCCGGCGTTCGTGGTGGCCGTGCTGTCGGCCACCGTAGGCTACGGCGTGATGAACCTGCTGATGACGGCGACGCCGCTGGCGATGAAATCCTGCGAACACACGTTCAGCGATACCGCGTTCGTGATCCAGTGGCATGTGATCGCCATGTTCGCGCCGTCGTTCGTGACCGGGTCGCTGATCAAGCGCTTCGGCGTGCGTGCGATCCTGTTCACCGGCGTGCTGCTGAGTCTCGCCTGCGTGGCCATTGCGCTGTCGGGCGTCGACGTCATGCACTTCTGGGTGGCCCTGGTGCTGATCGGCGTGGGCTGGAATTTCATGTATGTCGGCGGCACCACGCTGCTGACCGAAACCCATGCGCCTTCCGAAAAGGCGAAGGTGCAGGGCGCCAACGACATGGCCATATTCATCACCATGGCCATCAGTTCCGCGTCCTCGGGCTGGCTGTTCTCGGCGCGCGGCTGGGAGGTCATGAACTACGGCGCGGTGCCGTTCCTGCTCGTCACCGGCGCCGCCATCCTCTTTTATGGCACCCGGTCCCGAGCTGCAACTACCTGATCACACAATGTTTTTTTGCGCCCGCGGGCGCGCGTTTCGCGATGCGATAGACGATGCCGGAAGAGGCGGCAAGCGCTGAATTCCGGTAAAATCCGCATCAATTCGGCAGAGTGAGACACGCATGTTTCACTTTGCCTTTGTTTTTTAGAAAAATTACCGTTTTCCTCAGAGGAGTTTCTGATGAATCAGCCCGCCTCCAAGGCGCAAGTTGCACCGGCGTACGAAGCCCCCGCTTATGTCAATCATGCGAAACTGAAAGCGTGGGTCGCCGAAGTCGCGCAACTGACCAAGCCCGACCGCATAATCTGGTGCGACGGCTCACAGGAAGAATATGACCGCCTGTGCAATGAAATGGTCGCCGCCGGTACCCTGATCCGGCTCAACCAGGAAAAGCGCCCCGGCTGCTTCCTCGCCCGTTCCGATCCGGATGACGTGGCGCGCATGGAAGACCGCACCTTCGTCTGCAGCAGGAACAAGGACGACGCCGGCCCCAACAACAACTGGATGGCGCCCGAAGAAATGAAGGCGACCATGAGCAAGCTGTATGACGGCTGCATGCGCGGCCGCCCGATGTACGTGATCCCTTTCAGCATGGGCCCGCTGGGTTCGCCGATCGCACACATCGGCGTCGAACTGACCGACTCGCCGTACGTGGTGGTGAGCATGCGCATCATGACCCGCATCGGCCGCAAGGTGCTTGACGTTCTGGGCAAGGACGGTGTTTTCGTGCCGTGCCTGCACTCGGTAGGCATGCCGCTGAAACCGGGCGAACGCGACATCCCGTGGCCGAGCAACAAGGAACACAAGTTCATTACCCATTTCCCCGAAGAGAAACTGATCTGGTCTTTCGGTAGCGGCTACGGCGGCAATGCGCTGCTCGGCAAGAAATGTTTTGCACTGCGCATTGCTTCGATCATGGCGAAGGAGCAGGGCTGGCTCGCCGAACACATGCTGATCCTGGGCATCCAGCCCCCCGGCGGCAAGAAACATTACATCGCGGCGGCATTCCCCAGCGCCTGCGGCAAGACCAACCTCGCCATGCTGATCCCGCCGAAGGCGCTGGAAGGCTGGAAGGTCACCACCATCGGTGAAGACATCGCCTGGATCAAGCCGGGACCGGACGGACGGCTGTATGCGATCAACCCCGAATACGGTGCCTTCGGCGTTGCTCCCGGCACTTCGGACGAAACCAACGCCAACTGCCTGGCGGCGCTGAAGAAGAACACCATCTTCACCAACGTTGCACTGACCGAGGACGGCGACGTGTGGTGGGAGGGGCTCACCAAGGCCCCGCCCAAGCATCTGACCGACTGGACCGGACAGCCGTGGACCCCGGAAAGCGGGCGCGTTGCCGCGCATCCGAACTCGCGATTCACGGTGCACGCCTCGCAGATCCCGTCGATGGATGCCGACTGGGAGAACCCCGCCGGCGTGCCGATCAGCGCCTTCCTCTTCGGCGGCCGCCGCACCACCACCGTGCCGCTGGTAACTGAAGCCAAGGACTGGAACCACGGCGTCTACCTCGCCGCGACCATGGCCTCGGAAACCACCGCCGCCATAGTCGGCAAGGTCGGCGTGGTGCGCCGCGACCCGTTCGCGATGCTGCCGTTCTGCGGCTACCACTTCGGCGATTACTTCAAGCACTGGCTGGGCGTCGGCGCCAAACTGAAGACGCCGCCGAAGATTTTTGCGGTCAACTGGTTCCGCCGCGACTCCAACGGCAAGTTCATGTGGCCCGGCTTCGGCGACAACATGCGCGTGCTGAAATGGGTGGTCGAGCGCTGCGACGGCAAATCCGGCGCGACCGAAACCCCGATCGGCAACATGCCGCGTTACGAAGACATGGAGTGGAACGGCATGGGCAGCTTCAGCCGCGAGACCTTCGACGAGCTGATCCATGTCGACCATGACGCCTGGCGCGCCGAGATCAAGGACCACGACGAACTGTTCGGCAAGCTGAAGTCGCGCCTGCCCGCGGAAATGACCGCGCAACGGCAGGCCCTGGAGAAGGCGCTATAAGCCGCCTCGACCATCAGATTGAAGCGACAACGGCAACAGCGCTGATGCGCTGTCGCCGTTATTATTTTTAGACAAGGAGAGACGCTCATGAAGCCAAACTACGGATTCGCCAAACGACAGCGGGAACTGGCCAAGAAACAGAAGAAGGAGGAGAAGCGGCTGCGCAAGCAGGCGGAAAATCCGGCGGCGGAAGGCGAGGGCGCGCCGCAGCAGCAGCCTGTGGCGGATCAGCCGGGCGAGACGCCGCAGCAATAAACTGTGACAGCGACACGCGGGTCAAAAAGAGCGTCGGGGCGCTCTTTTTTATTGGCACTCGATTGAGCTTTTCGCGGAATCGGTAACACTTTTCAATCTCATCATCTGCTCAAATGCTTTCGGCTTGCATCCGGGTGATTGTCAAACCATAAGCAGATGCGCATTTTACGCAGCGCCTGCTTGCTGCTAACGTTGCAGCCTCGTATTTGCTGATCGGCCCATTTCATCAGGAGAAATACCCTTGAGTCACCTGCGCCACACCGAACAACGCAAGCGCTTCCGCGCCATCCTCAACGGCTCCGAGTGCCTTTCCCCAGCCAGCGTGTATGACCCGCTGTCGGCGCGCCTGGCCGAGAGCGTCGGCTACAAGCTGGGCATCCTTGCCGGATCCGTGTCTTCGAATACCACGCTGGCCGCGCCCGACCTGATCGTGCTGACGCTCACCGATTTTGCCGACCAGGTGCGACGCATGATGCGCGCCAGCGACATCAGCCTGCTGGTCGATGCCGACCACGGCTATGGCAACGCGCTGAACGTGATGCGCACCGTGCAGGAACTGGAACATGCCGGGGTGTCGGCGATGAGCATCGAGGACACTTCGCTGCCGATCCGTTTCGGCCAGCCGGAAGGGCAGGATGAGCTGATTTCGATTCCCGAGATGGTCGGCAAACTGAAGGCTGCGGTCGCCGCGCGCCGCGACCCGGCGACGGTGATCGCCGGGCGTACCGCGGCGCTCAAGGTCGAAGGCACGGAAAAGACCGTGGAAAGGGTCAAGGCCTATGCCGCCTGCGGCGTCGACTGTATTTTCATCATCGGCGTCGAGACAGCGGAGCAGGTGCTGGCAGTGCACCAGGCGTCTAAACTGCCGGTGATCGTCGGCCCGGGCAAGACCACGGCCAAGCGCGCGGATTTCGCGAAAGCAGGAGCGCGGGTGCTGCTGCAGGGTCACCAGCCGGTGGCGGCGGCCTGTAAGGCGCTGCGCGATGTTTATGCGCACCTTTATGGCGGCGGCGCCGCTTCGGAACTGAACGACAAAATCCTGTCGGCCAAGGAAATGGATGCGCTGGTGTCCGGCGCCGATTACAAGAAATACCTTGGCGATTACATGCGCTGAGGCTGCGTGCGCCGCCGCAATGGCGGCGCCTCGCGGTATTGAGGAGAACACCATGAGCCAGTCCGACAAGGCGGGCGTGTGCAGCCGTACCCCGCAGAATCCGCGCGGCCTCGACGTACTGCGCGATCCGATCCTGAACCGCGGCACCGCCTTCACTGAAAAGCAACGTGACGAGCTGGGCCTGCGCGGGCTGCTGCCGCCCCATGTGCACAGTCAGCAAGAGCAGGCCGAACGTTTCCTGCTGAGCTTCCGCAAGCTCACCGATCCACTGGACAAATTCGTTGCGCTCAACGCTCTGCACGACCGCAACGAGGATCTGTTCTTCAGCATCCTTTGTGACCACATCGATGAGATGCAGCCCATCGTCTACACGCCGATTGTCGGGCTTGCCTGCCAGAAGTTCGGCGCGATCTTCCAACGCCCGCGCGGCATGTTCATCGGCATCAACGACCGCGGCAACATCGCAAACGTGCTGCGCAACTGGCCTTACGAGGCCGGCATCATCGTCGTCACCGACGGCGAGCGCATCCTCGGTCTCGGCGACCTCGGCGCCAACGGCATGGGCATCCCCGTGGGCAAGCTGTCGCTGTATACCGCCTGCGCCGGCATACACCCGCGGCTGTGCCTGCCGGTGACGCTGGACGTGGGCTGCAACAACGACGAACTGCGCAATGATCCCTTCTACGTCGGGCTGCGCCAGAAACGCGTCACCGGCAAGGCCTACGACGAGTTCATCGAGGAGTTCATCACTGCGGCCCAGGAAGTGTTCCCCGGCGTGGTGATCCAGTTCGAGGATTTTGCCAACCACAATGCCTTTCGCCTGCTGGAGCAGTACCGCACCCGGGTGCCGAGTTTCAACGACGACATCCAGGGTACCGCGGCGGTGGCGCTGGCGGGGATCTTCTCGGCGCTGCGCGTGACCGGCGCCAAACTCACCGACCAGCGGGTGCTGTTTTTCGGCGCCGGAGAGGCTGCCACCGGCATCGCCGACCTGATCGCCTCGGCGATGCAGGCGCAGGGCATGAGTGCCGCGGACGCGAAAAAGACCTGCTGGCTGGTCGATTCCAAGGGGCTGGTGGTGAAAAGCCGCACCGACCTCGCGCACCACAAGCTGGGCTACGCCCACGACCATCCGCCGGTGACGGATTTCCTGGCGGCGATCCGCACGCTGAAACCTACTGCGATCATCGGCGTCGCCGCAGTCGGCGGCACCTTTACCCGCGAGGTGATCGAGGAGATGGCGAAGCTCAACGAACGCCCGATCATCTTTGCGCTGTCGAACCCGACCTCCAAGGCGGAATGCACGGCGGAGGAGGCCTACAAGTGGAGCAGCGGGCGGGCGCTGTATGCCTGCGGCAGCCCCTTCGACCCGGTGACGCTCAACGGCCAGACCTTCGTGCCGCGACAGGGCAACAATTCCTACATCTTTCCCGGCATCGGACTCGGCGTCATCGCCAGCAAGTCAAAGGTGATCACCGACGGCATGTTCATGCAGGCGGCGCATACGTTGGCGCAGCTGGTCACCGAGGCCGATCTTGCGCAGGGCAGCCTTTATCCGGCGTTGCCGCGCATCCGCGAGGTGTCGGCGCACATTGCCGCGACCATTGCCGGCACCGCCGCTGCAAGCGGCATCGCCGGCCGTGCGCTGGCTGCGGAAGCGCTGAAAAGCATAGAGGCGCAGATGTACGAACCGCGGCAATAGTTTATCCTTTCAAGTATATGTTTTTAAAAAAAACCCCGGGTTCCCCCGGGTTCTTTGCTTTGTTGCGCTGATATTTCAGGCAGCGGCGAGCAGCTCCCGCAATACGTATGGAAGTATTCCGCCGTGCTTCAGGTAATCGACCTCGATGACTGTGTCTATGCGCAGCGTCAGCGGCACTTTCTGGGTGCTGCCGTCGGCGCGAGTGATCACCATGTTCACATCCTGCAGCGGCTTGACGTTGCCGCCGTTGATGCCTTCGATGCTGAAGGTCTCGGTGCCGTTTATGCCCAGTGACTTGACGTCGGTGCCGGGCTTGAACTGCAGCGGCAGCACGCCCATGCCGATCAGGTTGGCGCGGTGGATGCGCTCGAAGCTCTTGACGATCACGGCTTTCACGCCCAGCAGCTGCACGCCTTTGGCCGCCCAGTCGCGCGAAGAGCCCATGCCGTAGTCGTCGCCGCCGAAAATCACCAGCGGGGTTTTTTCCGCGCGGTATTTTTCCGAAGCGTCAAATATGGTCATCAGCTCGCCGTCGGGCTGATGCTTGGTCATCGGGCCTTCGGTGCCGGGTGCGACCGCGTTGCGCAGGCGCACGTTGGCGAAGGTGCCGCGCACCATCAGTTCATGGTTGCAGCGGCGCACGCCGAAGTGTCCCCATTCCGAAGGCGGATGGTCCTTGAACGGCTCCAGCCACTTGCCGGCCGGCGTTCCCGGCTTGATCTTGGTCGAGGGGCTGATGTGGTCGGTGGTGATCGAGTCGCCGAGGATGGCCAGCGCGCGTGCGCTTTTGATGTCGTCGATCTTGCCCGGGGTGCGGGTGACGCCTTCGAAGAATGGCGGCTCCTTGATGAAGGTGGACTTCGCGTCCCACTGGTAAACCGCGCCCTTGACGGTGGGGATGGCTTCCCAGAGCTTCTTGTTGCCTGAAAGATCGCCGTATTCGCGGCGGAAATGTTCGGCGTTGGAAGCGAACTTGAGCAGTGCTGCGACTTCAGCGTCGGTGGGCCACAAGTCCTTCAGGTAGACCGGCTTGCCGTCCTTGTCCTTGCCCAGCGGATCCTTGGTGAGATCGGTGCGCACGGTGCCGGCCAGCGCGTAGGCCACCACCAGCGCCGGACTGGCGAGGTAGTTGGCGCGCAGGTTGGCGTGCACACGGGCCTCGAAGTTGCGGTTGCCGGAGAGCACGGCGCAGGTGACGAGGTCCTTCGATACCACGGCTTCTTCGATCTTGGCGTCCAGCGGACCGGCGGCGCCCATGCAGGTGGTGCAGCCGTAGGCGACCACGCCGAAGCCGAGTTTTTCCAGCGATGGCAGCAGGCCGGCGTCGCGCAGGTAGGCGGTGACCACCTTGGAGCCGGGCGCCAGCGAGGTCTTAATGCGCGGGTGCGGCATCAGTCCCTTGTCCACCGCGCGCTTGGCGAGCAGGCCGGCGGCGAGCAGCAGCGCCGGGTTGGAGGTGTTGGTGCAGGAGGTGATCGACGCAATCAGCACGTCGCCGTGGCCGACGTCGAAGTCGTGGCCTGTCGGTTCGCGGCGGTTGAGGTCGGCGGCGGGGCGGGCGTAGCCGTTCTTGTCGGCGGGCGCCGAGAACAGCATGTCGAAATTGCGGCCGAGTTCTGGCAGGCTGACGCGGTCCTGCGGACGTTTCGGGCCCGACAGGCTGGGAACGATGCTGTCGAGGTCAAGCTCGATGACCTGGGAGTAGTCGATCTCGCCTTTTTTCGGCATGCCGAACACGCCCTGCGCCTTGTAATAGGCTTCGATCGCAGACACCAGTTCAGGTTCGCGGCCGGTGGTGCGGAAATAATCGACGGTTTTTTCATCGACCGGGAAGTAGCCCATGGTCGCGCCGTACTCCGGCGCCATGTTGGCCACCGTGCAGCGGTCTGCGGCGGTGAGCGCCGCGGCGCCGGGGCCGAAGTATTCGACGAATTTGCCGACGACCTTGGTCTTGCGCATCAGTTCGGTGACGGTGAGCGCCAGGTCGGTGGCGGTGACGCCTTCGCGCAGCTTGCCGGTCATGTGGCAGCCGACGACGTCGGGCGTCAGGAAGGCATTGGGCTGGCCGAGCATGCCGGCCTCGGCTTCGATGCCGCCCACGCCCCAGGCGACGACGCCGATGCCGTTGACCATGGTGGTGTGCGAGTCGGTGCCGAACACGGTGTCGGGGAACCAGACGCCGTCTTTTTCCCAGACGCCGCGCGACAGGTGTTCCATGTTGATCTGGTGGATGATGCCGTTGCCGGGCGGCACCACGCGCACGGTCTTGAACGCGCCCTGTGCCCATTTGACGAAGCTGTAACGCTCGGCGTTGCGCTTGAATTCGATTTCCTGGTTGACCTGCACCGCGTCGGGCCGGTTGTAGACATCGATTTCCACCGAGTGGTCGACCACCACGTCGACCGGCACCAGCGGTTCAATGTTGCCCGGCGGCATGCCCAAACGTTCGGCGGCGGCGCGCATTGCGGAGAGGTCGTTCAGCGTGCCGAAGCCGATCAGGTCCTGCAGCACGATGCGCACCACGATGAACGGGATTTCGGAAGTGCGCTTGCCGTTGGCCTGCCAGGCGGCGAGCGCCTTGACGTGTTCCTCGGTGACACGTTTGCCGTCGCAGTGGCGCACCAGAGCCTCGAGCACCACGCGAATCGAGCGCGGCAGGCGCGAAATCTTGCCCAGGCCGGCAGCCTCGAGTGCGGCGAGACTGTGGTACTTGCCGGTTTTGCCGGGCGAAGGGGTGAATTCCTTCAGGGTCTTGAAAGTGTCTTGTGCCATTTTAGTTTTTCCTTGGCCTTGATCAAGCAGCCATCAATTCGCGCAGAACATACGGCAGGATGCCACCGTGCTTCAGGTATTCGACTTCGATCGGCGAATCCACGCGCAGGGTGACGGTGACATTCTGGGTGCTGCCGTCTTTGCGATGGATCACCAGCGTCACGTCCTGCATCGGCTTGACGTTGCCGCCGGCCACGCCCAGCAGGTCGAAGCTCTCGCTGCCGTCGATTTTCAGCGACTGCACGCTGTCGTCACCCTTGAACTGGCAGGGCAGCACGCCCATGCCGATCAGGTTGGAACGGTGGATGCGTTCGAAGCCGCGGGCGACCACGACCTTGATGCCCAGCATCTGCGTGCCCTTGGCCGCCCAGTCGCGCGATGAACCAGTGCCGTAGGCTTCGCCGCCGAACACGAACAGCGGCATGTTTTCCTTCTGGTAGCGCATCGCGGCTTCGTAGATCGTCATCTTGTCGCCGGAAGGCTGGTGGAAGGTGACGCCGCCTTCGCTGCCCGGCACCATCAGGTTCTTGATGCGCGGATTGGCGAAGGCGCCGCGTACCATTACTTCGTGGTTGGTGCGGCGCGAGCCGAAGCTCGAGAGGTCAGTACTGCCTGCGGCGACCAGCCAGTCGCCTGCCAGCGTGCCCTTGCGGATCGGCGCCACCGGGCTGATGTGGTCGGTGGTGAGCTTGTTGCCGAAGATGCCCAGCGCACGGCCGCCCTTGACGTCGCTGATTTTCGGCAGTTCTTTTTTGAAGCCTTCGAACAGCGGCGGTTCGAGCATGTAGGTGGACTTGGTATCCCACTGGAACAGCGCACCCTTGGCTTCGGGGATGGCGTCCCACAGGTCTTTCGCGCCGGACAGGTCGCCGTACTCGCGTTTGAAGTTTTCACTGTCGGTGGCGAACTTCATCACGGCATCGACTTCTGCGGGCGACGGCCACAGGTCCTTCAGGAACACCGGCTTGCCGTCCTTATCGTTGGCGATCGGATCGGTGTCGACGTTTTTCAGCACCGTGCCGGCGAGCGCGAAGGCGACCACGAGCGGCGGGCTCATCAGGAAGTTGGCCTTGAGAGACTGGTGCACGCGTGCTTCGAAATTGCGGTTGCCGGAGAGCACGGCGGCGGAAATGATGTCGTTCTTGACGATCGCTTCCTCGAGGTCCTTGTCCAGCGGGCCGGCGAGGCCCATGCAGGTGGTGCAGCCGTAGGCGACGACATGGAAGCCCAGTTGCTCAAGGTAGGGCAGCAGGCCGGACTGCTTCAGGTATGCGGTGACGACCTTGGAGCCGGGGGCGAGTGAGGTTTTCACGCGCGGATGCGGCTTCATGCCTTTCTCGACGGCCTTCTTCGCCAGCAGGCCGGCGGCGAGCAGCACCCAGGGGTTGGAGGTGTTGGTGCAGGAGGTGATTGCGGCAATGCCGATGTCGCCGTGGCCGACGTCGCCGATTGCCTTGTTGGCCACCGGGACGCGTTTGCCGAGGTCGGCGGCAGGCTTGTTGTAGCCACTTTCCGCGACCGGCTTCGAGAACAGCTCGGTGAAGCGGGCCTTGATGCCTTCGAGGTTGATGCGCTCCTCGGGCTGCTTGGGGCCGGAGACGCTGGGGCGCACGGTCGAGAGGTCGATTTCGACGACCTGCGTGTAGTCGATGTCGCCTTTTTTCGGGATGCCGTACATGCCCTGCGCCTTGAGATAGGACTCGATGGCGTCGCAATGCTGTTCGCGCCCGGTCATGCGGTAGTACTCGAGGGTCTTGTCGTCGATCGCGAAGAAGCCGCAGGTCGCGCCGTAGTCGGGCGACATGTTGGCGACGGTGGCGCGGTCGGTCGGGGTGAGGGAAGCGGCGCCTTCACCGAAGTATTCGACGAACTTGTTGACGACGTTGGTCTTGCGCAGCAGCTCGGTGACGGTGAGCACCAGGTCGGTGGCAGTGACACCGGGCTTGAGCTTGCCGGTCATGTGCACACCGACGACGTCGGGTTCGAGGAAGTAGTAGGGCTGTCCGAGCATGCCGGCTTCTGCTTCGATGCCGCCCACTCCCCAGGCCAGCACGCCGATGGCGTTGACCATGGTGGTGTGCGAGTCGGTTCCGACGGTGGAGTCGGGATAATAGATGCCGTCCTTTTCCCAGACGCCACGCGACAGGTATTCGAGGTTGACCTGGTGGCAGATGCCGTTGCCTGGCGGCACCACGCGGATGCCGGAGAAGGCCTGCTTGGCCCATTTCAGGAAGGTGTAACGCTCGCCGTTGCGCTCGAACTCGATTTCCATGTTCTTGCGCAGCGCATCGGTGGAGTTGTGCACGTCGACGACCACCGAGTGGTCGACCACCAGGTCGACCGGCACCAGCGGCTCGATCTTGGTCGGCTCGAATTTCTGGCGCTTGGCTTCGGCGCGCATTGCGGCAAAATCGTTCAATGCCGGGAAACCGGCCATGTCCTGCAGCATGATGCGTGCGAGCACGAAGGGCACTTCCTGAGTGCGTGGCGCGTTGGGCTTCCAGCCGGCCAGCGCCTTCACGGCGTCTTCGGTGATGCGCTTGCCGTCGCAGTTGCGCAATACGGACTCGAGTACCACGCGCAGGCTCACCGGCAGGCGCGAGGTCTTGCCGAGGCCGGCTTCTTCGAGCGCGGCGAGCGAGTAGTATTTGCCGGTCTTGCCCGACTTGAGTTTGAATTCCCTTAACGAGTTGAACGCATTGTTGGCCACGCGGATGCTCCTTGAAAAATGGGGTGCCGGTAAAGGGTGCCGGAGAACCGTGAATTATAGTGTGTTGCAGGACAGGATTGAATTGCCGGCGGCAGTTCGGTCGCTGTTCGCCATGCGGAATCAGCCGCCGCTTTTGGCCTTCAGGTGCAGCCGTTTGTGTTCGGCGAACTGGCGAATTTTGTAGGCGCCGCTGGCGACGAATTCGGCGAGCAGTTTGAATTCCTCGATGTCGCGTACCGCGCCGGTGACGCGCGTCACTTCGCGGCCTTCCAGGTCATGGAAGGCGAAGGTGGGGGTGGCGCGGACCTTCGCTGCGGCGGCAAAGGCCTTTTCGGTGATGTCGCGGCCGCTGAAATCCTTCAGCGGCACCGCGCCGAAGAGGTCAATGGTGAACATCGCAAAATATTTGTGATACAGCGCCTGCACGTCACTGCGGTTGAGCACGTGCTCCTTCATATATAGGCAGGCCGGGCAGCCTTCCTGCTCGTACATGAACAGGATGCCTTTCTTGCCCGCGGCCCTGACGTCGGCGAGTTCGGCTTTCAGGTCGCCGGTATTGGCGTCGAAGAAATGCGTCATCGCGTCGCGCGTGTCCGCAGAGGACACGGGCAGGGCGAGTGCCAGCAGAGCAGTGAAAAGAAGGCTGGTGAGAGTGTTTTTCAAAATAATGATTTAAAACATATGGTTATATGAGAATTCCAGGCTGAACTCAGATGACCATCATGTCGGTGAATTCATGCACCGGCGTGGCCTCCAGTTTTTGCTGGTCCTGGCACAGCGCGTAGATGGCGGTGCGCTGTTTTTCAGCGAAGCGGCGGGCAAGGTTGGTGCGGAACTTGGCTTCGAGCAGGGGAATGCCTTCGGCGCGGCGCCGGCGATGGCCTACCGGGTATTCGACTGCGACCTCGGCGGTTTTGCTGCCGTCCTTGAAAAACACCTGGATGGCGTTGGCGATGGAGCGCTTTTTCGGATCGAGGTAATCCTTCGTCCACGCTTTTTTCTCCACGCACACCATCTTGTCGCGCAGCCTGTCGACGCGCGGGTCGCGTGCCACATCGTCCTCGTAATCGGCGGCGGTGAGATTGCCCTTGATCAGGCCGATGGCGGTCATGTACTGGATGCAGTGGTCGCGATCGGCGGGATTGTTCAGCGGGCCTTTCTTGTCAATGATGCGGATTGCCGACTCATGGGTGGTGATGACGATCTTCTTGATGTCGTCGAGGCGGTTTTTAACCTGCGGATGCAGCAGGATCGCGCATTCGACGGCAGTCTGGGCGTGGAACTCGGCGGGGTAGGAAATCTTGAACAGCACGTTCTCCATCACGTAAGAACCGTACTTGCGGGTGAACTTGAATGGCTTGCCCTTGAACAGCACGTCGTAGAAGCCCCAGCCCTTGGCCGTCAGACCCGAGGGATAACCCATCTCGCCCCTGGCGGCCATGAGTGCCAGGCGCACCGCGCGGCTGGTGGCGTCACCGGCAGCCCAGGATTTGCGCGAGCCGGTGTTCGGCGCGTGGCGGTAGGTGCGCAGCGACTGCCCGTCGATCCAGGCATTAGACACAGCGTTCAGCGTTTCCTCGCGGCTCAGCCCCATCAGGCTGCAGATCACCGCGGTGGAGGCGACCTTGACCAGCAGCACGTGGTCGAGGCCGACACGGTTGAAACTGTTCTCCAGAGCGATCACGCCCTGGATTTCATGGGCCTTGATCATGCCGATGAGCACGTCGCGCATGACCAGCGGTTTTTTGCCCGCGGCCACGGCCTGTCGCGACAGGTAGTCGGCCATGGCAAGGATGCCGCCGAGGTTGTCCGACGGATGGCCCCATTCCGCGGCCAGCCAGGTGTCGTTGAAATCCAGCCAGCGGATCATGCAGCCGATGTTGAAGGCCGCCATGACAGGTTCGAGCTGGAACGAGGTGCCCGGCACTTTTGCGCCGTTCGCCAGTGTCGCACCCGGCACCACCGGCCCCATCAGCTTGGTGCAGGCAGGGTAGGAGAGGGCCTCGAAGCCGCAGCCCAGCGTATCCATCAGGCACAGCCTTGCGGTGTTGTAGGCTTCGGCGCTGCTGATTTTAGCCTTGCCGGCGAAATCGGCGATGTCGGCAATGACCTGGTCGGTTTTGGGTCGGATGTTGGAGATGGGTGCGGACATGTTGAGCCTTTGGTCAGGATGTTATTTGCGGTCTTTGAGCGGGACGAACTTGCGGTTTTCCGGCCCGGTGTAGACCGCGGTCGGACGGATGATCTTGTTGTCGATGCGCTGCTCTATCACGTGTGCCGACCAGCCGCTGGTGCGCGAGATGATGAACAGCGGCGTGAACATCGGCGTCGGCACCCCCATGCGGTGGTACGACACCGCCGAGTACCAGTCGAGGTTGGCGAACATCTTCTTCTCGCGCATCATCACCGTCTCGATGCGCTCGGCGACGTCGAACATCTTCATGTCGCCGATTTCCTTAGACAGCTTGCGCGCCACTTCCTTGATGATCTTGTTGCGCGGATCGGCCACGGTGTAGACCGGGTGGCCGAAGCCGATCACCACTTCCTTGTTGGCGATGCGGGTGACGATGTCGTTTTCTGCGGCATCGGGTGTCTCGTAGCGGTTCATCACCTCGAAGCCGACCTCGTTGGCGCCGCCGTGTTTGGGACCGCGCAGCGCGCCGATGCCGCCGGTGATCGCTGAATGCATGTCGGAGCCGGTGCCGGCGATGACGCGGCAGGTGAAGGTCGAGGCGTTGTATTCGTGCTCGGCGTAGAGGTTGAGCGAGGTGTGCATCGCCCGCACCCAGGACTCGGAGGCGGGTTTGCCGTGCAGCAGGTGCAGAAAATGGCCGCCGATGGAATCGTCGTCGGTTTCGACCTCGATGCGCCGGCCATTGTGGCTCCAGTGGTACCAGTAGAGCAGCATCGAGCCGAAGGAGGCCATCAGCCGGTCGGCGATGTCGCGCGCGCCGGGCTGGTTGTGGTCTTCGCGTTCCGGCATCGCTGCGCCCAGCGCCGAGCAGCCGGTGCGCATCACGTCCATAGGGTGCGCCGCCGGAGGCAATTGTTCGAGCACGCTGCGCACCACGGCGGGCAGGCCGCGCAGCGATTTCAGCTTGGCCTTGTAGGCGCGCAGCTCCGCTGCAGTTGGGAGCTTGCCGTGCACCAGCAGATAGGCGATTTCCTCGAATTCGCAGGTCTCGGCGATGTCGAGAATGTCGTAGCCGCGGTAGGCGAGGTCATTGCCGCTGCGGCCGACGGTGCACAGTGCGGTGTTGCCGGCGGGCACACCCGACAGGGCCACGGATTTTTTTGGTTTGAAGGCAGCTGCTTTTTCGCTCATCGATGGTTCCTTAATTCAAACTAAAAAGCGGACGCTGCGTTGCTGCAGGGTCCGCTTTTGGCGTCGGCATGATGCCCGGATCAGCCGAGCAGTCCGAGGACAGAGTCGCGTTCTTCCTGGAGTTCTTTCAGCGTCGCCTGCATGCGTGCCTTGCTGAATTCGCTCTGGTCGAGACCTTTGACGATCTTGTACTTGCCGTCCTTGCAGGTCACCGGGAAGCCGTAAATCATGCCGGCAGGTATGCCGTAGCTGCCGTCGGACGGGATGCCCATGCTTACCCAGGTGCCGGCCTTGGTGCCCTTGACCCAGTCGCGGATGTGGTCGATCGCTGCGTTGGCCGCGCTCGCTGCAGAAGACAGGCCGCGGGCGTCGATGATCGCGGCGCCGCGCTTCTGGATCGTCGGGATGAAATCGTTCTCCAGCCAGGCCTGGTCGTTGATCATGGGCCATACTTTCTTGCCGCCGGCGGTGGCCTGGAAAATGTCGGGGTACTGGGTGGCGGAATGGTTGCCCCAGACGGTGAGTTTCTTGATCTCGGTGATCGGCTTGCCGATTTTCTGCGCGACCTGAGTCAGTGCACGGTTGTGGTCCAGGCGCATCATTGCCGAGAAATTGGTGGGCTTGAGCTTGGGCGCGTTGTTCATCGCTATCAGGCAATTGGTATTGGCGGGATTCCCGACCACCAGCACCTTGACGTCGCGTTTGGCGACTTCCGACAGGGCATGTCCTTGCGGCGCAAAAATCTTGCCGTTGGCTTCGAGCAGGTCCTTGCGCTCCATGCCGGGGCCGCGGGGGCGGGCGCCGACCAGCAGCGCGACGTCGGCGTCGGCGAAGGCCACCATCGGGTCGGAGGCGGGCACCATGCCGTGCAGCAGCGGGAAGGCGCAGTCGTCGAGCTCCATCATCACGCCCTTCAGCGCTTTCTGGGCGCGCTCGTCGGGGATTTCCAGCAACTGGAGGATCACCGGCTGGTCTTTGCCGAGCATTTCGCCGCTGGCGATGCGGAACAGCAGGCTGTAGCCGATCTGGCCGGCGGCGCCGGTTACCGCCACGCGCATGGGTCGTTTCATCTGGAAGCTCCTGAATTTCCTGGTTTTTTGGAGGGTGGCGGCGCTGGATTCGGGCGAGAAATCGGGCGGAAACAAGCACGAAATGGCACGCTGCGCGCTCGCCGGAGTACAGCGGCGATGATAGCGAAGGCAGGGAATTTCGGTCAACAACACAACCGGGCATACGGATGGCGCGACGGTCCGCGACAGCGCGCGCTGCGGATGCGGCAGGTCGGCGCGCAGTGCGGTTGCAATGTGCGTTACGGCGCTGGCTGCGCGCGCGGATTCCGTACGGCGGGATGTCGTGACGGCATGTGGAACCACCGGTCGCGAGACTTGACGCACACGTCAACGAAGCGCGCTCGCATGAACGGTTTTTGCTTATGAACGTAGCTGTTCCGCGTTCCGCTGCGCAGCAAAAGCTGATAGTATTTCATGCGCTTAATCGCGATTTTGATCCTGTTTCACTCGTGCTAAAAACTCTCAATTGATGTGGTGCCTGCGCTGCAGCATCGCCATCCGACGGGTGTGATTGAGCTGGGCAGATCAGATCGCCGGATTCCGGTCAGCAAAACCGAACTTCGTGCCAAGGAGTGCGTGTGTCATCGACAGTAGCCCGCAAGAGACCCAAACATCTGAACCTGATGCAGATCCGGCTGCCGGTGCCGGGCATCATCTCCATCATGCATCGCGTCAGCGGAGCGGTGCTGTTCCTGCTGATCCCGCTGCTGCTGTGGCTGTTCCAGGGCAGCCTGCAGTCCCATGACAGCTTCATGCAGTTCAGTGCGGTGGTCAGCCATCCGCTGATGAAGCTGGTGCTGCTGGGGCTGCTGTGGGGTTACCTGCACCACCTGCTGGCCGGCCTGCGGCACCTGTTTCTCGATCTTCATGTCGGCATCGAGCTTGAAACGGCGCGCCTCACCAGCATCATCGTGCTCGCCGGCGGCATCGTGCTGACACTGGCGGCGGGGGTGGCGTTATGGTGAACCGCGAAGTGACTGGGGCCCATTACGGCCTGCGCGACTGGCTCGCGCAGCGCGCGACCGCGGTGGTGATGCTGGTTTATACGCTGCTGTTCCTGCTGGCGCTGGCGATGTTGCCGAAATTCGATTACTGGCACTGGAAGGCGCTGTGGAGCCTGCCGCTGATGCAGTACGCGACGCTGCTGTTCATGGCCGCGCTGCTGTTCCACGCCTGGATCGGCGTGCGCAACATATTCATGGACTACATCAAGGATGCCGGTCTGCGGCTGGTGCTCTACGTGCTGGTCATCCTCGCGCTGATCGCCTACGGCGCCTGGACCGTGCAGATACTCTGGGGCTGAGGAACAATGGCAATTACAACAAGACATTTTGACGCGGTGGTGGTCGGCGCCGGTGGTTCAGGCCTGCGCGCGGCGCTGCAGCTCGCCGAGGCGAATCTGCGGGTGGCGGTGCTTTCGAAAGTGTTCCCGACACGCTCGCACACGGTGGCGGCGCAGGGCGGGGTATCTGCTTCGCTGGGCAACGAAGAACCGGACAACTGGCACTGGCACATGTACGACACGGTCAAGGGGTCGGATTACCTCGGCGACCAGGACGCGATCGAGTTCATGTGCCGCAAGGCGAGCGAGGCGGTGATCGAGCTCGAGCACTACGGCATGCCCTTCGATCGCCTCGACAACGGCAAGATCTACCAGCGGCCCTTTGGCGGCCACACCAGCAACTACGGCGAACGCGCGGTGAAACGCGCCTGCGCCGCGGCCGACCGCACCGGCCATGCGATGCTGCATACGCTTTACCAGCGCAACGTCCGCGCCAAGACCCAGTTCTTCGTCGAGTGGATGGCGCTCGACCTGATCCGCAACCAGGCCGGCGACGTGCTCGGAGTGGTGGCAATGGAAATGGAAACCGGCGAGGTGGCGATTCTGCATGCCAAGGCAACGCTGCTCGCCACCGGCGGCGCAGGACGCATCTACGCTGCCAGCACCAACGCCTTCATCAATACCGGCGACGGCCTCGGGATGGCGGCGCGCGCGGGCATTCCGCTGGAGGACATGGAATTCTGGCAGTTCCACCCGACGGGTGTTGCCGGCGCCGGCGTGCTGATCACCGAAGGCGTGCGCGGCGAGGGCGGCTTCCTGCTGAACAAGAACGGCGAGCGTTTCATGGAGCGCTACGCGCCGACGGTGAAGGACCTGGCAAGCCGCGACGTGGTGTCGCGGGCGATGGCCACCGAGATCAAGGAAGGCCGCGGCGCCGGCAAGGAAGCCGACCACATCCTGCTCAAGCTCGACCACCTCGGCGCCGACGTCATCGACAAGCGCCTGCCGGGCATCCGCGAAATTGCCAAGAAATTCGCCAACGTCGATCCTGCCAAAGACCCGATCCCGGTGGTGCCGACCTGCCATTACCAGATGGGAGGCGTACCCACCAACATGCACGGCCAGGCGCTGGCGGGCCATTCCGGTGGCGCCATCGTCAAGGGGCTTTATGCCGCCGGCGAATGTGCCTGCGTCTCGGTACACGGCGCCAACCGACTCGGCACCAATTCGCTGCTCGACCTGCTGGTGTTCGGCAAGGCAGCGGGTGAGCAGGTGGTCAAGGACCTGAAAGCCGACGCGATCGCGCACCAGGACCTGCCGAAGGATGCGGCCGACCGTGCACTGGCGCGTCTGGCGCGGCTCGACTCGGCGAAATCAGGCGAGAGCGTGCACGAAGTCGGCGCCGAACTGCGGCGCACGATGCAACTGCATTGCGGCGTGTTCCGTTTCCCTGACAGCCTTGCCGAAGGCGTGCGCAAGATCCATGAAGTTGCGCAGCGCGCCGGCAGTCTTTATTTCAAGGACAAGAGCAAGGTGTTCAACACGGCACGCGTCGAGGCGCTGGAGCTGGAGAACCTGGTCGAGGTTGCGGTCTCTACGATGGTGTCGGCGCATGCGCGCCAGGAATCACGTGGCGCCCACGACCGCAGCGATTTCCCGAACCGCGACGACGCCAACTGGATGAAACACACGTTCTGGTACAAGGAGGGCAACCGCCTCGAGTACCGCCCGGTCAACCTGAAGCCGCTGACAGTCGAATCCTTCGAGCCCAAGGCCCGGGTCTACTGATCCGCTGCACCGATTACACCAGGGAACAGAAAGAAATGCGCCTCTCCATCTACCGCTACAACCCGGACGTCGACGCCAAGCCGTACATGCAGGATTACGACATCGAGCTGGAGCCCACCGACCGCATGCTGCTCGACGCGCTGGTGCGTCTGAAGTCGGTGGACGACACATTTTCGTTCCGCCGCTCCTGCCGCGAAGGCGTCTGCGGTTCGGATGCGATGAACATCAACGGCAAGAACGGGCTCGCCTGCATCACCAAGATCGCCGATCTGAAGGAGCCGGTGGTGATCCGTCCGCTGCCCGGGATGCCGGTGATCCGCGACCTGATCGTCGACATGTCGCAGTTCTTCAAGCAGTACCACTCGGTGACGCCGTACGTGGTCAACGACACGCCGCGCCCTGAGACCGAGCGTTTGCAGTCGCCGGAGGACCGCGAGGAACTGAACGGCCTCTACGAATGCATACTCTGCGCCTGCTGCTCGACCTCGTGCCCTTCGTTCTGGTGGAATCCGGACAAGTTCGTCGGCCCGGCCGGCCTGTTGCAGGCCTATCGCTTTCTCGCCGACACCCGTGACCAGGCGACCAACGACCGGCTCGACAACCTTGAAGACCCGTACCGGCTGTTCCGCTGCCATTCGATCATGAATTGCGTCGATGTCTGTCCGAAGGGGCTGAATCCGACCAAGGCCATCGGCAAGATCAAGGATCTACTGGTCAAGCGTACCGTATAGGCATGTCCGATCTGGACCGCATCCGCTGGCAGTGCCGGCGCGGCATGCTGGAGCTGGACCTGGTGCTGAACCGGTTTGTGGAGCAGGACCTTGCAGGACTGGATGCCGCGCAGCTGCAGGCATTCAAGGATTTGCTGGCGGAGGCGGACACGCATCTGCTGGCATGGGTGATGGGGCAGGCCGAAGCGCCGGCGCAGTATGCCGAACTGGTACAGCGCATGCGCCGCGCCTGAGCCGCCCGCAGTTATGTTTTTACGCGAGATGTTAATAATAAGTACTTGATATTACGGAGATTTTTATGAAAGAAAAACTCGCTACCCTGTCGTTCAGTGACGGCAGCCCCTCCGTTGATTTCCCGGTGTTTGGCGGCACCATAGGCCCGGACGTGATCGATGTCCGCAGCCTTTATGCCAAGACCGGCAAGTTCACTTATGACCCCGGCTTCATGTCGACGGCGAGTTGCCGCTCGAATATCACCTACATCGACGGCGACGAGGGCATCCTGCTCTACCGCGGTTACCCGATCGAACAGCTGGCGGAGAAATGTGATTTCCTGGAAGTCGCCTACCTGATCCTCAACGGCGAGCTGCCGAACAAGCAGCAGAAGGTCGAATTCGACGACATCGTCACCAAGCACACCATGGTGCACGACCAGATGACCTTTTTCTTCCGTGGATTCCGCCGCGATGCGCACCCGATGGCGGTGCTGTGCGGCGTGGTCGGCGCGCTGTCGGCGTTCTACCACGACTCGATCAACATCCATGACGAACGCAGCCGCGAGATTTCGGCGTTCCGCCTGATCGCCAAGCTGCCGACGATCACGGCAATGGCCTACAAGTACAACTCGGGTCAGCCGTTCATGTATCCGAAAAATTCGCTGAACTACACCGAGAATTTTCTCTACATGATGTTCGGCAACCCCTGCGAGGAATACAAGGTCAACCCGGTGATCGCGCGCGCAATGGACCGCATCCTGATCCTGCATGCCGACCACGAGCAGAATGCCTCGACCTCGACTGTGCGCCTTGCCGGCTCCACCGGCGCCAATCCCTTTGCCTGCATCTCCGCCGGCATCGCCAGCCTGTGGGGCCCGGCGCACGGTGGCGCCAACGAGGCGGTGCTGAAAATGCTCGACGAGATCGGTGACGTGAAGAACATCCCGGCCTTCATCAAGCGCGTCAAGGAAAAGGACGGCCACGCGATGCTGATGGGCTTCGGTCACCGCGTCTACAAGAACTACGATCCGCGTGCCAAGTTGATCCAGAAGACCTGCCACGAGGTGCTGGAAGAGCTCGACATGAAGGACAACAAGCTGATCAAGCTGGCGATGGCGCTGGAGAAGATCGCCCTCGAAGACGACTATTTCATCAAGCGCAAGCTCTATCCGAACGTCGACTTCTACTCGGGCATCGTCTACAAGGCGCTGGGCATACCGGTGAGCATGTACACCGCGATCTTCGCGCTGGCGCGCACTGTGGGCTGGATCGCGCAGTGGAAGGAGCTGATTGCCGATCCCGACCAGAAGATCGGCCGCCCGCGGCAGTTGTTCACCGGTGCGAAGAGCCGCGATTTCCTGCCGATGGCCAAACGCAAGTGACGGCAGGTCGCCCTCCCGCGCAAGGACAGAAAACTCAGGTGCCCAGATGATGAAGGAATCCCGCGGTACATCGCTGCTGTTCGGCGCCAATGCGCCCTTTGTCGAAGGGCTCTACGAGCAGTACTTGAAGGATCCGCAGTCGGTTGAAGCGCGCTGGCGCGGTTATTTCGACGAACTGCAGCGGCTCGACGACGGCCCGGCCGACGTGTCGCACTCCGAGGTGCAGCAGCGTTTCGTCGATCTCGCGCGCAGCCGGCGCCCGGCGGGCGGCGGCAACGAAGCCGCGCAGAAGAACCTGCAGAAGCAGTTTTCGGTGATGCAACTGATCTCGGCCTACCGTTTCCAGGGCAACCGCATCGCCGACATTGATCCGCTGAAACGCATCATCGATGCGCCGGAAATCGCCGAACTCGATCCCGGGCATTACGGGCTGACCGAGGCGGACATGGATACCGTGTTCGATACCGGCACGCTGCACGGCCCGGCGCGCGCACCGCTGCGCGACATCCTCCAGGCGTTGCGCGACACCTATTGCCGCACCATCGGCGTCGAATACATGTACATGTCGGACATCCCGCAGAAGCGCTGGATGTCGGAAAAGCTGGAGCCGACGCGCGGCCGCCCCGACTACGACGCGGCATACAAGAAACACCTGCTCGACCGGCTGACGGCGGCGGAGACGCTGGAGAAATACCTCAACGCCAAGTATGTCGGCCAGACGCGGTTTTCGCTTGAAGGCGGCGACGGCCTGATCCCGATGCTCGATCACCTGCTGCAGAAGGCAGGCGGGGCGGGCGTGCAGGAACTGGTGATCGGCATGGCGCACCGCGGTCGCCTCAACGTGCTGGTCAATACGCTGGGCAAGATGCCGGCGGACCTGTTTTCCTCGTTCGAGGGCAAGCAGCAGGCCAACGTGCTCGCCGGTGACGTCAAGTACCACGACGGGTTTTCCTCGAACGTGATGACCCCCGGCGGCCCGATGCACGTGACCGTCGCCTTCAACCCTTCCCACCTCGAAATCGTCAACCCGGTGGTCGAGGGCTCGGTGCGCGCGCGCCAGCACAGGCGCAAGGACCATACCGGCGAGCAGGTGCTGCCGGTGCTGATCCACGGCGACGCCGCGTTTTCAGGGCAGGGCGTGATCCAGGAAGTGCTGAATTTTGCCGAGACCCGCGGCTACGGTACCGGCGGCACGGTGCACATCATCATCAACAACCAGATCGGCTTCACCACTTCGGATCCGCGCGACGCGCGGTCTTCGACCTACTGCTCCGACGTCGTGAAAATGCTCGAGGTGCCGATTTTCCACGTCAACGGCGACGATCCGGAGGCGATTGCCTTCGTCACCGAAATCGCTCTCGATTACCGGATGAAATTCAGGAAGGATGTGGTGATCGACCTGGTGTGCTACCGCCGCCTCGGCCACAACGAGCAGGACGAGCCGATGGTGACCCAGCCGATGATGTACCGGCGCATCCATGCGCATCCGACGCCGCGCAAGGTCTACGCCGACCGCCTGATCGCCGAGGGCATCCTCACCGATGACGAGGCTGACAAGATGGTCAGCGGTTTCCGCGACGCGCTGGACCGCGGATACCACACCAACAAGACCATTCTTTCCAACTACAAGCCGCCGTTCGAGGCCGACTGGAGCCCCTACAAAGGCACCAAGTGGAACGAGAACGACGATACGCGCCTGCCGCTGGAGAAACTGCAGGCGCTGGCGCGCAAGGTGTGCGAGGTGCCGGCGAATTTCAAACTGCACCCGCGCGTCGAAAAGATCATGCAGGACCGCCGCCTGATGGCGGAAGGCAAGTTGCCGCTGGACTGGGGCATGGCGGAAACGCTGGCCTACGCTTCGCTGCTGACCGAGGGCTTCTCGGTGCGCCTGTCGGGGCAGGACTCGGGGCGGGGCACGTTTTTCCATCGCCACGCCGTGCTGCACGACCAGGGCCGCGAGCGTTGGGACCAGGGAACTTACGTGCCGTTGCAGCACCTGGCCGCCGACCAGGGCGATTTCGTGGTCATCGACTCGGTGCTGTCGGAAGAAGCGGTGCTTGGGTTTGAATACGGGTACGCGACCTCGGGTCCGAAGGAACTGGTGATCTGGGAGGCGCAGTACGGCGATTTCGTCAACGGCGCCCAGGTGGTGATCGACCAGTTCATTGCGTCAGGCGAGGTGAAGTGGGGGCGCCTGAGCGGACTGACGCTGATGCTGCCGCACGGTTACGAGGGTGCGGGCCCGGAACATTCTTCGGGCCGCATCGAGCGTTTCCTGCAGCTGTGCGCGGACTACAACATGCAGGTCTGCGTGCCGGCGACGCCGGTGCAGATGTATTATCTGCTGCGGCGGCAGATGGTGCGCCCGCACCGCAAGCCGCTGATCATCTTCTCGCCGAAAAGCCTGCTGCGGCACAAGGAGTCGGTGTCGCCGTTGGAGGAATTCGCCAACGATCGCTTCAACCCGGTGAACGAGGACTGGGATGCGCGCGAAATCGACCCGGAACAGGTCGAGCGGGTGATTTTCTGCAGCGGCAAGGTTTATTACGACCTGCGCAACGAACGCCGCGCGCGGGCGATCCAGAACCTGCCGCTGGTGCGCATCGCACAGATCTATCCGTTCCCGCACGATGAATTCCGCGCCCAGATCGTGCGCTACAAGAATGCCAAGGAAATCGTCTGGTGCCAGGAAGAACCGCGCAACCAGGGCTCATGGCGGCACATCCAGCATTACCTGATGCGCCACCTGCTGCCGCACCAGAAGCTGTATTACGCGGGCCGCGATTCGTCAGCCTCGCCGGCGGCCGGCTACAAGTCATTGCACGAGAAGCAGCAGAAGGAACTGGTCGACCAGGCGCTGACGCTGTCCGGCGGCAGTGAGCCGCGGATGTTCAGGCCGCGGGCGCTGGCTGAAGGTGAAGAACATTAATTTTATTAATATAATAAATAGGTTATGGAGTAATCATGCTCGTTGATGTCAAGGTGCCGCAGCTCTCGGAATCGGTGGCCGAGGCGACACTGGTGTCATGGCACAAGAAGACCGGCGAATACGTCAAGCGTGACGAAAACCTGGTGGACATCGAGACCGACAAGGTCGTGCTCGAGACTCCGGCGCCGCAGGCGGGCGTGCTGGTGAAAATCGTCAAGGCCGACGGGGGCACGGTGACCAGCAATGAAGTCATCGCCACCATAGACACCGACGGTAAACCGGCGGAAGCAGGAGCCGCTGCGACCAAGGACGCGAAACCGGCTGCACCGGCCAAGGCCGCGGACAAGCCGGTGGCTGCCGGTGCGCCGGCGATGCCTTCGGCGCAGAAACTGGCTGCCGATAATAACCTCGATACTGCTGCGATCAGCGGCAGCGGCCGCGGCGGGCGCGTCACCAAAGGCGACGTGCTGCAGGCAGCTGCAGGCGGCGTTAGGGCGGGTGCCGCGGCGCCGGCAGCTGCGCCGGCGCGGGCAATGCCGGTGGTGGACCTCGGTGACCCCGGTGAGCGTCCGGAACAGCGGGTGCCGATGTCGCGGCTGCGCGCGCGCATCGCCGAGCGCCTGGTGCAGTCACAGTCGACGGCGGCGATCCTCACCACGTTCAACGAAGTGAACATGCAGCCGGTCATCGACATGCGCAACCGCTACAAGGACCGCTTCGAGAAGGAACACGGCGTCAAGCTCGGCTTCATGTCCTTCTTCGTCAAGGCGGCGGTGCACGCGCTGAAGAAATACCCGGTGGTCAACGCTTCGATCGACGGCAACGACATCGTCTACCACGGCTACTACGACATCGGCATCGCGGTCGGCAGTCCGCGCGGCCTGGTGGTGCCCATCCTGCGCAACTGCGACCAGATGACGTTGGCCGACATCGAAAAGCAGATCTCCGAGTACGGCAAGCGCGCCCAGGACGGCAAGCTGACCATCGAGGAACTCACCGGCGGCACGTTCTCGATCTCCAACGGCGGGGTGTTCGGCTCGATGCTGTCGACGCCGATCATCAATCCACCGCAGAGCGCCATCCTCGGAGTGCACGCGACCAAGGAACGCGCGGTGGTAGAGAACGGCCAGATCGTGATCCGGCCGATGAATTACCTCGCGATGTCCTATGACCATCGCATCATCGACGGCCGCGAAGCGGTGCTGGCGCTGGTGGCGATGAAAGAGGCGCTGGAAGACCCGGCGCGCATCTTGCTGGATATCTGAGCGCTGGAACATGGCCAAATCATTTGATGTCGTAGTCATCGGCGCCGGTCCCGGCGGTTACATCGCGGCGATCCGCGCCGCGCAGCTCGGCCAGCAGGTAGCCTGCATCGATGAGTGGAGCACCCAGGACGGCAAACCCGCACCTGGAGGCACCTGCACCAACGTCGGCTGCATTCCTTCGAAGGCGCTGCTGCAGTCCTCGGAAAACTACGAACACGCGGGGCATGCCTTTGCCGAGCATGGCATCCAGGTCAAGGGCCTGGCGATGGATGTTGCGCAAATGCTCAAACGCAAGGACAAGGTCGTCAAGCAGAACAACGACGGCATCCTCTACCTGTTCAAGAAGAACAAGATTACCTTTTTCCACGGCAAGGGTGCGTTTGCCGGCGGTGGTTCGGGCGCCTGGCAGATCCAGGTCTCGGGCAAGAGCGCGGATGTGCTGACTGCCAAGCACGTGATCATCGCCACCGGATCTAATCCGCGGGTGCTGCCCGACGTGCCCTTCGACAACAAGCTGGTCCTAGACAATGCCGGCGCGCTCGCGATCGCCGATGTTCCCAAAAAGCTCGGCGTGATCGGCGCCGGCGTGATCGGGCTCGAAATGGGCAGCGTGTGGCGCCGCCTCGGCGCCGAAGTCACGGTGCTGGAGGCCTTGCCCGATTTCCTCGGCGCAGTCGACCAGCAGGTGGCAAAAGAGGCGCAGAAAGTGTTCGGCAAGCAGGGTCTGGCCATCCATACGGGGGTCAAGGTCGGCAAGATCAGCGCGAAAAAGAACGTCACCGTCGAATACACCGACAGCGCCGGCGCAGCGCAGACGCTGGCCGTGGACAAACTGATCGTTTCCATCGGCCGCGTGCCGAACACCGACGGACTCAATGCCAAGGCGGTGGGCCTGAAAATCGACGAACGGGGATTCGTTGCGGTCGACAACGACTGCAAGACCAATCTGCCCGGCGTATGGGCGGTCGGCGACGTTGTGCGGGGACCGATGCTGGCGCACAAGGCTGAGGAAGAGGGCGTGGCAGTAGCCGAGCGCATCTCCGGCAAACACGGCCATGTCGATTTCAACACCGTGCCGTGGGTAATCTACACCTCGCCCGAGATCGCCTGGGTGGGCAAAACCGAGCAGCAGCTGAAGCAGGATGGCGTCAAATACCGTGCGGGCACTTTCCCGTTCATGGCCAACGGCCGCGCCCGCGCGCTGGGCGACACCACCGGCTTCGTCAAATTCCTCGCCGACGAGAAGACCGACCGCATCCTCGGCGTACACATCATCGGCCCGATGGCCTCCGAACTGATTGCCGAAGCGGTGGTGGCGATGGAATTCGGCGCAGCGTCTGAAGACATCGCGATGATCTGTCATGCCCATCCGTCGCTGTCCGAGTCGATGAAGGAAGCCGCGCTGGCCGTCGACAACCGCACACTGAACCTGTAACCGAGGCCGCCTCGCGGTTCCGGCGTTCCCGTGGCTGACATACCCGCTTTTACCGCTTTCCTGCGGCAGCAAGCCGCTGAACACGGTTTCACCCCCGACGCCGAGCAGGAACAGGCGGCGCGCGAACTGCAGCGCGTCGACGACGGCCTCAATCCCGGCAACCGTGCCAGCCGCGGACTGCTCGGCCTGCTTGATCGCCGCCGGCGCGTGCGTGGCGTCTACCTGTGGGGCGGGGTCGGGCGTGGCAAGAGTTTCCTGATGGACAGTTTTTTCGCCTACACCGCGGTCACGCGCAAGAAGCGCATTCATTTTCACCGTTTCATGCAGGAAATCCACAAGGCGCTGCATGCCCACCAGGGCCATGAAGCGCCGATGGCGCTGGTGGCGCGCGACATCGCGGCAGATGCCGACCTGCTGTGCCTGGATGAATTCCATGTCACCGACATCACCGATGCGATGCTGATGCGGCGACTGCTCGAAGGCCTGATGGCGGAAGGCGTGGTGTTGCTGACCACTTCGAATTTCGCGCCTGACGAGCTCTACCAGCACGGCCTGCAGCGCGCGCAGTTTCTGCCGGCGATCGAACTGATCAAGACGCGGATGACCGTGGTCAACGTCGACGGCGGCACCGATTACCGGCTGCGCGAGCTGGAACGCGCCGGAACGTACCACATCGGTGCCGGCGCGGACGATCACCTGGCTCAGGCATTCGGCCACATCGCCGGCGGCGCGGCTAACACGGATCCCCTGGACATCGAGGACCGGCTGATCCGCGTGCGCCACCAGTCACCGGGCGTGGCGTGGTTCGATTTCAATGAACTGTGCGCAGGACCGCGCGGCAAGCCCGATTACATCGAACTGGGGCGTCGTTACCACACCATCCTGATCTCCGGCGTGCCGCGCTTCACCGGCGCCGACGCTGACGTGCTGCGGCGGTTTGTGTGGCTGGTCGATGAGTTTTATGATCGGCGGGTGAAGCTGATGCTGGGCGCCGCGGTGCCCGCAGCGGACCTGGTGGCCGATGCAGCGGACAGCGACGGCTTCCAGGCACACCTCAATGCATCGCTGAAGGAACGGCTGGCGAGCCGTCTGACAGAAATGCAGACCCGCCAGTACCTGGCATTGCCCCATTTGCCGTGAGGACCTATGGAACACTGCAAGGCATACAGAATATTCAATGAAAACAACAAGATAGAGGGGCGCATCGAGGATGTGCCTTGTGCCGGCATCGGCCACGGCGCAGTGGTATTCAAAACCGCGTATTCCAGCGTCAATTTCAAGGATGCGCTGGCGGCCACCGGCAGCGGCGGCAAGATCATCCGCAAGTTTCCGCTGATCGGTGGCATCGATGCGGCGGGAACCGTGGTGAGTTCTTCCGATGGCCGTTATAAACCCGGCGATGAGATTATATGTACCAGCTACGACATGGGCGTGGCGCACGACGGCGGTTTTGCGGAAATCTGCCGGGTGCCCGCCGACTGGGTGGTGCCGCTGCCCAGTGGACTGACGCTGTTCGATGCGATGGCACTGGGCACGGCGGGATACACCGCGGGCCTCGCGGTCGAACTGCTGGAACTGAACGGCATGGCGCCGAACATGGGGCGCGTGCTGGTCAACGGCGCGACCGGCGGGGTCGCCAGCCTCGCCATCGACATGCTGGCAGCCCGGGGTTACGGCATCACCGCGGTCAGCGGCAAGGCCGCTGCTCATGATTTCCTGCGCAGCCTGGGAGCCGCCGAAATCATCGATCGCGCGACCATCGATTTCGGAACCCGCCCGCTGGAAAAACCGCTGTGGGCGGCGGCTTTTGATTCTGTTGGCGGCGAGCAGCTGGCGTGGCTGACACGCACCATGCAGCCGCAGGGACTTATCGCCAGCTTCGGCAATGCCGGCGGCATCGAGCTCAAGACCACGGTGCTGCCGTTCATCCTGCGCGGCGTGCGCCTGATCGGCGTCGATTCGGCGGCGACGCCGATGTCCCTGCGGCAGCGGGTCTGGGGGCGCCTGGCGTCCGATCTCAAGCCGCCGCACCTCGGCAAAATCGCGCAGACGATCGGTCTGGACGACCTGCCCGCATATTTCGAACGCATGCTGAAGGGCGACATCCGCGGCCGCGCGGTGGTCAGGATTTCGTAAGTCCCGGCGGGGGATAATAGCCCTGCTGCCGGCCCCGATATCACTACAGCACCGCGGGCCGGAGATTCGAGGAGGGCACATGGGCGCATACGCCGACTTTCATCGTCGTTCCATCGCCGACCGTGAGGCGTTCTGGGCGGAAGAGGCACGGCATATCGACTGGCACAAGCCATTCGGACAGGTGCTGGATTACAGCCGGCCGCCGTTCGCGAAATGGTTTGTCGGCGGCGAAACCAATCTCTGCCACAACGCGGTGGACCGTCATCTCGCGGTGCGCGGCGAGCAGCCGGCGCTGGTCTACATCTCGACCGAAACCGATACTGAAAAAAGTTACACCTACCGCGAACTGCATGAGCAGGTGAATGTGATGGCCGCAGTGATCGCGGTGCAGGGCGTGGGCCGCGGCGACCGCGTGCTGCTCTACATGCCGATGATTCCAGAAGCGGTGTTCGCGATGCTGGCCTGCGCGCGGCTGGGGGCGGTGCATTCGGTGGTCTTCGGCGGTTTTGCAGCGGCGAGTTGCGCGACGCGCATCGACGATGCACAGCCGAAACTGCTAGTCACCGCCGACGCCGGACTGCGCGGCGGCAAGGCCATCCATTACCAGCCGCTGGTCAACGAGGCGCTGCGCCTGGCGAAGCATCCGCCCGGACGGGTGCTGGTGGTCAACCGCGGCATCGATCCCGATTTCAAGCCGGTGGCCGGACGGGATCTTGATTACGCGACGCTGGCAAAACAGCATGCCGGCGCACAGGTGCCGGTGGCCTGGCTGGAGTCCAACGAGCCCTCGTACATCCTCTATACCTCGGGCACCACCGGCAAACCCAAGGGTGTGCAGCGCGACACCGGCGGTTATGCCGTGGCGCTGGCGAGTTCGATGCGCCACATCTACAGCGGCCATCCCGGGGAAACCATGTTCACCACCTCGGACATCGGCTGGGTGGTGGGTCATTCGTACATCGTCTACGGTCCGCTGATCCAGGGCATGACCACCATCCTTTACGAAGGCCTGCCGATACGGCCGGACGCCGGCATCTGGTGGAAAATCGTCGCCGAACACAAGGTCAGCGTCATGTTCTCCTCGCCGACCGCGGCGCGCGTGCTGAAAAAGCAGGATCCGGCGTACCTCAAAAAATACGACCTGTCGTCGCTGCGCCACCTGTTCCTCGCCGGCGAGCCGCTGGACGAACCCACGCATCGCTGGATCCACGAAGCCATCGGCAAGCCGGTGATCGACCATTACTGGCAGACCGAGACCGGCTGGCCGAT
>JBMTEY010000005.1:0-46640 GCA_049433545.1 Burkholderiales bacterium | reverse complement strand
TCGCCCGCAGGTTTTACCGCCGGCGCCGCTGCCGGTTTTGCGGCCGGGCGCAGGATCATCGTTTTCTCGAAGTCCTCCGAAGCGGCGTGGCCGGCGGCCGGCGCATCAGCAACATATTTGAGTTTGTATTTTCCGATCTCGATCACGTCGTTGTTCTGCAGGATGTGCTTCTTGATCGGATTGCCGTTGACCAGGGTGCCGTTGGTCGAACCCAGGTCCTCGAGAAAAGAATCGTTGAGTATGGTCACGATGCAGGCATGCTCGCCGCTGACGGCCAGATTCTCGATCTGGATTTCGTTGGAAGCCTTGCGCCCGATCATGGTGCGCTCTTTGTCGAGCGGCACCTCGCGGATCATGGAGCCTTCAAGAGAAAGAATCAATTTCGCCATTTTGGTATCCCCGTTACTTTATCTGAACCAGGACTTCAACTTGCCAACCAATCCGCCGCGGGCTGGAAAACTCTTCAGCACACGCACCAGAATAACCGAAACATTGTCTCGCCCGCCATTGTCATTGGCCTGCTGCACCAGTTGCTCGGCCGCCAGCGGCAGGTTGGCCTGCAGGGAGGACAGCGTCAGCTGCATATCCTCGTCCTGGACCATGTCATTGAGCCCGTCGGAGCACAGCAGGTAGATATCCCCGGGCTGGACGTCGTAACTGTGCACCTCGGCCTCCACTTCGGGGTCGATTCCGACGGCCCGCGTCACCAGGTTCTTGTTCTGCGAATGCCGCGCCTGCTCCCTGGTAATCAGCCCGCTGTCGATCTGCTCCTGCAGCAGCGAGTGATCCCTCGTCACCTGCTCCAGCCGGTCGCCACGAAAACGGTAGAGACGGGAGTCGCCGATATGTCCGGCCACCAGCTTGTTGTCATGCCACAGCGCCACCACCAGCGTGGTACCCATGCCGGCGTACTGCGGCTGGCTCTGCGAGGCCTGGTAAATGGCATTGTTCGCCCGTACCGCGTGTTCACCGACCAGTCGCTCGACCTTCGTCACATCGAGATCCTCGGCGGCAGCCAGCGCCTTTTTCAGATCCGCGCTGATCATCGCCACGGCGATTCCGCTTGCGACTTCGCCGGCGTTGTATCCGCCCATGCCGTCGGCCAGTACCGCCAGGCCCATGGCCGCATCGCTGGCGATGCTGTCCTCGTTGTGCGAACGCACCATGCCCGAATGGGTAACTGTTGCAATCTCGAGCACGTCTGACAGATCACTCATCGCTGGTCATGCCTCAGGAAGTCACGGCGGCGGCCTTGGGTGCCGCCGCCCCCAAAGTGCCCAAGCAAAGCCGGATGGCCTTGGCCATCTGCTCGCCGCTCTGGTAACGCTGGTCCGGATCTTTCGCCAGCGCCTTGTTGGTCACCGCCGCCACGCAGGTCGGCAATCCTGCCCTGACGGTACGGATGTCCGCATGCGGTTCGTTGGCGATCTTGAACATCAGCTGCGCCATGGATTCGCCCTGGAACGGCAGGCTGCCGCTGAGCATCTGATAGAGGGTGACGCCCAGCGAAAACAAGTCGGAACGGCCCTCGACTTTTTTGCCGGCGAGCTGCTCGGGCGACATGTATGACGGCGTGCCCAGCACCATCCCGGTCTTGGTTTTCGAGGAGTCTGTGACCCGGGCGATGCCGAAATCGGTCACTTTCGCCGTGTCGCTTTCCGGTTCGTACATGATGTTCGCGGGCTTGATGTCCCGGTGCACCACGTTCTGCTGGTGTGCGTACCCCAGCGCCTCTGAGACGCGCGCGATGATCGACAGCACCTGCGGCACCGGCAGCAGTGCATCCGGCTTGGTGAACGGCACCAGGTCCCTGCCCTTCAGAAACTCCATCGCAATGTACGCCAGGTCGTGTTCCTCGCCGGCATCGTAAATGGTTACGATATTGGGGTGGGTCAGCCGGCCGGCGGTCTCGGCTTCGCGGAAAAACCGCTCCTTGACCTCGGTCAGTTCATCACCCTCGAATTCCTGCGATAGCGCCATGGTCTTGATCGCGACGACACGGCCTATTTTAGGTTCCTTGCCGAGGTAGACCACCCCCATGGCGCCCTTGCCCAGTTCCTTTTCCACCTGGTAACGTCCGAGCATCGGTTTTTCCATGCCGCCGCCGGGCAGCATCACCGTACCGCCGGGATGACCCTGTGCCCCGCCGAGGATCACTGTCTCTGAGAGCGCCTTGGCCCGGGTCAGTCGCTGCTCGAGGTCGCGGAATTTCGGATTGAACTCCGCCATGTAGCGGAACACCGATTCCGCCTTGTTGAACTGGCGCTTGCGCTCGAAATCCAGCGCCAGGCTGTAGAGGTTTTCCATGACCGGCTCATCAAGCGGGCATTGCCGGAACTTGTCCCAGGCCAGGTCGAGCTAGCCCTGCGCCTGATAGGCGATGCCGAGCATGCGGTTGGATTCTGCGGATTCGGCATCGGACTTTTCCTTGCCGCGTTCGGTGACCAGGAAACGTTTGGTGGTCAGCGCCGCATAACCGACCGCCAGAAGTGCAACCGACGCCATCAGCTGTATCCACATCAGCTGTGAAATCATCAACCCGAAGTGCGCACCCAGCAGCGCCACGCCGATGACCAGGCTGATCACAGCGGCAATGCCGGCCTTGAGCCGTGGCAACACCACGATCAGGTACAGGGCGACCGCCAGGAACACCCCGGCCTGCGCCCAGATTCCCCACGGCGGGGTCACGAAAAAATGTTCGCCCAGTATGCTCGACACGGTATGCGCCAGAGTTAGCACGGGCGCGGTTGCCGGCGACGCCGGAGTCACCTGCGCCGCGCCGAGCCCGGCTGCGGTTGCGCCGATCAGCACGATCTTGTCCTGGAATTTCGCCGCGGGAACCTTGCCGCTGATCACGTCGAAAAATGAATCCACCGGAAACGGCGGACGACCGTCGCGATCGGCATAGAAGAAAGTGTGCATGCGCAATTCGGCGTCGGTGCGCACCCGCAACCGGCCCAGTTGCAGCGATTCGCCCCATGCCGGCTTGATGTCGTTGATGCCGAGGTTCAGGCTGCGTGCGGCCACCAGCACCGACAGCGCGGGGAAGGCCCGGTCGTAATAACGGATCATCAGCGGTTCGGCGCGCACGGCCCCGTCCACGTCATTGTCCGCATTCAGGTACCCGATGCCCGATACCGCTGGCCCGAGTTCGGCGATCGGGACCAGCGGAAATACCCCGGGCGGCGGCAGGGCGTCGCCGTCACGCGGTGCTGGTACGCTGTTGACCATGACGTGGTCGGGCAACGGCCGATCCGGATTGCCCCGGGGTTCGCTCAATTGCTGGAATACCATCGGCAGCACGATGTTGCCCGCGCGTTTGATGCTCTCGGCAAGCCTGCGGTCCGTATTGAGGGACAGTTCCGCCTCCGCCAGCAAGCCCGCCATGCTGCCGACCGTGGGATTCGCAGCCGTGTCCGCCGGCAATTCCCTGTGCAGGGCCAGCAGTTTCTCGATGTAGGCGAGGCCCGCGTCACGCTGCGGCTCGAAAAAGAAGGTGGTATTGGCTATGACCTTGGCCTTGGCACCCGCCAGCAGGTCGATCATCTTCGCATGCACGTCGCGCGACCACGGCCAGCGGCCGATGTTGGCGATGCTGGCGTCATCGATAGTGATTACGGCGATGCGGTCGGAAGGGGCGCGTGAGGCCGCCTGGACGCCAAGGTCGTACGCCTTGCGCTCCAGACTCTGGATCAGGTCGCCGCGCGCCGCAACCAGCATGACGGTAACGACTACGAGCCCGAGAAACCAATCGGCTTTCCAGAAGCTCAGCTTTTTCATCCCGTTTCGCCCGTCCCGTGCCGTTTTTATGTTTCTGGTGAATGGTTTAACGACGGAGTTTCACAGATTTTACGATATTAGCCTCGAAGGATTCTGTTTTTTCAAGGACTTGGTGCCATAGTTCACGGAAGGCGCAGGGGCAACCGACTGCCGGTCAATATTTGCGGACAGACGTCGCATGCCGGAGCGCAGAGCCGATGGCACGGCGCTGGGGTCTCAAAATTAATTCAATAAAACAAATAGTTACATAAAAAAGCCACGCGTCAGCGTGGCTTTTTCCAGTTAACGGGAATTTCAGGACATCAGGTGCCGAGCAACGCGCCCTTCGCCAATCCGTTGGCCTTTGCAAAATCGCCGCCGGAAAGTTTCTTGCCGTCCTCGCCGCGGGCCCGCAGGACTTCGATGACGCCGCCCTGCGCAGTCACCTTGAAACTGGCATCCGTGACGTCGGCAACCTCGCCAATTTTGCCTGCGACATCGCCGAACTTGCGGAACAGGTGCTTGCGCGCATCGAATATCTGTACTTTTTTGCCGTTAAGCGTGGTCCACGCCCCAGGTGCAGGATTGGTGCCGCGAATCACGTTGTAGACGAAGTCGACGTGGTTTGCCCAGTGAATCTGAGCCTCACCCGCGCGGCACCAGCCTTCGTAGCTGGCCTGCGACTCGTCCTGCACGGTTTCCGTGTGTTTGCCCGCAAACACCAGGTCAGCGGCCTCGACCATCGCCTTGACACCCATCGGGAACAGTTTGTTGAAATAAACCTCGCCGATGGTTTCATCGGGGCCGATGTCGCAGGTTTTCTGGAGGATGACCGGGCCTTCGTCCAGGCCTTCATTCGGCCGGAAAATCGTCAACCCGGTCCTGGTGTCGCCGCGGATGATCGGCCAGTTGATCGACGACGGTCCGCGGTATTTCGGCAGCAGCGACGGGTGATACTGGATGGTGCCCAAACGCGGCAGGTGCACGAACGTATCCGGCGCAAACTGCAGCACATAGGCCATGATGCCGAGGTCCACGTTCAGGGATTTCAGCGCATCATGCGCTTCAGGCACCCGCAGCGACGGGAACTGGAACACCTTCAGGCCGCGCTCTTCGGCTGCGGTACGCAGCGGATCGGGCTTCGCGCCCGGCTTTTCCGGCGCACAGAAAACGCCCGCGACCTCGTCCTTGCGCGCGAGAAATGCCTCGAGAACCTCTTTGCCGAAGTCCTGTTGTCCAATGATGGCGATTTTCATGATGAATCCTCTGCAGATTGCGGGACTGGCTGGATTATTTTTTCCTGGGCGGGGCGCTGAAAGCGCCCGCGGTCTTGAGCTTGCCGATCTGCTCGTCCCCGTAGCCCAGGACTTCCTTCAGCACCTCATCGGTATGCTCGCCCAGCAGCGGAGAGCGCTTGATCACGGCGGGCGAGGCCGAGAGCTTGATCGGCATGCCGACGTTGTACCACTTGCCGCGCTGGGGGTGGTCGAGTTCGACATACATGTCGCGGCCGCGGATGTGCTCGTCGTTGGCGAGATCCTCGGTGGACATGATCGGACCGCAGGGTACATCCAGCGGATTGAGGATGGCCATGAATTCGCGCTTGGTGAATTTTTCGGCGAACTTGTTGATCAACGTCCACATCAACTGCTGGTTCCTGCGGCGCTCACCGATCGTGGCAAAACGCGGATCGGCAGCAAGATCAGGCATGCCGAGATCGGGACCGATGCGTTTGGCCAGCGCATCCCAGACCGCTTCCTGCACGACGATATACAACCAGTCGTTGGCGCCGTGCGGTTTGCAGTGAATCGCGTTGCCCAGCTGCCCGCCGCCCGAATCGTTGCCGGCGCGCGGCGTCTCGCCCATGCCTTTGTATGTCGGCACAGAATATTCCGGCAGGTCGCCCCGAGTCAGCCGCTGGTGGTCGCGGAATTTGACGCGGCACAGATTCATCACCCCGTCCATCATCGCCACTTCGACGTACTGGCCCTGTCCAGTGCGGTTGGCATGATGCAGCGCCGCCAGCAGCCCGATGGCGAGATGCAGCCCGGTACCTGAATCACCGATCTGGGCGCCGGTGACAAACGGCGGGCCGTCCGGAACGCCGGTGGTGCTCATCGCGCCGCCCATCGCCTGCGCCACGTTCTCGTAGGCCTTGAACTCGGCATAAGGCCCGGTGGATCCGAAGCCCTTGATCGACCCGACCACGATCTTCGGATTGATTTCGTGGATTTTCTCCCACGTGAATCCGAGACGCTCCAGCACGCCCGGGCCGAAATTTTCCATCATGATGTCGCACTTTTTGAGCAGATCGACAAAAACCGTCTTGCCCTCGGCGCTTTTCATGTTGACTGTAATCGAGCGCTTGTTGCAGTTGAGCATGGTGAAATAGAGGCTGTCGGCGTTCGGCACGTCGCGCAATTGCCCCCGGGTCGCGTCCCCCTGCGGCGGCTCGAACTTGATCACGTCGGCACCCATCCATGCCAGCAGCTGGGAACATGTCGGTCCCGCCTGAACATGGGTCATGTCGAGAATTCGAACACCCTTTAGAGCTTCCATTCCGGTCTCCAGTCATTCTGCGGCAGATGAGCCGCCGGCGCGTTGCATGGGCTGCATGGGCTCCGGCGGGAGCACCATCCGCAATATCCGGGGGCGGCAGTGCCACCCCGGTAATCCGCCACTCCGGCGAGAGGGCGAAACTATAGGTTAATGGCGGTCGCTGCGGCCTTGACCAGAGTCAAGATTCCATTCCAAAAACCGGCCCGATAAACAGATAGTTATACAATCCGATTCCCCGGTTTTTCCAGTTCACGGCCATGACCCAGCTCGCACTGCATCCCCAGTTCAAAATCATCCGCCTGCAATTGCGGCAGAACATGGTTCTGCAGAACCTCGGCGCGGCGCAGTGGCAGGAGTTCGAGCCGCTGCTGGAAATCACCGACTACGCCAAGGGCGAAACCCTGGAACACCAGGGCACTCATTCCATGGAACAGTATTTTGTCATCGACGGCGTCCTCAAGCGCGTGGTTTCCAACGCCCAGGGCAAGGAAATGATCCTGCGTTTTGCCGCCGAAAGCGACATCGATACCAGCTATGCGGCGTGGCGGCTGAAAACGCCGATGCCCTATTCGATACGCGCTGTCACCCGCGTGCGCGCGGCCAAGCTGTCGATGCTGCAATGGGCGGCTTTTCTTGAGCGGCACACCAGGATCAAGAGCGAGTTCGAGCTGGAAGTGATGAAATTGATGAGCGAAGTCATGGCACACACCATCACTCTGCACCTGCTCGATGCCCCTGGACGGGTGCAGCGCTTCATGCGCAAACATGCCGGCCTCGCCGAGCGTCTGCCGAAAAAAGAACTGGCCTCCTACCTGAACCTGTCGCCGGAAACGCTGAGCCGCCTGAAGCGGCGCGGCAAAATCTGAATCACACCCGTCCGCGCCGACCGCAGCGGCGTGTTTGATGCGTCGCAATACTAGGGGAAATCCCGCGCAAACCGGGGCAAAATTGACCGGGGTCAAGAGTGCATGCGCGGGCATCACACTATGATACGCCCGGACTTACCACGGTCACCGGATCACTATCTGTCCGGGCGATGTGGGTCCGCCGTGTATCGACGCATTCCGGGCCTGTGCAATCCGGCTTTTTACTCTCCACGGCGGATTTAATCGAGAAAACACCCGTTCAATCGACGGCAAGAACGCGAGGCATCCCAACATGAACGCGAAGCACCCCGGCATGACGACTGACACGCAATCCGAGGAACAGATCGACGGTTTCCATCTGGTCATCAATGCCCTCAAGCTCAACGGCATCGACACGATTTTCGGCCTGCCCGGAATACCGATCACCGACCTCACCCGCAAGGCGCAGGCCGCGGGCATGCGCATGATTTCGTTCCGCCATGAGCAGAACGCCGGCAACGCCGCCGCCATCGCCGGATTCATGACGCAGAAGCCCGGCATCTGCCTGACGGTATCCGCCCCCGGCTTCCTCAACGGCCTGACCGCGCTGTCCAACGCCACCACCAACTGCTTCCCGATGATCCTGATCAGCGGCTCGAGCGAGCGCGAGATCGTCGACCTGCAGCAGGGTGACTACGAGGAGATGGACCAGCTGGCCATCGCCAAGCCGCTGTGCAAGGCGGCCTTCCGCGTGCTGCACGCCGAGGACATCGGCATCGGTATTGCGCGCGCCATCCGCGCCGCCGTTTCCGGCCGTCCGGGCGGGGTCTATCTTGACCTGCCGGCCAAGCTGTTCGCGCAAACCATGCCTGCGGAAGCGGGCAGAAACACCCTGATCAAGGTCGTCGATCCCGCGCCGCGCCAGATACCGGCCCCGGATGCGGTGCAACGCGCCCTCGACCTGCTGAAAAATGCCAAACGGCCGCTGATCGTGCTCGGCAAGGGCGCTGCCTACGCCCAGGCAGATGCCGACATCCGCGCCCTGGTCGAAAAGACCGGCATTCCCTACCTGCCGATGTCGATGGCCAAGGGACTGCTGCCCGACACCCATCCCCAGTCCGCCGCCGCCGCCCGTTCCTACGTGCTGCCCGAGGCTGACGTGGTGATGCTGATCGGCGCGCGGCTCAACTGGCTGCTGTCGCACGGCAAGGGCAAGACCTGGGGCGGCAAGGATCACAAGGCCTGGGGCGGCCAGAAATTCGTGCAGATTGACATTTCACCCCAGGAAGCCGACAGCAACGTGCGCATCGACGCGCCGGTGGTCGGCGACATCGGATCCTGCGTGGCGGCAATGCTGGGCGGCATCAACGCCATGGGTACCGGCTGGCCCAAGCCGTCGGCGGACTGGCTGGGCGCCATCGCCGAACGCAAGGACAAAAATATCGGCAAGATGGCCGAGACCCTCGCCAAGAATCCGACCCCGATGAATTTCCACAGCGCGCTGAACGTGATGCGCGACATGATCAAGCACAATCCCGACGCCTACCTGGTCAACGAAGGCGCCAACGCGCTGGACTTCACCCGCAGCATCGTCGACATGTACAAGCCGCGCAAGCGCCTGGACGTCGGCACTTGGGGCGTGATGGGCATCGGCATGGGATTTGCCGTGGCGGCCGCGGTGGCCGGCGACGGCAGCCCGGTCATTGCGGTGGAAGGCGACAGCGCCTTCGGTTTCTCGGGTATGGAAGTCGAGACCATCTGCCGCTACAACCTGCCGGTGTGCGTGGTAGTCATGAACAACAACGGTGTCTACAAGGGCACTGACGTCAACCCGACAGGCGGCCCCGACGTGGCGCCGACCGTGTTCGTCAAAGGCGCGCGTTACGACAAGCTGATGGAAGCCTTTGGCGGCGTCGGCGTGCATGCCACGACCCCGGCGGAGCTGCGCAAGGCTGTGGAAGAAGCCGTACGTACACGCAAGCCGACACTGATCAATGCCGTGATCGACGAGACTGCCGGCACCGAAAGCGGCCGCATCACCAGCCTGAATCCGACCAGCGCGAAAAAGAAATAGGTCCCTCAACCGGAAGACGAAGGCCGCGCGCGGCCTTCCTGCAACACAAATAACAAGGGGCACCCGATGTGGCGCCCCTTGTTTTTTAAATGGGCGCTGCGGCCCTGTCTAAACAGCCGCGTTCAGCCTGCGCCCTTGCGCAACCTCGCCACCATTTTCGCCAGCAACGGCCAGAACAGCGCCAGCAACGCCAGCGAAGTGATGCTGCCGACCAGGCCGTTTGAAAAAAACACGCGCACATCACCCTGGGAAATCAGCATGGACTGCCGGAAGGCACTTTCCGCCTGGTCCCCCAGCACCAGCGCCAGCACCAGCGGTGCCAGCGGATAGTCGAGTTTCTTGAAGGCATAGCCGATCACGCCGAACGCCAACATGTACCAGATGTCACCCATCGCGTTGTTCACGGTAAAAGCACCAACGGCGCAGATGACAACGATCACCGGAGCAATGATCGAAAACGGGATTCTCAGGATCGCCGCAAAAAACGGCACGCAGGTCAGCACCAGTATCAGTGACGCCAGATTGCCCAGATACATGCTGGCAATCAGACCCCAGACAAAATCTTTTTGCTCGACGAACAGCAGCGGGCCGGGTTGCAGCCCCCAGATCAACAGCCCACCCAGCAGCACCGCTGCCGTCGGCGAACCAGGGATGCCCAGCGCAAGCATCGGCAGCAGCGCCGAAGTGCCGGCCGAATTATTGGCAACCTCCGGCGCAACCACGCCTTCCAGTTCACCGGTACCGAATTTCGCACCATTTCTGGATGTGCGCTTGGCTATGCCATAGGCCATGAAAGATGCCGGGGTCGCGCCTCCGGGTGTAATCCCCAGCCAGCAGCCGATGATCGTGCTGCGGATGGCCGTACCCCAGAATCGCGGCAGCTTTTTCCAAGTCTGGAGCACGATTTTCATGTTCAGTTTGGCTGTTTTCCCGCTGAAAGACAGCCCCTCTTCCATCGACAACAGGATTTCGCCGATGCCGAACAATCCGATCACTGCAATCAGGAAATTGAAACCACGCAACAATTCGGTAAAGCCGAAGGTCAACCGCAACTGTCCGGTAACAATATCGATCCCCACGGCAGCCAGCGCAAAACCCAGCATCATCGCCACAAGAATCTTGAAGGGGGGTTCCTTGCCCATGCCGATAAAGCTGCAGAAAGTCAGGAAATAAACGGCAAAAAACTCCGGGGGGCCGAACTCCAGCGCAAAGCTGGCAACTGCAGGCGCGATGAACGTGATCATGATGATCGCCACCAGCGCGCCAAAAAATGAAGACGTGAACGATGCCGTCAGCGCTTCGCCGGCACGCCCCTGCTGCGCCATCGGGTAACCGTCAAACGTGGTCGCAACCGACCAGGGCTCACCGGGGATATTGAACAGGATCGAGGTAATGGCGCCGCCGAACAGCGCGCCCCAATAGATGCAGGACAGCATCACGATGGCCGAGGTCGGGGGCATCGAAAAAGTCAGCGGCAACAGGATCGCCACGCCATTGGCGCCGCCCAGCCCCGGTAGTACGCCGACGATGATGCCGAGAAACACTCCGACGAACATCAGCACCAGATTGTACGGCGTCAGAACCACCGAAAATCCGTGCATCAACGAATTCAGTTCTTCCAATCGAATGCTCCGTTAGGCATGGAGTTGCCGTCAATGGCCCTATCGAGCAGACTAATGACCGACAAAACTCAGTATGTTGTACGCGCCTTTCGGCAACAGAACCTGAAACCAGATCTCGAACATCATGAAGAGAACGAAACTGACACCAAAACCCACAGCCACGCCCTTCCATATCCGGTATTTGCCCAGCAGCACCATGAATGCCGCGATGTAAAACATCGACGACAGGTAAATGCCGATCAGGTAGACACCCGCTACAAAGACCATCGCCGGAACCAGCACGGCCGCAACACGGCGCAACCCCTGCCATTCAGCAAATAGCTTCGGCTGAGTCGTCGCAGCGCCATTGCGCAGGCAGGCGACGAAGTTGGCGACACTGCCGATGCAAATAAGCAAACCCACATAGAACGGGAAATACCCGGCCTGCGGGCCATCACTCGCCCACTTCGAACCCAACTGATAGCTGGCAATGACAACAGTCAAGCCGATAACCAGCGTCAGCAATGCCACCGCCATTTCCGCCGAGCGCTGCGAAATTCCGGATCCCATCGACGTACGCCCTCCCTGCTCACCCAATGGTGACATTACCCATCCACATAGGAAATCCGGCAATACGGGCGAACTGAATCATCCCCGCCCGTATTGCCGGGAGGCCGTGCTTTACTTCTTGGCCAGGAAACCAGCCTCTTTCATCAAGCCATGATGCAGCTTCTCGGCCTTGGCGACCCAGTCCGCGTACGCTTGCCCGGTCAGTGCGGTCTGGTTGAATGCACCGCGTTCGATGAACTCCTTCCATTCCGGCGTTGCACGCACCTTGGCAAACAGTGAAACGTAAAAGTCCACCGCCTCCTTGGGCACGCCGGCTGGCATGAAAATCCCGCGCAGCATCACGTAATCCATCGGGATGCCGGATTCCTTGCAGGTCGGGATGTCGTTCCAGGACTGGGTCTTGGTAACCTTGTTCTTGTAAGGCATGCGGTCCGAGTCAAACACGCACAGTGCCCGCAGCTTGTCGGCACGCCAGTGCGCCACCGCTTCGATCGGATTATTGACGCTAGAGTTGATGTGCTTGCCCACCAGTTGGGTAGCCACAGCACCGCCGCCCTTGAACGGGATGTATGTAAACTTGACGCCAGCAGCCTTCTCGATCGCCACGGTGATGATCTGATCTTCCTGCTTGGAACCCGTGCCGCCCATCTTGAAACTGTTGGGGCCGCCCTTTTTCACTGCAGCAAGATATTCCTTGGGCGTTTTATACGGGTCTCCGGCATTGACCCAGAGCACGAAGTTGTCCAGGGCCAGCATCGACACCGGGGTGAGATCCTTCCAGTTGAAAGGGACGCCTGTGGCCATCGGGGTCGTGAACAGGTTGGACAGCGTAATGATGATTTTGTGCGGATCACCTTTTGACGCTTTGACATCAAGGAAACCTTCGGCGCCGGCGCCACCGCTCTTGTTGACGGGCACGATGGGCTGTTTCATCAGGTAGTGCTTGGCCACTATGCCTTGCACAAGACGCGCCATCTGGTCTGCACCACCGCCCGTGCCCGCCGGAATGATGAACTCGACCGGCTTGGTCGGTTCCCAGGCCGCGACCGGCGCTGCCGCGGTCACCAGTCCGAATGCCGCAACCAGCGGCAGCAAACCACGTGACAATACTCGTTGGATAGCCATGTGACTCCTCCTATTTAATTGAACGACGGGTGCTGAGTTTTTTGCGGCAAAGCCGCAGCCCAACCTTGTTAGAACGTCGTGAACATTCATTCTTCCGCATTTTTGCTTGTGAAAGAATTGACCAGAATCAAGATTTCGCCTCATCCTTTAATTAGCTTCGGCCGGCTCCATGCTGAATATGACGCGTCGCCACATCGACACCAACGCGCTATTCGCAACGATAACAATTGTGAAAACAAGCCTGAATCCGGGCCCAAAACCGCTGCTTGCAACCAACCTTTACCTGCAGGCAACACTTTAACAGGAACAATACCGGTGTCGATACACCCGAAACCAATAAATAATCTTACAAAACAATTACTTATGAATTCTCCATGCGGGTATCCCATGACACCAGGCAGATTGCCTGTTGATTGGCGCGCGGCAAGAACACCACGACGCCCCGCGCCGGGGCCGCCTGCATCTCAGCGGGAAGCGGGACTTTCAACCGGCAGCTGCGACAGCAATAACAATTGTTGTCGTGGCGAGGTGCTTTTGCGATCGGGAATGCCCCGAGAACCCTTTTTGCAGACGTTCCGGCCCTTCGCCCGGACCTGCAACGGGCAGTCATTCCGGCGCCCTGGCGTGCAAGTCGCGGCCAAAAAAACCGGGAGCGTTTCGCTCCCGGTGAATTTGCACTTGATGCCTTGCTGCAGGCTGACGTTCATTTCGCCATGATGAACACGAGGTACAGCGCTCCGACATAAACCACCGGTATTACCGGGGTCAGCGCTCGAGCCAGCGCCATGGTCGATGTCTGACAGCTCCTGATCACAATGAAACCCATTGTCATCAGAACGAAAGCGGCCGCGGCCGCGACAAAGTGAGCACCCTCCATCGCACGCAACAGCGGCCCGCCGTGAAAAAAGTCAGCAATCGTGATGACGAACACATTGAAAGCGCAGCTGCCATACACATTGCCGATGGCGATGCCATAAGATTTGCGGAAACAGGCGGCTATGGTCACCGATCCTTCCGGCAATGTCGTGACTATCGAAACCAGCAACACTCCGATAAAGCTTGCGCCAATGCCACTGATCTTGGCAATGTCGTCTGCGCTGGAGGCGAGAAATTTTCCGGCGATGATCACCACCAGCGAAGCAATGGCAAATCCGATAAAAGCATTGCGCGGACTGCCCTTGGGCGCTTCTTCCTCTGCCGACTCATCTCCCGGGGCCCTCCCCGCGTTGTAGACCGCGCGCATGCCGAGAACGTAAGCGACACCGATCAGCAATCCGCCGACGCTGGACGGACCGAGCTTGAAGTCGCCCGTGACCGCCGTCACTGCGGCCAGCGCAACAAGTCCGATGCCGGTCTGCACAAGCAGCTGGGTTTCCCGGCCCTGATTGCCGAATAAATTCCTGGTACCAAAAATCAGTGCCGCAATGGCCAGCACGAAAATATTGATCATGTTGGCGCCAAACACATTCCCCAGAGCAAGGCCCGGGGACTTTTCGACCCAGACCGCGGAAATATTGACGGTGAGCTCCGGCAGCGAGGTAGACACGCTGACCAGGATGGTGCCTACCCACAACGTGCCCCAACCGGTTTTTTCGGCGATCTCGTCGCCAAATCGAGCCAATGCCATACCGGCGAAGATGATGAATACGGAACTGACTACGAAGATCAGAATTGCCGTGGAAAGCTTGTCCATGAAATTCACTGCCTATGACGGGGAAAATAAAAACACGCGCGACCGCAATGTCACGCACCAGAACAACCCGAGCTTGGAACGCACCTTGCCCGGCCAGGCAAAGGTCTCGCGTGCAATGCTGAACATTGCCGGCATGGCCGGGGATGCAAGCTGCGCAACCCGTGATGACGACCATGCCGCAGCAGCATCCTGAACGCTGCTGTGGCTACTCCCCTTTGAAACAACGCGCCGCTAAAATGCCGTAGCGAGCGCACCGCTTTCTATCATGCAGGCTCCGGATGCGTCAACAACACACGTCGGGTGACAGGTATGCGACACATCCGGCTCCTCCGGACTCAGAACAGACCGACCACTTTGCCTTCGTCCGTAAGATCGATTTTCTCCGCCGAAGCGATTTTCGGTAAACCCGGCATGGTCATGATGTCGCCGCAGACCATGACGATGAACTCTGCACCGGCCGACAGCCGCACTTCGCGGATGTTGACCATGTGCCCGGATGGCGCGCCGCGCAGGCCGGCATCGGTCGAGAACGAATACTGTGTCTTGGCCACGCACACCGGGTAAGCACCGTAACCGTCCTCCTGCAGCTTCTTGATCTGGCCGCGCACCTTGTTGTCAGCCGAGATGTCCGCCGCGCCGTAAATCTTGGTGGCGATGGTTTTCATCTTGTCCCACAGCGGCATTTTCTCGTCGTAGACGAACTTGAACTGGTTCTCGCCCTGGTCGATCAGCTCGACAACCTTTTTCGCCACTTCGGTCGCACCGGCGCCGCCGTCGGCCCAGTGCCGCGCCAGCAGTACCGGCACGTTGTGCGGTGCCATTTTCTTTTTCAGCAGTTCGATCTCGGCATCGGTGTCGAAAGTGAAATGGTTGATCGACACCACACACTTCAGGCCGTAGTTCTCGCGCACGTTCTTGACGTGGCGCTCGAGGTTTGCGACGCCTTTTTCCAGCGCCGCGAGGTTTTCCTTGTTGAGCTCCTTGACGTCGACGCCGCCGTGGAACTTGAGCGCGCGGATGGTCGCGACGATCACGCAGGCGTCAGGCTTGAGGCCGGACTTGCGGCACTTGATGTCGACGAATTTCTCGGCACCGAGGTCAGCACCGAAGCCGGCTTCGGTCACTACGTAGTCGGCGAGCTTCAGCGCGGTCTGGGTGGCAATCACGGTATTACAGCCATGGGCAATGTTGGCGAACGGCCCGCCGTGCACGAAAGCCGGGTTGTTCTCCAGCGTCTGCACCAGATTGGGCGCCAGCGCGTCCTTCAGCAGCACCGTCATCGCACCGTGCACCTTGAGATCCTTCGCGCACACCGGCTTCAGGTCGCGGGTGTAACCGACGACGATGTTGCCGAGCCGTGTTTTCAGGTCCTTCAATGAAGTAGCCAGGCAGAAAATGGCCATCACCTCCGAGGCAACCACGATGTCGAAACCGTCCTGGCGCGGATAGCCATTGCCGGGGCCGCCCAGCGACACGGTGATGTCGCGCAGCGCGCGGTCGTTCATGTCCATCACCCGCTTCCAGGTGATGCGGCGCACGTCGATGCCGAGCTCGTTGCCGTGGTGGATATGATTGTCGAGCGCCGCCGCCAGCAGGTTGTTAGCCAGCGCGATGGCGTTGAAGTCGCCGGTGAAATGCAGGTTGATGTCTTCCATCGGCACGATTTGGGCGTAACCGCCGCCGGCGGCGCCGCCCTTCATGCCGAACACCGGGCCCAGCGAAGGTTCGCGCAGGCAGATCATGGCTTTCTTGCCGATCTTGTTCAGGGCATCACCCAGGCCGACGGTCGTGGTGGTCTTGCCTTCCCCCGCAGGGGTCGGGCTGATCGCGGTGACGAGGATCAGCTTGCCGTTTTTCTTGCTTTTAAGGCTGTCGACATACTCCAGGGAAACCTTGGCCTTGGTGTGGCCGTACGGCACCAGGTGTTCTTCGGGTATGCCCAGCTTCTGCGCGATCTTGACGACGCGCTCCATTTTCGCCGCTTGGGCAATTTCGATGTCCGACAGTGCCATGGTGCTCCTCTCCTGAACGTGAGTGATCGAACGCCCGCAGTCACGGGCCTGCTATTTGGATTTCAGACTTTTGCCAGCTTTGCCAGCACCTGGCCGCCGCCGTAACTCGAACGCGGCGTCAGTTCCCCGCCTTTAGTCACTTTCACCGCGCAGTACTTGAACTCGGGAATCTTGCCGAACGGGTCAAGTGCGGGATTTGTCAGCAGGTTGGCCGCAGCTTCGTAGAAACAGAACGGGATGAATACCGCGCCGCGCGGCGTGCCGTCGTCGGGGCGCGCAAACAGCGAGATGATGCCGCGCCGCGATTCGACGGTAATCACATCCCCCACCTTCGCGCCCAGCGCATCAAGATCGAGAGGGTGCATGGACACGGTCGGCTCGGGCTCGATCGCGTCGAGCACGCCGGCACGACGCGTCATCGCGCCGGTGTGCCAGTGCTCGAGCTGGCGGCCGGTGATCAGCACAAACGGGAATTCGCGGTCGGGACGTTCGTTGGCCGGGATCACGTCAGCAGGGACGAATTTGGCTTTGCCCGTGGCGGTAGGAAATTTATCAATGAAAACAACAGGTTGCCCGGGGTCTCCCTCCTGTTCGCAGGGATAGGTCACGGAACTCTCGGCCTCCAGTCGCTCCCAGGTAATGCCGGCGATCGAGTTCATCGCCTTGCGCATTTCGTTGAACACGTCGCGCGGGCCGTCATAGTTCCAGTCCAGTCCCAGGCGGCGCCCCAGTTCCTGGATGATCCAAAGGTCCGGTTTGGCAATACCCGGCGCATCCAGCGCTTTGCGGCCCAGTTGCACCATGCGGTCGGTGTTGGTGACGGTGCCATCCTTCTCAGGCCACGCCGTCGCCGGCAGGATCACGTCGGCGTGGTAGCAGGTTTCAGTGAGGAAAATTTCCTGCACCACCAGCCAGTCGAGCTTGGCCAGCGCCTCGCGTGCATGGTGCGCGTCGGGATCCGACATCGCCGGGTTCTCGCCCATTACGTACATGCCGCGGATGTCGCCGTCGAGGATCGCATGCACGATCTCGACCACGGTCAGGCCGGGCTTGGGATCGAGCTTGGCGCCCCATAGCTTCTCGAAGCGCGCAAGCGCCTGCGGGTTGTCGACGCGCTGGTAATCCGGGAACACCATCGGGATCAGTCCCGAATCGGACGCGCCCTGCACGTTGTTCTGGCCGCGCAGCGGATGCAGGCCGGTGCCCGGGCGGCCGATCTGGCCGGTCATCAGGCACAGCGCGATCAGGCAGCGCGCATTGTCGGTACCATGCACGTGCTGCGAAATGCCCATGCCCCAGAGGATCATCGACGCTTTCGAAGTGGCATAAACCCGGGCAACTTCCTTGATGGTTTCCACCGGTATGCCGCACAGCGGGGACATCGCTTCGGGGCTGTAACCCTCGACGTTCTTCTTCAGATCCTCGTAGCCGATGGTGCGCGACTTGATGAAATCCTCGTCGACCAGTCCTTCGTGGACGATTGTGTGCATCATCGCATTGAGCAGCGCCACGTCGGTGTCGGGCTTGAACTGCAGCGAATACGCCGCATGGCGTGACAACTCGGAACGCCGCGGATCGACGTAGATCAGCTTGGCACCTTTTTTCGCTGCGTTCTTGATCCAGGTCGCCGCCACCGGGTGATTGGAAATCGGATTGGCGCCGATCAGGAATATCACTTCGGCATTGGCAACGTCGCTGACCTGGTTCGATACCGCGCCGGAATTCACCGCCTCCATCAGCGCCGCCACGCTGGAGGCATGGCAAAGACGCGTACAGTGATCGACGTTGTTCGAGCCAAAACCGGTGCGCACCAGCTTCTGGAACAGGTAGGCTTCTTCGTTGGTACCTTTCGCCGAACCGAAACCGGCGAGCGCCTTGTTGCCGCGGCTGTCGCGGATTTCCTTCAGTTTGCCCGCGGCCAGGTCCAGCGCTTCTTCCCAGGTCGCTTCGCGGAAATAATCCCCCAGGTTCGCCGGATCCATCGTGAAATCGGCGTGCTTGGGTGTGCCCGGCTTGCGGATCAGCGGCCTGGTCAGGCGGTGCGGATGCTGCACATAGTCGAAACCGTATCGACCCTTCACGCACAGGCGCTCATGGTTCGACGGGCCGTCGCGTCCGTCGACGGAAAGTATCTTGTTGTCCTTGATGTTGTAGGTCAGCTGGCAGCCGACGCCGCAGTACGGGCACACCGAATGCACCTGCTTGTCGGGCTTGACCAGCCCCGCGTCGCGCGCCGGCATCAGCGCGCCGGTGGGGCAGGCCTGCACGCATTCGCCGCAGGCCACGCAGGTCGACTCGCCCATCGGGTCACCAAGATCAAACACGATCTGCGAATGTTCGCCGCGGAAAGCGTAACCGATGACGTCGTTGACCTGCTCCTCGCGGCAAGCGCGCACGCAGCGCGTGCATTGGATGCAGGAATCCAGGTTGACCGCGATGCCGTAATGCGAGACATCCGGCTGCGGCTGGTGCCGCGCCTTGAAGCGCGGCTTGCCGACCTTCAGTTTGCCCGCCCACTGGTCGAGTTCCGAATTGCGGGTATGGCGTTTTTCCGGCATGTCGGAGAGCAGCAGTTCCATCACCATTTTCTGCGACGCCACAGCACGCGCATTGTCGGTGGTGACCTCCATGCCCGGAGCCGGCTTGCGGCAGCACGACGCCGCCAGCACCCGTTCGCCCTTGACCTCGACCACGCAGGCGCGGCAGTTGCCGTCGGGCCGCATGCCCTCCTTGTAGCAAAGGTGCGGAATCTCGACGCCGTGGCGTTTCGCCGTCTGGATGATGGTTTCGGACGCGTAGCCCACCACGTCCCTGCCGTTCAGATTGAACTCGACCGGCATCGCAGCCAGCTCGTCCTTGCTTATCGCAGTCATGACATCACCTCCGGCCAGGCCTGGCGCGTGACATCGCGCACTACCCGACTTCCTTGGGGAAATATTTCATTACGGTACGTATCGGATTTGGCGCTGCCTGGCCGAGACCGCAGATCGAGGCATCGGCCATCGCGCCCGACAGTTCCTCCAGCAGCGCCTGGTCCCACCGCTGCGATTCCATCAGCTGCAGTGCTTTGGCGGTACCGACGCGGCAGGGGGTGCACTGGCCGCAGGACTCCTCCGCGAAAAACTTCAACACGTTGCTCGCGGCGTCGCGCGCCCGATCCTGGTCGGAAAAAATGATCACCGCAGCGGATCCGATGAAACAGCCGTACGGATGCAGCGTATCGAAGTCCAGCGGCACGTCGCCCAGCGACGCCGGCAGGATCCCGCCCGACGCCCCGCCCGGCAGGTAGCCGTAGAATTCGTGCCCCGGCAGCATGCCGCCGCAGTATTCGGCAATCAGTTCCTTCACCGTGATGCCCGCCGGGGCAAGGTGCACGCCAGGCTTCTTCACCCGCCCCGATACCGAAAACGAGCGCAGACCTTTGCGGCCATGACGGCCGTGGCCGGCAAACCAGTCGGCGCCTTTTTCCAGGATGTCACGCACCCAGTACAACGTTTCCATGTTGTGTTCGAGCGTCGGATAACCGAACAATCCGACCTGGGCCACGTACGGCGGGCGCAAGCGCGGCATGCCGCGTTTGCCCTCAATGGATTCGATCATCGCCGACTCTTCACCGCAGATGTAGGCGCCTGCGCCGCGGCGCAGGAAAATCGGCGGCAGCGCACACGGCGGATCAGCCTGCAGTGCCTTGATTTCCTTTTCCAGGATCGCCCGCACCCCGGCATATTCGTCGCGCAGATAGATGTAGACCTCGGAAATCTGCACTGTCCATGCCGCGATCAGCATGCCTTCGAGAAAACGGTGAGGATCGCGTTCGAGGTAATGCCGGTCCTTGAAGGTGCCCGGTTCGCCCTCGTCGATGTTGACCGCCATCACGCGCGGTCCTTTTTCCCCGCGCACGATGCGCCATTTGCGCCCAGCAGGGAAGCCAGCGCCGCCGAGACCGCGCAACCCCGAATTTTCCATGGTCTTGATCAGGGACTCGGCATCGCGCTTGCCGGCCAGGCATTCCGCCGGAATGACGTAGCCGCCCTGCTTGCGGTATTCGGTGTAGCTGATGTATTTGCCGACGGTGCACTGCGTTTTTTTCCCGCTGACCAGCGGTTTGACCTTCTCAACCGTGGCCTGCGCCACCGGATTCTGGCCGACCACCGCCACCGGGGCCTGCTCGCAGCGCCCGACGCAGGGCGCCGGAATCACCCGCACACCGGCGCCCAGTGCCTTTTTCAGGCCGCTCATCAGTTCCCCGGAGCCCGACAGTTCGCAGGACAGCGAATCGCAGACGCGCACCGTCAATGCGGGCGGTGCGCTTTGAGCTTCCTTCACCACGTCGAAGTGATGGTAAAAGGTGGCGACTTCGTAGACTTCGGTCATCGCCAGCTTCATTTCCCGCGCCAGCGCAACGATGTGCGATGCAGGAATGTGCCCCAGTCGATCCTGGATGCGGTGCAGGTTCTCGATCAGCAGATCGCGGCGACGCGGATCCACCCCGCTGTCGCGTGCGGCCTCGTCCAGCAGCGCCTGCACTTCGGCCTGGACGCGCACATCAACCGTACGGCCTTTGACAGCCCCCCGGGCGCGCTTGCCGCGTTTCACGATGCCACCTTCCAAAATTATTCTCCTCCGGCCATGAGCCCGGCGCGGGCCGTTCGCCCGCGGGTTGATCCGGCTACTTCAGCACCGACTTGAGCAGCTTGCCCATTTCGGCGGGATTTTTCGTGGTTCTGATGCCGCATTCTTCCATCACCGCCAGTTTTTCTTCGGCAGTGCCCTTGCCGCCGGAAATGATCGCCCCGGCATGGCCCATGCGTTTGCCCGGCGGTGCGGTGACGCCGGCAATGAAACCGACCACCGGTTTTTTCATGTTGGCCTTGACCCAGCGTGCGCACTCTTCCTCGTTCGAACCGCCTATCTCGCCGACCATGATCACCGCTTCGGTCTGCGGATCGTCGTTGAACATTTTCATCACATCGATGTGCTTCAGGCCATTCACCGGATCGCCGCCGATGCCGACGCAGGACGACTGGCCGAGGCCGATTTCCATCAACTGCCCGACCGCCTCGTAAGTCAGCGTACCGGAACGCGAAACCACGCCGATCGGGCCTTTCTTGTGGATGTGGCCAGGCATGATGCCGATCTTGATTTCATCCGGCGTGATCACGCCCGGACAGTTGGGGCCGATCAGCAGCGTCCTGCTTTTGTTCTGCTCCATCTTGTACTTGAGACGCACCATGTCGCGCACCGGGATGCCTTCGGTGATGCAGATCACCAGCTCCAGTTGCGCATCCACGGCCTCCTCGATGGCCGCGGCAGCGTAGGGCGGCGGCACGTAAATCACCGACACATTCGCGCCGGTCGCATCTTTCGCTTCGCGCACCGAATTGAAAATGGGGATGCCTTCGTAGCTCTGTCCGCCCTTTTTCGGTGTCACGCCGGCAACGTAGCAATTCTTGCCGTTGGCGTACTCCTTGCCGGTCTTGGTATGGAACATGCCGGTCTTGCCGGTGATGCCCTGGGTCATCACCCGGGTATTTTTGTCGATCAGAATGGACATCAGTGTTTCCCCTTCGCCGCGGCAACGACTTTCTGCGCGGCATCAGCCATGTTGTTCGCGGAGATGATCGGCAGCCCGGATTCGGCGAGGATTTTCTTGCCGAGATCGACATTGGTGCCTTCCAGCCGCACCACCAGCGGCACGCTGAGGCTGACCTGCTTGGCCGCCGCAACCACGCCCTGGGCGATCACATCGCATTTCATGATGCCGCCGAAAATGTTGACCAGGATCGCCTTCAGCTCCGGGTTGCGCAGCATGATCTTGAACGCTTCGGTGACCTTCTCCGCTGTGGCGCTGCCGCCGACGTCGAGAAAGTTGGCCGGGCTGCCGCCGTAGAGCTTGATGATGTCCATCGACGCCATCGCCAGGCCGGCGCCGTTGACCAGGCAGCCGATGTTGCCGTCGAGCTGGATGTAGTTGAGGTCGTGCTTGGAAGCCTCGACTTCCGCCGGATCCTCTTCATCGAGATCGCGCAGCGCCACAAGATCCGGATGACGGAACAGCGCGTTGCCGTCGAAATCAATCTTGGCATCAAGGGCGACCACTTTGCCTTCGCCGGTCAGGATCAGCGGATTGATTTCCGCCAGCGAGGCATCAGTCTCGTCGAAAGCCTTGTAGAGCGCCTGCAGCAGCGCCCGCGCCTGCGGCACCGATGGAGCGGGCACGCCGATTTTTTTCGCCACATCATCAGCGTCGGCGTCCGTCAGCCCCTTCACCGGATCGATGGCCACCTTGTGAATCTTTTCAGGTGTTTTTGCCGCCACTTCCTCGATGTCCATGCCGCCTTCGCTGGAAGCCATCAACACCACGCGCTGCGAGCCGCGGTCGATGACCATGCCGACATAGAGTTCCTTTTTGATATCGGCGCCTTCCTCGATCAGCAGCCGCCGCACCTTCTGGCCCTCAGGACCGGTCTGGTGGGTCTTCAGCTGCATGCCGAGAATGCTGCCGGCGTAGGACTTCACCTCGTCCGGCGATTTGGCGACCTTGACGCCGCCGCCCTTGCCGCGGCCGCCGGCATGTATCTGCGCCTTGACGACCCATACTTTGCCGCCGAGCTGCGCCGCCGCCTTGACCGCCTCATCGACGGTGAAACACGGAATGCCACGGGGGGTGGCAACACCATATTTCCGCAGCAGCTCTTTTGCCTGGTATTCGTGGATTTTCATTGTTTGTCCGCGTGATTATGTGCCGGGTTGTGACGGGCGTCCCGAGCAGTTTGCAGGGTGCCAAATCTATTACAGCGGCTTCGGCGGGAGCCTTGACCGCAGTCAATAATGCCGCGATTGGGTAAAGCACGTGCCGACCGCATGCCGCACAGGTGCCGGCACTGGCTGCAGCGGAAGAGCGACCTGACAACTGACAACCTTTGCTGATCGGCACGCGATGCAAATTTTGTCTGGCGTATTCCGTTTTTCAGTATATCAAAGCGATACCCGCGATAAGGACGCGGTTCCCGGCATGATCCCACGCGCCGCAGTAGCGAATTGGCGGTGATTATCCGGATTGTCCGGATGACTCGGGGGCTGACCCCTGCGGTTGCGGAATCCGCTGAGGGCCGCGCCCTTGCAGCGAGCGCCAATGACCCGGTTCAGTGTATGGAAACAACCTCGCCCGGCCATGGATCCTGTTATGATGGTGCGTTGCAATAAAACACGGCAAAAAAAAGCGCAACCCCGGAGGGTTGCGCTAAGAGTTCCACCAAAGGAGGAGGTTTTGGAGGACGTGTGCCGATACCTGTAGAAGGCACCCAACACGGTTCCCATTCTGCCATTGCCCAGCCCCAAGTCAAGCAGTTTTTGTTGCTATGCAATATATATTTTATTGCCAATCGGTTGAGAAAAACTTGATCGAAAGTGACCAAAGTCACACTCACCGATAAGCGGTGCAATCCTGTGCCAAGCACTAGGCCTTGCATCATGCGCGACCTTGGGTGATAACCGCGCCTGCACCCTGTAAGCACAACCCGGAGGAAAACGCGCAGATGAAAAAAACCGTGATGCTGTTCACCGGCGACATCAATCTGATGAACGTGAGTGATCCTGCCGCGCCGTTCGTGCGGATCAACGATACCCTGAGCAAAGCCGACGTGCTGTTCGGGAACCTGGAATGCTGTCTCTATCAGCCCGCGGCTGCCGTGTCGACGGCGGACGAGGGTTTTTACGCACCACCTGCCGCCGGGCGCGCATTGCAGATCGCCGGGTACTGCGCAGTTGGCAATGCCAACAACGTCAATTACGGCGCAGCGGCAATCCGCTCTTCCCTCACAGAACTCGAAAAACTCGGCATCCCGTCAACAGGCGCAGGTCTTACCCGCGCACAGGCCCGCGCACCGGCGATCGTCGAGCGCGATGGTTTGCGCTACGGATTTCTGCAACGCACGTCGGTCTATTGGCCGACCAACCACGAGGCCGGCCAAACCACGCCGGGCATCGCCGCGCTGCGCGGGCACACCGCCTACCAGCTGCCGCTGCACAAAACGCGCCCGGAAATGCCGCCGGCCAATCGTCCCGGCGTACCGCCGGAAATCAGGACCTGGACCGACCCTGTTTACCTGGCCGAATATGTCGCGGAAATTTCCGAATTGCGCAAACAGGCGGACGTGGTGATCGCCTCGCAGCACTGGGGACTGCACGAAGATGTGCTCGAGTACATGACCGAAATCGCGCATGCGGCGATCGACGCCGGCGCCGACATCGTGGTCGGCCACGGTCCGCATTACTCCCTGCCGGTGGAAATCTACAGGGGCAAGCCGGTGTTCTACGGGCTCGGCAGTTTTTCCTTCCACACCGGGCACGGTGGAAAAAAACACGGCAACTGGCTGGGGATGCTGGCGCGGGTTGAACTCCAGGGTCGTGATTGCACGAGAGCCGCTTTTGAATTCGTGCGCCACAACGACACCAACGAAACGGTAATCTGCGACATCACTGGCGAGCAGGAGGCACTCGATGCGCTGCGCAGACGCAGCAGCGTATTTGGCACCCGACTCGATGTCGAAGGCAATGCCGTCGTGTTTCAGGCCGGGGGCTGATCCCGGCGGCGCATCAGATGCCGCCGGGCTCGTCTGCAGGGTGGCGCAGCTTGCGCGCCGGGTATACCTTGGCAGGATGCTTCTGCAGTTCCTCTTCGAGCACGTCGATGCCGAGGCCCGGCGCCGTCGGCAGATCAATGTAGCCGTTTTTGGGTTTCAGCTGGTTTGGTGAAATCCTGTCGCAAAAATCGACGAAGGGCAGGAAATACTCGGTAATGATGAAATTGGGCATGGTCGCCGAGGCATGCACCGTGGAAGCCAGTGCCACCAGCGTCGAGTTGTAGTTGTGCGGTGACATCGCGACCAGGAACGGCTCGGCCATTGCGGCTATTTCCTTCAGTTCCAGGATACCGCCGACGCAGGCGACATCCGGATTGAGGATGTCGGCGGAACGTTTTTCCAGCAGGGGCCGGAAACCGGTCTTGGTGTAGGTCGCCTCGCCGATTACCATCGGGATGCCGATTTCGCGGCGGATCTGCGCCAGTTCGTCCGGAAACTCGGCCTGGCAGGATTCCTCTATCCAGTAGAGATCGAACTCGGCGAGCTGTTTGTCGAGGCGGATCGCGTGCATGGGCGCCAGCCTGCGGTGCTGTTCGAGCAGCAGGTCGACGTCCGGACCAACGGCGTCGCGGATCGCCTTGACGATGCGGATCGCGCGCCTTTCGTGCTCTTTCGGAATGTACGTGCGCCATGGCGAGGGCAACGGGTCGAATTTCATCGCGGTAAATCCCTGCTTCACCACCTTCTCGGCCGCGCGCGCGTAATCGTCCGGCTCCTTCATGCCGTAGCTCCAGCCGTTGGCGTAAACGCGGACCTTTTCCCGGTACTTGCCGCCAAGCAGGTTGTAGACCGGCTGCTGCGTCGCCTTGCCGACGATGTCCCACATGGCCTGCTCGATGCCGCTGATCGCGCAGAACAGCTCCACCGAGCCGCGGCGAGCCGCGTAATCGTCAAAAGCAAACTGGGTGAAATGCTTGATGTCGAAGGGGCTGCGGCCGGTCATGTAGGGACCCAGCGCCTGCAATTGCGCCATCACCGCGGTATCACGATCGTACTGTGAGTAGGCTTCCCCCCAGCCGTGGATGCCGGCATCGGTTTCGACCTTGACGAATATGAGGTTCTTGCGCCAGCCCGGATGCACGGCGTAGCTTTTGACGGCGGTGATTTTCATGTCTGTTGTGGTTCCTGGTTAAAGCGTCGCCGGAATCCGGCGCAAGGGTCCGAATCTATGCGTGCGTGGTTTGCAGTGTCAAGAACGTTGCGGGCATGTCCAGCATGCGACCGCTGGAGACGCGCGGCTACAGGGTGCGCGAATGCAGGTTGAGCAACTGCCCGATGCGCTCGGAACTTTTCAGGCCACTGCCGGTGAGCACGACGACCGTGGCTTCCCCTGGACGGATCGCGCCGGATGCCAGCAACCGGCCGAGGCCCGCACCGGCGGCGGCGCAGGTCGGTTCCACATACAGACCCATACGCGCCAGCGCGCCCAGAGCGCTGACGATCTCGTCTTCGTCGACCGCGGCAATCGCGCCGCCGCTGCGGCGCACCGCGCGCAGCACTTCGCGCAGTCGCGTCGGCTGCGAAGATGCTATACCTTCGGCGATCGTCGGCTTGACCGTTATCTCCACCGGAGCTTCACCGCCCGCCTGCCACGCCGCATGGCACGGTGCGCAGTTCGCCGCCTGCACGCCGAAAATGCGCGGCACGCGCGTGATTTCGCCATTGCGCAGCAGTTCGTCAAAACCGCGCTCCAGGCCCAGCACGTTGCTGCCGTAACCCAGCGGGGTCACCACGTTGTCCGGCGCCCGGAAACCCAGGGACTCCCACAGTTCATAGGCCAGGGTCTTGGTGCCTTCGATGAAAAACGGCTGCCAGTTGTGACTGGCGTAAAAAATCTCGCTGCTCATACGCAGCGCGGCGTCGGCGACATCCTGGCGCGAACCGCGAACGGTCACCACGTCGGCGCCGCAGGCGGCAATCTGGGCAATTTTCGGATACGACGCCGTTTCCGGCACCAGGATGCGGCAGCGCATGCCGGCAGCGGCGGCATAGGCCGACAACGAAGCTCCGGCGTTGCCCGAGGAATCCTCCAGCACGTGGTTGATGCCGAGGCTTTTCAGGTAGCTGACCATCACCGTCATGCCGCGATCCTTGAACGAACCGGTGGGCATCATGAACTCGAGCTTGAAATGCACCGGAACACCGTTCCAGGAGCGTTCCAGCAGCGGTGTGCCGCCCTCGCCCAGCGACACGGCATGGCGCGCCTCCACCGCGATGGCCCGCGCATAACGCCAGACCGTGCGCGTGGCACCAGCGATCTGCGTACGCTTCAGGCCCGGTCCGGGTGCGAGGTTTAGGTAGTCACCGCCATCGCCGCACCAGCGCGCGACACTGGCCGGATAACTGGCTCCATCCCGTGAGTCTATGTAATTCATTGATTATAAATTGTTTTTTGAAAATCAATAGTAAGCATGCGCTCACTTAATACAGCAGCGCCATACGTAAGGACAAAAAATAAGGCAGGCGTGTCACGCCTGCCTCCGGATTGTAGCGCTGCGCGAAACGCGTACGGCTCAGCTTTCCTTTTTCGCCTTGGGCTTGCTCTTGGCTTTGGCTTTCTTCTTTTTAGCCTTCTTCTTGGACTTGGCTTTTTTGGGTTTGTCCGCCTTGGTATCCGCAACCGCAGCCTGTGCCGGGGTTGCCGGTACGGCCTTCGCGGTGCCGGCTTTCGCCGGTACGGCGGGCTGGGCCGGGCTGGCCGGCGTCGCCGGCGCAGTCTGTGCTGCCGCTGCAGCCGTCATGGTCGCGAATCCCGCGGCCAGCAGCATGGTCAACAGTTTGTTCATGATTTCTCCGTTGTCTTGAATTGCCGATGGAATGGATACCCGGTGCGTCGGCTGGTTTCCGGGCCATGCCTGCATAACGTCCGCATGCGGTGACGGTTGACTGCGCCGCACCTGCGCGGTGTTAACATCGCGCAGCCGTCGCCCGCTCGCGACGCAACGGAGGAGACCGTTTCATGGACCTGCAACTCAAGGGCAAACGCGCGCTGATCACCGGCGCTTCCCGCGGCATCGGCTTCGGCGTGGCCAAACTGCTCGCAGAAGAAGGCTGCCACGTGCATATCGCCGCGCGCAGCGCCAAAGACCTGGACGCGGCCAAACAGGCCATCACCCGCGACTGCAAGGTCGAGGTGCATTGCCACCCGGCCGATCTGGGCGTAGCGGCGAACGCCGTGGCGCTGGCGCGCGAATGCCGGGACGTCGACATCCTCGTCAACAACGCCGGCGCCATTCCGCAAGGCACGCTGGCCGCACTCGATGACGCAACCTGGCGACGGGCATGGGATCTCAAGGTGTTCGGTTTCATCGACATCACGCGGGAAATCTACGCACGCATGTGCGAAAAACGCAGCGGCGCAATCGTCAACGTCATCGGCGGCGCCGGCGAGCGCCCGGTTGCGAGTTACATCGCCGGCAGCATGGGCAACGCCGCGCTGATGGCGATGTCGCGCGCCCTGGGTGCGGAAAGTCCCGACTACAACGTGCGCGTGGTGGGGTTGAATCCCGGAGGCACTGCAACCGATCGTGCGGTGGTGCGGCTGCGTGAGCGCGCCGCGAAGGAACTGGGCGACGCCGAACGCTGGCCGGAACTGACCAAAAAATCGCCGTTCGGACGGCTGGGCACCGTCGATGAAGTCGCGGCGATGGTGGTGTTCCTGTGTTCCGGCCGCGCCAGTTACATCACCGGTACCATCGTCACGGTGGACGGCGGCGCCAGCAGTCGCCGCGGATAAAACTCAATTAAAACAGTAGGTTATTTTACTGCCGGAGCCGGTGCGGCGCCCCCCAAGGGGACTTGCTTCGCGGCGCGATGCGCGGCGTCAACTGCGCTGACTTCGCGGTCGTAATCGCGTTGCGCAGCGGCCACCCGTGCGCGCGCCGCGGCCAGCGTTTTCTCGGCAGCCTCAAGTTCACTCTTGCGCGCTGCCGCCTGCTGCTGCGCGGCGCTGTGCGCATCACGCGCGTTCAACACATCCTGCTCCGCGAGTTTAGCGTCATACCGCGCCTGTTCCAGCGCGCGATGCGCAATGCCGGCGCGGTATTGCCCCTGCTGCAACGTGCGGCCGCGATCTTCCACCGGAGCCTGCGCGTGCGCCGCGGCCGCGGTGAACAGGATCACCGCAGCCAGCGGGCCGCACCATTTCGTCTGCCGCAAGTTCATCATCACAGTGTACCGGTCATGTCGATCAAACATATGACCGCGCAACCACCGGAAAAATCCCGGGCTTACGGCAGCAGCACCGTCGAACCGGTGGTCTTGCGCGCCTCGAGATCCCGGTGCGCCTGCGCCGCCTCGCGCAGCGGATAACGCTGGTTGATGGTGATTTTCACAGCGCCTTTCTTGACCACTGCAAACAGCTCACGCGCCGCAGTCAGCAGATCCTCGCGCGCCGACGTGTAATTGACCAGCGTCGGCCGGGTCAGGAACAGCGAGCCCTTCTGCGCCAGGATGCCGATGTTGACCGGCGGCACCGCCCCGGAGGCGTTGCCGAAACTCGCCATCAGGCCCAGCGGCGCCAGGCAATCCAGCGATTCCATGAAGGTATCCTTGCCGACGCCGTCATAGACCACCGGCACACCCTTGCCCTTGGTGATCGCCTTTACGCGCTCCGACAGTTTCTCGCGCGACATCACCACCACGTGCTTGCAGCCGGCTTTTTTCGCCAATGCGACTTTCTCGTCGCTGCCGACCGTGCCGATCACCGTAGCGCCGAGGTGCTTTGCCCACTGACAGAGGATCTGACCGACGCCGCCGGCGGCGGCATGCACGACGATGGTGTCACCCTTTTTGACGCGGTAAGTGCGGCGGCACAGGTACCAGGCGGTCATGCCCTTCAGCATCATCGCCGCAGCCGTTTCATCCTTGATGCCGGCGGGAATTTTCACCAGTTTCGCCACGGGGCGAATCAGCACTTCGGCGTAGGCGCCGATGGGCTGGGCGTAGGCCACGCGGTCACCCACCTTGAATTCCTTCACTTTCGGGCCGACCGCTTCGACTACGCCGGCACCTTCGGAGCCCAGCGTCAGCGGCAGCGACATCGGGTAGAGGCCGGAGCGATGGTAGGTATCGATGTAGTTGAGCCCGATCGCGGTATTACGAACGCGCACCTCACCCGGACCCGGATCGCCGACCGCGACCTCGGTCCACTGCAACTGCTCCGGCCCACCGTGCTGGTTGATGCGTATGGCATGCGGCATGTCAGTCTCCTGGGATAGTCCGGCGCGCGGCGCGCGCCGTCTGTGAATTATTCAGCCTTGATCCCGGCTTCACGGACCACTTTCGTCCACTTGTCCGTTTCCACCTTGATGAATTTGCGGTAGTCCGCGGAATTCTTGTAGGCCACTTCGGCGCCCTGGGAATCGAACTTCTTCTGCATTTCCGGCGTATTCACCACTTTTGCCACCGCCGTTTCCAGTCTTTTCACGATCGCGGGCGACACGCCGGCCGGCGCAAGGATGCCCCACCAGTTGTTCGCCTCGTAACCGGGAACGGTTTCAGCCACCGTCGGGGTGTTGGGGAAGGCGTTATTGCGCTTGGCGCTGCCGACTGCGAGCAATCTCAGCCGGTTGCCCTGGATATGCGGCACCAGTTGCAGCAGCGAACCCATGGTGATCTGCGTGTTGCCGGCAACCACGTCCGCCATCGCCGGGCCACCGCCCTTGAACGGGATATGAACAATGTTGATCTTGCCCAGCAGCTTCAGCATTTCCGTGCTCAGGTGCTGGAAGCTGCCGATGCCGGCCGTGGCATAGTTCAGCGAGCCCGGCTTCGCTTTTGCCATGTCGATCAGGTCTTTCGTCGTTTTTGCCGGCACCTTCGGATTCACCGTCAGCGCGCTGGGGCCGGTGCCGATCTGCGCAATCGGCGTGAATGATTTCTCCGGATTGAAACGCACCCGCGATTTGTAAATGGACGGGTTGTAGGCAAACGCTACCGAAGCGATCAGCAGCGTATGTCCGTCCGCCTGCGCATTCGCCGCGATCTCGGAACCGATGATGCCGCCGGCGCCGCCGCGGTTGTCGACAATCACCTGCTGGCCCAGCAGCGGGCTCAGGTCGGCGGCAACCAGCCGGCCGACGATGTCATTGCTGCCACCCGGCGGGAACGGCACGATCAGGCGTATCGGCTTGGTGGGGGCCCAGTCTGCGGCCTGCGCAAACACCGGCAGTGCCATTACTGCCAGGATCATGCTGCCAAGTAGCGGTTTGAGGGTTTTCATCATCTGCTGTTCTCCAAAAAAATATCAATTAAATCAATTACTTAATTACAACACTGTTTTCAGTTGCCTGCCGTCTGCAACGCCCGCCGCAGTTCGCCGGTGACGCGCGTCGCTTCCGCCATGATGAAAGCGATTTCGCTGTTGGTGGTGATAAAGCGCGCGCCGCGGCGTATGTATTCCATCTGCCGTGGCAGGTTGCGGTCGCCGCCGACTCCGGCGATCTTGCCGTGGCGCACCGCCGACGCAATCACTTTCTCAATCGCCGCAGCACCCTCGGGATCACCGAATTGGCCGGGCTTGCCAAGCGCCGTCAGCAGGTCGTTGGCGCCGACATGGATCACATCTATGCCTTCGACCGCGGCGATTTCCTCGATGTTCTCGACCCCGGCGCGGGTTTCGATCATGCACACCACCAGCGTGTTGTCCTGCAGCGCCGTCACCACCTCGGCGGTCGGCATAGGACGGTAATCGAAAATCGCGTAGCCGCCGACCACCGAGCGCCGCCCGAGCGGCGGAAACCTCGCACGCCTGACCGCGCGCCGCGCCTCGTCGGCGGTGCTGATGTCGGGAAACACGATGCCGGTGACGCCGTTGTCGAGCAGCACCGAGGTATCAGGATCATCGCAGCTGCGCACCCGCACCAGCGGCGCGATGCCGCAACCCAGCGCCGCCTGCGCGATGTGGCCTATGGTCTCGAGGTTGAACAGCGAATGCTGGATGTCGATGAAAATGAAGTCGTGGCCGCTGGACTTGGCGATGCGGGCTATGTCGCCCGAGCGCGCCAGGCGCACGTTCATGCCGAGCGCGACCCTGCCCGCGCGCATCATTGTTTTAACCGGATTGTCCGCACTAACGGCGCCAGCCACGCTGCCTTCCTCCTTATCGTTTCAAAATCTCGCGGCCGGATGCCCCTGGTTCCTCCAGAGGTCATGCCGGCTCACGGCAGTACTGGTGGGTCGTGTTGGACTCGAACCAACGACCAAGGGATTATGAGTCCCCTGCTCTAACCGACTGAGCTAACGACCCGCATTCCGGAAATCCCCCCGGCGCACTGCAGGCCGCCGGCCCCGGCCACCGTTGCTCAGCTCTCGTTGTCGAGGAAACTGCGCAGGCGCTCGGAACGCGACGGGTGACGCAGCTTGCGCAGCGCCTTGGCCTCGATCTGGCGGATGCGTTCGCGGGTGACGTCGAACTGCTTGCCGACCTCCTCCAGCGTGTGGTCGGTGTTCATCTCGATGCCGAAACGCATGCGCAGCACCTTCGCTTCGCGCGGCGTCAGCGTGTCCAGCACATCGCCGGTGACGTCGCGCAGGCTGCCGTAGACCGCGGCATCGCTGGGCGCCATCGTCGACTGGTCCTCGATGAAGTCGCCGAGATGCGAATCGTCGTCGTCGCCGATCGGGGTTTCCATCGAAATCGGCTCCTTGGAGATCTTCAGGATCTTGCGGATCTTCTCCTCGGGCATTTCCATTTTCTCGGCCAGCGTCGCCGGATCCGGCTCCGAGCCGGTTTCCTGCAGGATCTGCCGCGAAATGCGGTTCATCTTGTTGATGGTCTCGATCATGTGCACGGGGATGCGGATCGTGCGCGCCTGGTCGGCGATCGATCGCGTGATCGCCTGGCGGATCCACCAGGTCGCATAGGTCGAGAACTTGTAACCGCGCCGGTATTCGAACTTGTCCACCGCCTTCATCAGGCCGATGTTGCCCTCCTGGATCAGGTCGAGGAATTGCAGGCCGCGGTTGGTGTACTTTTTCGCGATCGAGATCACCAGGCGCAGGTTGGCCTCGGTCATCTCGCGCTTGGCGCGGCGCGCCCGCGCCTCGCCGGTGGTCATCTGGCGGTTGATTTCCTTCAGTTCCTTGATCGGGATGCAGATCCGGCCCTGCAGCCCGAGCAGTTTCTGCTGCTGCTCGACGACCGCCGGCTCGAACCTCGACAGCGCTTCGCTCCAGGGATTGGCCGACTCCACTTCGCTGCGGATCCACCGCGCGCTGGTTTCCTTGCCCGGGAATTCCTTGATGAAGTGTTGGCGGGGCATGCGCGCCTTGTCGATGCACAGCGCCATGATCGTGCGTTCGTAGGTGCGCACCTCTTCCACCAGCTTGCGCACGCCGTCGCACAGCGCTTCGATCTGCTTCGCCGAGAAGCGGATTTTCATCAGCTCCTCTGAAATCGACTCACGGGCCTGGATGTAGGGCCGGCCGCGCGAACCGTGTTTCTGCAGCGCGCGCATCATCTTCTGGTAATTGCTGCGGATGTCGGCGAAATGCCGCAGCGATCCTTCCTTCAGGCGTGCAAGATCGGCAGCGGCCTGGGCGGCGCTGGCGGAACCGTCGTCATCATCCTCGTCGTCGGAATCGCTTTCCTTGTCTTCCTCGTCAGCGGTCTCTTCCTCGGAGACGTCCTCGACGATGGCCTCCTTCAGTTCGAGATCGGCCAGCCCGTCGACAACCTCTTCGACGCGGATTTCGTCCTTGTCGATCTTTTCGGCCAGCGCCAGGATTTCGGCGATGGTGGTCGGGCAGGCAGAGATCGCCAGGATCATGTGGCGCAGGCCGTCCTCGATGCGTTTGGCGATCTCGATCTCGCCCTCGCGCGTCAGCAGTTCGACCGACCCCATTTCACGCATGTACATGCGTACCGGATCGGTGGTCCGGCCGAATTCCGAGTCCACGGTGGACAGGGCGGCTTCTGCCTCCTCGACGGCGTCTTCGTCCGCCACTGCCGGAGTCGATTCCGACATCAGCAGCGTCTCGGCATCCGGCGCCTCGTCGTAGACCTGGATGCCCATGTCGTTGATCATGCCAATGATATTTTCGATCGCCTCGGCATCGAGCATGTCATCGGGCAGGTGGTCGTTGATCTCGGCGTAGGTCAGGTAACCGCGCTCCTTGCCGAGCACAACCAGGTTTTTCAGCCGCAGCCGGCGCGCTTCGGCGTCCGCCGGCGACAGTTCGCGCCGCTCGAATTCCTTGACCAGCGCGCGCTCCCTTGCCGTCAGCCCGCGCGTTGCGCGCTTGCCGCCAGCCTTGCTCGCTGCCGGCGCCGCCGGCTGCGGCGCCGTCTTGTCGAGCTTCTGCGCAGCCGCCTTGACCTTGGCCAGCGCCTGCTTGGCGACAGCCTTGAAATTGGCGAGGCGCTGCTCCTTGCGCAAGGTCGCCTTGGATTTGGCCGCCGCTTTCGGCGCCGCCTTGCCCTTGGCTTTTACCGCAGGCTTCGCCGCCGCCCTGGACTTGGCGGCGCGCGGCAGGACTTTCGTCTTGACGCTACGGGATTTGCCGGCAGCGCGCGCCTTGGCCTTGACCGGTGCTTTGGCGGAACGCGAACGCACGGCGCTCTTCGCCTTGGCGCTGCCGGACTTCGCGTTTTTTGCCTTGGATTTGGGTGCTTTGGATTGCTTGGCCATAAGGGGGAGGCTCCGCCGGGCGACGTAACGGTGAAAAACCGTTAATTATACCCGAAACCATGCAGCTTATCACCTGCTGCAGGCCCAGATAACTACTTGTTACAAAACACTTTTCCGCATTTTCAGCACTCAAGTCCGGGCTTGGGCGGCCGGCTGGCGCGGCCGGGTGGCCCGGAATTTCCGGATACGCTCCGCCACGCGCTGCCAGGCATCCTTGAATTCGGCCTCGCGTTCTGCCGGTGTCGGCAAACTTTCCAGCACTTTCAGCGCCCTTGCTTCCGCCAGTTGCATGGTGGCCTCATGCGGCGTGCCCCGGAACAATTCGCCGAGACTCGGGCCCGCCTGACCGGCGGCCACGGCCTGTAGCAGCACATCCATGACTTTCCACTGTGCCGGATCCAGTTCCGGGACCCCCGCGGCAACACCCTTCGCCAGTTCATCGCGATCGATCAGCAGACCGAGTGCCGGATCACACACCACCAGGTCCAGCATGTTACGCAGTATCGATGGTTTTGCCGGTTCCGGGCGCCGCGGTGGTGCGGCAGGGGACTGGCTTCTGATCTCGAACTGGGCGTCAAGTTCCTGCGGCAGCACGCCGACCAGCTGCGCTATCTCCTTGCGCAGCAGCAGCGACAGCATAGGCGCTGCGATCTGCTTCACCAGCGGTTTAGCCTGCTGCATCAGCGTGGCACGGCCCTCGGAGGCGCCGATATCGACATTGGCGCGCAGGGAGTCGATCAGGAAACGCGACAGCGGGTCGGCACCAGCCAGCAGCTTCTCGAACGCCGCCTTGCCGTGGGCGCGCACATAGCTGTCGGGATCATCGCCGTCGGGCAGGAACAGGAATTTCACTTGCTTGCCGTCGACCAGCTGGGCGAGGCTGTTTTCGAGCGCGCGCCACGCCGCGCGGCGTCCGGCAGCATCACCGTCAAAACAGAACACCACCTCGTCGGACTGGCGCAGCAGTTTCTGCACGTGAATCGGCGTGGTCGCAGTGCCCAGGGTCGCCACCGCGTATTCGATTCCCGCCTGCGCAAGCGCCACGACGTCCATGTAGCCCTCGACCACGATCACGCAGCCGGCATCGCGGATCGCGCGCCGTGCCTGGAACAGTCCGTAGAGTTCGCGCCCCTTTTCGAATACCGCGGTCTCGGGGGAATTGAGATATTTCGGCTCGCCGTCGCCCAGCACACGTCCGCCGAACCCGATGATGTTGCCGCGCACATCGACGATCGGAAACATGATGCGGTCGCGAAACACATCGTAACGCCGCCCTTCCTCGTTCTGTTTCACCAGCCCGGCGGCATTCAGCGCCTTGTTCGCATAATCGGGGAAAACCTGCTCGAGGTTCTGCCAGCCGTCCGGCGCATAACCGATGCCGAAACGTTTGGCGATCTCACCGGACAGCCCGCGGCGTTTCAGGTACTCGATCGCCTGCGGCGTATCCTTCAGCTGGTTGCGGTAAAACTGCGCCGCCTGCAGCAGGACGCCGTACAGGTCCGGCCCTTCCTCGGCCCGCCGCTGCGCCTGTTCCGAGCGCTGCTCCTCGGGCACCTGCATGCCGACGCTTTGCGCAAGATCCTTCACCGCATCGACGAAACCCATGCCGCCGTACTCCATCATGAAGCCGATAGCGGTGCCGTGCGCGCCGCAGCCGAAGCAGTGGTAGAACTGCTTGGTAGGGCTCACCGTGAACGAAGGGGATTTTTCGGAATGGAAGGGGCAGCAGGCCGAATAATTGGCGCCGCTGCGCTTGAGCTTGACGTGACGGTCGACGACTTCGACGATGTCGACCCGGCCCAGCAGATCCTGTATGAAAGACTGCGGAATCATGCGCGCTGCTGATCGTCCCAAGTCTGTAGCGGCCGCGGAATGCTGACCCCAACCCTGCGCCAGATTATAGGGTAGCGCGCGGCGCGCCACCGGCTTCCGTGCGCACCGTCCGTGGCAGCCCGAAACGCCAGCAAAAACAACGAACTGCTACTTTGCCAGTTGCGCCTTCACTGCCGCCGACACTTTGCCCATGTCGGCGCGGCCGGCGAGCTTCGGCTTGAGCACCGCCATCACCTTGCCCATGTCCGCGGGTCCCGCGGCGCCGGTTTCGGAGATCGCGGCCTGCACTGCGGCGGAAATTTCGCCCTCGCCCAATGCCTGCGGCATGTAGCACTGCAGCAGCGCGAGCTCCTGCTTTTCCTTGTCGGCGAGATCCTGGCGCCCGCCCTGTTCGAACTGGGTAATCGAATCGCGGCGCTGCTTGATCATCTTCTCGATAATGCCCAGCACGTCGGCATCGGTCAGCGCCTTGCGTTCGTCCACTTCGCGCTGCTTCAGCGCCGCCGTCAGCAGACGGATGGTGTCGCGGCGCGCGGCATCGCCGCCGCGCATCGCGGCCTTGAGGTCCTCGTTGATCGTTTCACGCAGTGACATCGTCACGCTCCACTGTCGGCTGGTCCTTCAAATGACAAAAGGGTGCGAGGCTAGGCCCCTGCACCCTTTGACGGCTACGCCGGTTTGCCGGTCAGTACAGCTTCGGCGGCAACAGCTGTGAGCGCAGGCGCTTGTGCGTACGCTTCACGGCGGCGGCGAGCTTGCGCTTGCGCTCCGAGGTCGGCTTCTCGTAGAACTCGCGGGCGCGCAGCTCAGTGAGCAGGCCCGTCTTTTCAACCGTGCGCTTGAAGCGGCGCAGCGCCACTTCGAACGGCTCGTTTTCCTTCACGCGAACTGTAGTCATGAAACCTCTAAACCGGGTCGGTAATGGGGAAAAACGCGTATTATAACCGGATTCGGCCGGATTTTACAGGTGCAGACACCCCGCCCGCGCCGCCTACCCGACCCCACCCTGTGCTCGTACTCGGCATCGAATCCTCCTGCGACGAAACCGGCATCGCCCTTTATGACACCGGGCGCGGCCTGCTCGCCCATGCCCTGCACTCCCAGGTCGACCTCCATGCCGATTACGGCGGGGTGGTCCCGGAACTGGCTTCCCGCGACCATATCCACCGGGTCCTGCCGCTGACCCGGGAAGTCCTGCGCCAGGCGCATGCCACCCTCGCCGATCTGGACGCAATCGCCTACACCGCCGGTCCCGGCCTCGCCGGGGCGCTGCTGGTCGGCGCGGGCATCGGCACCAGCCTGGCCCACGCGCTGGGGATCCCGGCGATCGGCGTTCATCATCTTGAGGGCCACCTGCTGTCCCCGCTGCTGGCGAAACCCGCTCCCGGATTTCCGTTCGTCGCACTGCTGGTTTCCGGCGGCCACACCCAGCTGATGCAGGTCACGGGCATCGGAAAATACACCTTGCTCGGCGAAACGCTCGACGACGCCGCAGGCGAAGCCTTCGACAAGTCGGCAAAACTGCTGGGGCTGGGTTATCCCGGCGGACCGGCGATCGCCGCGCTCGCGGAATCGGGACGTGCGGGGAAATTCGTGCTGCCGCGGCCGATGCTGCGCAGCGAAAACCTGGATTTCAGTTTCAGCGGCCTGAAAACCGCGGTGTTGACCTCGGCACGGCAGAAACCGCTGGACGACCAGGATCGCGCCGACCTCGCCGCCGAACTGCAGGCCGCCATCGTCGATGTTCTGGCAGGCAAGGCCATAGCAGCCGTCGAGAAGACCGGTCTCGACCGCCTGGTCGTCGCCGGCGGCGTCGGCGCCAACAGATTATTGCGCGCACAGCTCACCGGCGCCGCACGGCGCATCGGTTGCGAGGTGTTCTATCCGCCACTGGAATTCTGTACCGACAACGGGGCGATGATTGCTTTCGCGGGCGCGTTGCGGCTGCAGCAGGGTGAGGGCGCGGCGGCGAACGGATTCACCGTACGCCCGCGCTGGGATCTTGCAGACACGGCAAGCGGCTAGGTTTCCGCTTTCTCGCCCAGTTTGCTTTCCTTGCCGGCCATCAGGTTGCGGATGTTGCCGCGATGCCGCCAGACCAGCATGACCGCAATGACAGAAACCGCTGCCATAAACGGATGCGCGATGTTGTAGAGGATCAGCGTGAAGAAGGCCGCGAACACCGCGGAAACCAGCGCCGCCAGCGACGAGTAGCGGAAAAACACCGCGATGATGATCCAGGTCGTCAGCGTGCCCAGCGCCAGTATCCAGTTCAGTCCGAGCAGAACGCCCAGCGCGGTGGCCACGCCCTTGCCGCCCCTGAACCTGTGGAACAGCGGAGCCATGTGGCCGAGTATCACCGCCACTGCCGCCACTGCCATCGCTGTTTCCGCCGCATCTGCGGCCCACTGCGCCGCGGCAAACACCGCGAGCCAGCCCTTGGCGCAATCCCCGATCAACGTCAGCACTGCCGCGGATTTCCGTCCACTGCGCAGAACATTGGTCGCGCCGGGATTGCCGGATCCGTATTCGCGCGGATCAGGCAGCCGGTAGGCACGGCTCACCACGACCGCGAACGACACCGAACCGATCAGGTAGGACAGCCCGGCAACGACCAGCAGCGGAATTAGTAACACCGGTTGATTTCCCCTAGAATGGCGCCGGCCATTCTAGCGCAAGTGGCGCCGCCACTCCCCGTCATGGACACCATATTCATCAGCGAACTGCGCATCGAAACCCGCATCGGCATTTATGCGCGTGAACAGCAGGTCGCGCAGACCATACAACTGGACCTGGAAATCGGCCTGCGCGGAAAACATGCCGCCGACAGCGATCGCATCGAAGACACCATCGACTATGCGGCAGTCGTTGCCGCCATCAAAAAGCTGTTCGCCGGAGAGCATTTCTCCCTGCTCGAACACGCCGCCGAATCCATCGCCAAAATGATCATCAGCGACTTCAAGGCGCCGTGGCTGCGGATTTCGATCGCCAAGCTGGCGCCGCTCGCCGGCGTCAAAAAACTCGGCGTCACCATCGAGCGCGGCAAACGCCAGTAAGCATCATCCCCGGGGGTGATGCCGCGCATGCAGCTGCTTCATGCGCTCCTGCGCGACATGGGTATAGATCTGCGTCGTCGAGATGTCGGAATGGCCGAGCAGCAGTTGCACCACGCGTAGGTCGGCGCCGTGATTGAGCAGATGGGTCGCGAACGCATGGCGCAGCGTGTGCGGTGAAATCGGCTTGTTGAGTCCCGCCTGCAAGGCATAACGCTTCAGCAGATGCCAGAACGACTGGCGCGTCATCACCGCCGCGCGCGACGTGACGAACAGCGCGTCGCTGGATCTGCCGTCGAGCAGTTTCGGCCGCGCTTCGCGCAGGTAGCGCTCGATCCATGCCAGCGCCTCTTCGCCGAGCGGCACCAGCCGCTCCTTGGATCCCTTGCCGATCACCCGCACCACACCCATGTCGCGGCTGACCTGCGGAACTTTCAGCGACACCAGTTCCGACACGCGCAAGCCGCTGGCATACAACACTTCCAGCATCGCGCGGTCACGGAGGCCCAGCGGCTCATCCAGCGGCGGTGCGGCCAGCAGCGTATCAACATCCGCTTCAGTCAGCGTTTTCGGCAATGCGCGCGGAAGCTTGGGCGTGTCGATGCGCAGCGTGGGATCGACCGCAATCGTGTTCTGACGCAGCGCGTGACGATAGAACCGCTTCAGGCTGGAGAGCAGACGCGCGGCGCTCGACGCGCGGGTTTTGGCGCGAAAACGGTGTGCCAGATAGTCCTGGATCAGCGCCTGGTCGACGTCGAGCAACGCGCTTACGCCGCGCCCCTCCAGCCACGCCGCAAACTGGCGCAGATCGCGGCGGTAACTGTCGAGCGTGTTGCGCGACAGCCCATCCTCCAGCCACAGTGCATCGCAAAAACCGTCGATCTCGCTATTCGAGGATGCCTTCATGGCGCAGCAACCAGCGTTTGACACTCAACGGAAAAGAATCCCTGCCGCCCATGAAACCGCCCAGCGCCCCGCCGGCTGCCAGCACGCGATGGCAGGGCACGATCAGCGGCACCGGGTTGGCGCCGCAGGCACCGCCCACGGCACGGGCTGCACTGCGAAGACGACGCGCCATATCGCCATACGTTGTTGTTTTTACCGGGAAAAGTTTTTCGATCTCGCGCCATACCCGCTGCTGGAATGGGGTGCCGTGCAGGCGATAGGGTACCGCGAAACGGTATTCGGGATCGGTCAGGTAACGCTCGACTTCGCGGCACGCACGTTCGGCGACGCGATCCAGCGGCGCAACCGGCGCAGTGCTGCGCGGCAGATAACGCACACTGGTCAACACGCCGCCGTCGCCGACCATGCCGAGCACGGCAAACGGCGTGGCATAGCGGGTCTCCCGCTGCCCCGCCGCCGGCCCCGGTCCGGTCATGTCGCGGCGGCAGCCGGTGCCGGTCGCATTTTCTGCATCGCCACCACCAGCGCGACCAGGGATATCCCGATCAGGTCGGAGGTCGTGGTCGGATACACCAGCGCCAGACCAGCGATGATCAGCATCCAGCGTTCGAGGATGTTGGTCTTGCGCAGCAGCCAGCCCTGTAGGCCACCGGCCAGCGCGAGTATGCCAATCACAGCCGTCACCGAGATGATCGCCACCGCGCCCCAGTCCGCCTGTGCGAGGTTCTTGAAGGAGCCCCCCAGCAGCAGGCCGGTGCCCGAAGGGTCGAGCACGAACATGAACGGCACCAGGAACGCCGGCGCGCAGTATTTCCAGCATTGCAGCGTCGTCTTGTAAGGCCCGCCACCGGTGATGGCCGCCGCGGCAAACGGCGACAGTGCGGTCGGCGGAGAGACTTCCGAGAGCACGGCGTAATAGAAGATGAACATGTGCGCAGCGAAGTCCGGCACGCCGAGTTTGATCAGCGCCGGCGCGGCAATCACCGCGCAGATGATGTACGACGCGGTAACCGGCACGGCGAGGCCGACGATCCACACGATCAGCGAGGTGTAGAACGCGGTCAGTAGCAGCCGCATCGAGTGCAACAGTTCCGGTGTCCGGTCCGCGCCGAACAGGGCCCATAAATCCACGAGGGATTGCGCGCCGGAATTGGCATAGTCGAGCACGATGGAGCTGAACTTGAGTCCGAGGCCGGTCAGCGTCACCACGCCGACGATGATGCCGGCCGAAGCGCAGGTCGCAGCGACATTGAGCACGCCGATCGAACCGCCCTCCAGCGCCTTGATGAAACCGGAATTCCAGAACCCCTTGATCCAGGGCAGGCGGCCGCGGAACCAGTCGTAGGGAATCAGCGCCGAGTCGCTCTGCAGAAACGAAACCAGCGCGGTCACCACCGTGGCATAGAACACCGACAGGATCGGCGAATAGCCCATCAGCATGAAGAACACGATCGAGACCAGCGAGATGAAATGGTACCAATACCGCTTGGCCAGATCGATCGCGCGTTCGTGCTTCTCCAGCGTGACGGCGTGCATCGCGAACTTGCGCGCATCGATTTCGACCATGATGAAAATCCCGAGATAGAACAGCAGCGTCGGGATGGTGGCCATCAGGATCACGTCGAGATAGGAGATCCTCAGGAACTCGGCAATCAGGAACGCGGCAGCCCCCAGCACCGGCGGCGAAATGATCGCGCCGAGGCCGCCCGCTGCCAGCAGCCCGCCGGCGGGCTCCTTGCCGTATCCCGCCTTGGCCAGCAGCGGATAGGCCACGGCGCCGATGGTCACCGTGGTGGCAACACCGGAACCCGACGGCCCGCCGAGCAGGAACGAGGACATCACCACCGCGCGACCCGCACTCGACGGCTTGCCGCCCATGGCCGCAAAGGAGAAATCGAGGAAAAAGCGTCCTGCGCCCGAATACTGCAGGAAGGCGCCGAATATCGTGAACAGGATGATCAGGGTCGAGGACACATCCACCGCGACGCCAAATATGCCCTCCAGCGTCATGTACAGCGATCCTGTCAGCCGGGAAAGATCGTAACTGCGGTGTGTCCACGGCGCCGGCAAATTCTGGCCGAACAGGGCATAGGCCAGGAACAGGCTGACGATGAACGGCAGTATCCAGGTCGAACTGCGGCGGTTGGCCTCAAGGATAAGCAGAATCAGCGTGACCCCGACCACCTGGTCCAAGGTGGTGGGTATTGTCGCCCGGTCACCAAGCAGATCACCCCAGTAGAGGATGTATCCGGCGACGCCCAGCGTCAGCCCGGCGCAAATGATGTCCCACCACATCAGCCGGTGACGGAAGCGCTTGGCTGCCGGGAAAATCAGGAACACCAGCGCCAGAGTAAATGCAACATGGATCGGCCTCAGCATGAATGACGGAACGATCTCCACCGCGGCATAGAGGTGAAACAGCGACATGATCACTGCCGCCACGGTGATAAAGGCGGCCAGCGCACCCGTGTAGCGGTTGTGTACACCCTCTTCTTCTTCGATCAACTCCTCAACGCGCTTGCGCGCGTCGTCGCTGAATGCAGCTTCATCCTGCGCCGGATTCGCGGCTGAAGTTTCAGTCATTTACTCCCCCACCCTCGGTTTTGTAATGTTCGCGCCGTCTGACAGGCACACGGTAACGCGAAAGGGTAATCCTGAAAAGAAAAACCCCGTCCGGTCATGGACGGGGTTGCAATGGGCATGCCGAATCAGAATTTCAGCCCTTTTTCCTTAAAATACTTGACGGCACCCGGATGCCACGGAACAGGAGAAGCTTCGGGCTTCTGCCGATCCAGCTTGATGTCGTTCGCGGCCTTGTGCACGGCAACCAGGTCGGCATGTTTGTCGAAAATCGTCTTGACGATGTTGTACACCGTCTGTTCGCTCATGTTGGCATTCGCCACCAGCAGGTTGGCTACCGCGGTCGCCTTGTTGTCGACCGTCATGCCCGGGTAGGTGCTCTTCGGAATGTCGTCGGCGACATAGATATTGCCCGAAGCCTTGTTCATCGCGGCAAGCAGGTGTGCTGAATCGAGGAACTTGATTTTCATACCGGGCGTGGCTGCCACATCGGTTACCGCCGAAGTCGGCAGTCCGGCAACGAAGAAGAAAGCGTCAATCTTCTTGTCCTTGAGGGCATTGGCGGATTCAGCTGCGCCCAGGCGCTCTTTGCGGATGTCCTTGTTCGGGTCAATGCCGGCAGCCTGCAGCAAACGGTGCGCAAACACTTCGGTCGCACTGCCAGGCGAACCGGTGGACACGCGCTTGCCCTTGAGATCAGCAATGCTGTTGACGCCAGTGCCTTCCACAGTCACCGCCTGCATCAGGTTGGTGTAGAGCATCATCATCGCGCGCACCGGAATCTTGGTGCCCTTGAATTTGCCTTCGCCGTTGTAGGCGTCTTTCGCCGCATCAGCCTGTGTCAGCGCAATATAGGGTTTTCCAGACCCGATCAGTCGCATGTTGTCGACCGAGCCGCCGGTCACTTCAGCGGTCGCGGTCATGCCGGGAATGGTTTTCGAAAAGACATTGGCCATGCCGCCGCCGAGCGGGTAATACACGCCGCCGGTGCCGCCGGTGGCGATCGACAGATTGACCGTTTCTGGTTCTGGTGCGCACCCGGGCAATGCAAACAGTGCGCTGGCCGCGAGTATCAGAGCCTTCAATGAATGACGCATGATTTTCCTCCTGCTGGGTAATATTGATTTGTGATGAGAGGGGTACTGTGATGCGGACCATGCAGTGTAGGAACATTACCCCCCGTTGGTCAACCTTCGCTGCCCCGGGATTTTACTTCGCGAAAAGCTGGCCGATATCGCCAAACGCCTTGAATTCCAGTGCGTTTCCGCAAGGGTCGAGAAAAAACATCGTCGCCTGCTCGCCAACCTGCCCCTTGAAACGTACATGCGGTTCGATGATGAAACGCGTCCCGGCACTTTTCAGCCGTTCGGCCAGCGCATTCCACTGGTCCATGCTCAGCACCGCACCGAAATGGCGCACCGGCACATGATCGCCGTCCACGGTGCTGGTGCTGCGATGACCGACCTCCCCGGGGGCTAGATGCGCCACGATCTGGTGCCCGTAAAAATTGAAATCCACCCATTCCGGTGAAGACCGTCCCTCGGGGCAGCCAAGCAGGCCGCCATAGAAAGCACGGGCCTTGGCGAGATCGTCTACGGGAAAGGCGAGATGGAACGGAGGCTGGTTCATCGGGTACCTGTGCGCTGAAAATCAAAACGCGTATTCTACGGCCCTCGTCTTTTTCCTGCGCAACCGGAGATTCCCTTGCCCCCTGCCGCAATCCCCAGACTGTCCGCACACGGCTGCGAGATGCCGCAGATCGGCTTCGGCACCTCGCAACTCGGCGACTGCAGCGAACTTGTCGCCACCGCTCTGAAACTGGGTTACCGCCATATCGACACCGCCTGGAAATACGGCTCGGAGAAAGGCGTGGGCTCGGGCATCCGCGCCGCGGGTGTGCCGCGCAAGGACATCTTCCTGGTCACCAAGGTTTCCCATGAATACCTGCGTGCCGACGCTTTCGCGCGCTCCGTCGAGGAAAGCCTGAAGAACCTGCAGGTCGATTATGTCGACCTGCTGCACGTGCACTGGCCGAGCATGGACAAGGTGCCGCTGCGGGAAACCATGGGCGCGCTGGCTAAAGCGAAGCGCGACGGGCTCGCCCGCCACATCGGTGTCGCCAATTTCAACATCGCACTGCTGGAGGAGGCCCTCGCCGTCTGCTCCGAGCCGCTGGCCACGCTGCAGGCCGAATATCACCCCTATCTCGATCAGGGAAAAGTGCTCGATTACTGCCGCCGCAAGGGGCTGATATTCACCGCGTACTGCCCGCTTGCGCGCGGACGGATGTTCAAGGATCCGGAACTTGCCGCGATTGCGCAGGCCCACGGCAAAACCGTCGCCCAGGTCGCGCTGCGCTGGATCGTGCAGCAGGGCGCCATCGCGCCGATCCCGCGCTCCTCGAACGCCGAGCGCATCGCGCAGAATCTCGATGTTTTCGGCTTCGCGCTGACCACCGATGAAATGCAACGCATCCATGCGCTGGCCCGGCCCGACGGCCGCATCGCCAATCCGGCAGGCCGCGCACCGGCCTGGGACTGAATCCGGCCCGGGTCGCCCCACGGCAGCAACGGCGTTACAATTGGCCCCGGATTTTCGCGAGCCATCGCTGTTCGCATCAACCGGGCATCACTGCAATGCCCACCAAGACGAGGAAAAGAAAACATGAAGACTTCAGTATGGTCAGGACTGGCCGCCGCCGCGCTGGTCGCGGCAGGCATCGGCAATACCACTGACGCGCAGGCACAGGCGTTCCCGTCCAAAAACCTGCAGATGGTCGTGCCCTACACCGCCGGCGGCTCGTCCGACGTGATGAGCCGCGCGATCGCGCAGCGGCTCGCTGCCGCCTGGGGCAAAAACGTCGTCGTCGAAAACCGCGCCGGCGCCAGCGGCATGATCGGCGCCGAACTCGTCGCCAGGGCCGCGCCCGACGGTTACACCCTGCTCGGCACCACGTCGTCCTACCCGGCAACGGCTGCGACACGCTCCAAGCTGCCGTTCGACGCGGCAAAGGACATCATTGCGGTGGGCACGATCGCACGCGCGCCGATGCTGGTGGCCATCCATCCCTCGGTGCCGGCCAAGAACATCAAGGAACTGATCGCCCTCGGCAAAAAGAACCCGGGCAAATTCAACTACGGCTCCTCCGGAGCCGGCGGCAACAACCATTTCTCGGGCGCGCTGTTCGCCGCGGCAGGCGGCTTCAAGATGCAGCACGTTCCCTACAAGGGCATCTCGCTCGCGGTCACTGCGATCGCCTCCGGCGAAATCGACATCCTGATCTCGAGCTCTTCGGCGCTGCTGCCGCAACGCGATTCCGGCCGCGTGCGCATCCTCGCCGTCACCAGCCTCGAAAAATCGCCGCTGTTCCCGGACCTGCCGACAGCCGCATCGCAAGGTGCGCCCGGCTATGAATACAACCTGTGGTGGGGTGTGTTTGCGCCTGCCGGCCTGACGAAGGAACGCCGGGAATTCATCACCGCGGCGATCACCAAGATCGTCAACAGCGGTGACATGAAGAAATTCCTCGACGTGCAGGGCGCCGAGCCGTGGACGCTGCCGGCAAACAAGCTGGCAACGCTGCTGCCCGACGAAATCGCGCGCTACAAAAAGGCCGCACTGATCGCCGGCATCAAGGCGCAGTAAACGTCGCAGCCATGCGCTGGACACAACGCCGGCCGCAAGGGCCGGCGTTTTTTTTCTACCTCGCCGGCGACGCCAGCCGCCCGTTCTGGTAGTCGTGGATCGCCTGCT
>JBMTEY010000004.1:0-47044 GCA_049433545.1 Burkholderiales bacterium | reverse complement strand
GCAATTCATTGCCGGTCTGCTTGGAAAAAGCCTGGAAATCCTTGACCGAGCCGGGATCAGTGGCCATGATTTTCAGCACCTGGCCGGTGGTCATGTCGGTCAATGCCTTTTTGGTACGCAGGATCGGCAGCGGGCAATTCAGGCCGCGCGCATCCAGTTCCTTGTCAAACTGCATTTGGTGCCTCTCTTTATTTGAATTAGTGTAACAGCAAACTCTAATATATGATGATCTCCACGCAAGGGCAATGCCCGCGCTGCCGATGCCCGATGACAAAGGCTGGTTGATTATAGACTGCCGACTCCTCCCGGACGGATTTCTGCACCATGACCGCAATCCTACTCATTTTATTTTTTAATCAACAGGTTAACGGACTCACCGGGGCCATACCCGGCGACTATCCGTCGCCCCGCCCTTTCGGGATCCACTGATGGACAAAAATGACTTCAAGGCCGACACCCGCTACACCATCACCTGGCAGCGGCCGGGCGGACGCGCAATGCCTGCCAACATCTACGTGCACCGGGTATACGACGGCTTCATGGTGGCGCGTGTCGCCGGGGAGGAAAGCCGGCTGCGCAAGATCGCCTATCCCGAAGTCCTGAAGCTGGTCGCGGCGGAAGCGGTGGCATCCGCGGCGCTGCGGCCGGTCCCGGCCGCACTGCTCGACGAAAAAACCTGGAAAACCCGCGACGAAATGGAGCACTACTCGTCTTCTCCGCAACTGGGCAAATAGCCCGCTGCGGCCGTTTTCAGGTCGCCGCAGCAGCAGCGCGGGTCTGCAGCAATTCCCGCAGCTGCCGGTTGCGCTCCTGCAGGTTGCGCGCGAGCTGGACCGCGATCATGTACTGCAGGTGATAGGCGATCGGCGGCGCCATGCGGAACAATTCGCGGAATTCATCCGGCCCCAGCGCCGCCACCGTCACCGGTTCCCCGGCGACGGAAGTCCAGCTTGCCGGCATGTCCTCCACCAGCGACAGCAGGCCGAAAATTTCCCCGGCATGCAGGTCACGCGCCTCGTGGACCACGCCGGTCACTTCATCGACGTGGGTAGTCTGCACCGCGCCCTCCATCAGCAGGAACATGGCGTCTCCCTGCTGCCCCTGCACGATGAACTTCTGCCCCGCGCGGTGGCTGGACACCTCCATCAGTTCGGACAGCACGTCGAGATGCTCGGGGGCAAACCGTTCGAAAGCCGGCAGCGTTTTCAGAAACTGTTTGAGATCCATCGCGGCGCTTTCCGTCTAGGAGCGGTCAAAAAACGATTTCAGCCAGTTTTTGCCGCCGGCGGCCGACGCGGCTTCGTTTTCGCCCGGGGCTGGCGGCCGGTGGCCCGCTTTCAGATCGGCAAACGACTTCACCGATGCGCGCAGGCGATCCGTCAGCATGTCGATGAAATGCTGCAGCAACACGCCGGCGATGACCTGGTTTTCGGCGATCAGGTCTTCGAGCGCCTGGTGGCGCAGGCGCAGCATGCGTACCGGCGTGCGCGAGGTCACCGTGGAACTCGCCCGCTGCTCGCCGCTCAGCACCGAGACTTCGCCCAGCACCTGCCCCGGGCCGATCATCCCGAGATTGATCGACTTGCGGTTCTCTTCCACCGAAATCGATACTTCGCCGCTGAGGATGAGGTAGAGCGAATCCACAGGCATGCGATCGCGGATGATCACCCGGTTGGCCGGCAGATCGAGTTTCGAAGTCACCGCCAGCAGGCGCTCGACGTTCTGCGGCCCCAGCGCCTTCGCCCATTGTGAAAACTGTTTTTCGAATTCTTCGTTCATGCACCGGTCCCGGATTGCGTACAGCCCGTCATGCGCAAGGCCCCCGCTGGATACGCGTCACCCTACCATATAACTTGAGACTTAAAAAAAGAGAAATGTCACTGCGGTTTGCGCCGCCGGCCGCCGCAAATCGCATCTGCCGCGCGACCCTAACTGGCGACGGGATACGTTAGAATAGGGGTCGACCGTCAAAATTCGGGTGACAGCATGAAATCGATCTTTGCTGCGCTGGCGACCGGGATCATTTTCCTGGCGTTGTGCGCACCCGCCCGCGCCGACCTTGCACAGGGTCTGGCGGCCTACCGCAAGGCCGATTACGCCACCGCCTACAAGGAATGGCAACCGCTCGCCGCCAACGGCAACGCCGACGCCCAGAACAACCTAGGCGTGCTCTACGAAAAAGGCCAGGGCGTGGAGCGCAATTTTGCCGAAGCCGTAAACTGGTACCGGCGCGCCGCCGAGCAAAACCATGCGCAGGCCCAGAACAACGTCGGCGTCATGTATGAAAAAGGCCTGGGCGTCAAACCCGACGCCAAGCAGGCCGCCAGCTGGTATACACGAGCCGCCCAGCGCGGCAATGCCAACGCCCAGAACAACCTCGGCGTGCTCTACTTCGGCGGCCGCGGCGTACAGCAGAACTACACGCAGGCCATGCGGTGGTACCGCCGTGCAGCAGCCCAGAACAACACCAACGCCATGAACAACATCGGCGTGCTCTACGAGCGCGGCCTGGGTGTCGCCCAGAATTATGCCGAGGCCGGCCGCTGGTACCGGCGCGCCGCCGAGCGCGGCCAGCCCCAGGCGCAAAACAACCTCGGCGTGCTCTACGAAAAAGGGCTGGGCGTTCCGGCCGACCTTGCGGTCGCGCTGAACTGGTATCGCAGCGCAGCCGAACAGGGCCACGCGCAGGCGCAGAACAACCTCGGCGTGCTCTACGGCAGCGGCCGCGGCACGCCGGCCGACATGGCGCAGGCCTACGTCTGGTTCAGTCTCGCCGCGGCGCGCGGCAACCCGGACGCCGCCAACAACCGTGAAGCCGCGGATCGCCGGCTGACGCCGGAACAACGCGAACAGGCGCAACTGGCGGTACGCGAGTGGAAACCCAAACTCGCGGAAAAACGCTGACCGCATCGGAAATTGCGGCGTAGATGACGGCGGCCGCCTGCAGCCGGTCGCCGAAGGGGATGGAGAACAAGTTGTCGTCGCAGCACGCCACACCACGCCTGCTTTCTGTGTTGCGCGTCGCGGCGCTGCTCGCGGCCTGCTGCGCATCCCTGCCGGCCTTGGGCCAGGCCGGCATCACGCCGGGCTCGGTGCTCGACACGGTGCCGGATCGCCAGCCACTGCTGGCCCCCACCCCGGCCGAGGTCATATTCCCGGCATCGCGCCCCGATGCAGTCCATGACCCCGCCGCACCGCGATTCACGGTCAATGCCTTCGAGTTTGTCGGCAACACAGTCTACACACAGCGGCAGCTCAAGCAGCTCACCGAACGCTACATCGACCTCGAGCTCAACCTCTATGACCTGAACCGCGCCGCGGACACGGTGACCCGCCTCTACCGCGACAGCGGTTTCCCGATTGCGCGCGCCATCATCCCGGCGCAGAAGGTGGCCGACGGCATCGTCCGCATCGAAGTCATCGAGGGCCGCATCTCCGGCATCAGCATCGTCGGCAACGACCGCTATCCGGCCGAACTCATCGCCGCGCGGATCAGCGACCTGCCGCGCGACCGCATCATCACCCTGTCCGCCCTCGAACGCAGCCTGCTGCTGATGAACGACCTGCCCGGGCTTTCGGCGCGTGCGACGCTCGCCCCGGGCGCCGAATTCGGCACCACCGACATGGTCATCCGCACCGAGGAAAAAGCGGCTGCGGGCAGCATCGCCATCGACAACCACGGCCGCAAGGAAACCGGCGAGACGCGCATAGACGCCGGGCTCGACATCAACAATCCCTTCGGCATCGGCGACCAGTTCAACGCACGGGTGATCAGGACGCATCACGACCTGCTCACATTCGGCCGCATCGGCTACAGCCTGCCCGTCAGCGCCAACGGGGCGCGGCTGGGTGCGACCCATTCCCGGGTCGAATACCAAATCGCCGGCAACTTCGCCGCGCTGGGCATCGAGGGCGACGTCACCAACACCGAACTGGTGCTGTCCTACCCGTATGCCCGCAGCCGCGCGCACAACCTGGTGTTCGGCCTGGGCTTGCGCAGCACCCATTCCACGCAGCGCACGCTGGGTGTGCAGAACGCGGACAACCGCATCAACCTGCTCAGCGTCAGCGCGCTGGGCAGCTGGGTGCATGCCGATTCGGCGACGACCGGTGCCACGCTGGCGTTCACGGGCAACGGCAAGAACAATCCGGGCACGCGGCAGGACGCACAGGAAGTCAAACTCGACCTCGACATCAACCACCTGCGCGCAGCATCAAAAAACTGGGATCTCTACCTGCGCACGCACTGGGTGTTTTCCAGCGGCCCCCTCGCCGACACCGAAAAATTCTCGCTTGGCGGTCCCGGCAGCGTACGCGGCTACCGCCCGTCGGAACTGCGCGGCGACAACGGCTGGGTCGCCACTATCGAACTGCGCCGGCAATTCGTGTTCGGCAACACCGCGGGCGTATTCAATGTGTTTTATGACGAAGGATCGGCCAAGGTAAAGGGCTTCACCCGTTTTGACAGCATCCGCGGCGCCGGCTTCGGCGTGAACGTGTTTCCGCACAAAAACCTGCGCGCAAAAGTCGAATACGCCCATCCAATCAGCGATCGCATTTCGGGCGACGGCAAGCGTGGTCGCCTGTGGTTCACCATGGCCGCCAGCTACTGATGGCCTTTCGTTGTAACTTATTGATTTTATTAAGTAATTTAGCAAACCCCGGAACGCGCTCCGTTGTTATACTCAAGGCTGTCGCCACACGTCTGACGCCGGCCTGAGACGGAAACCTACGTGTCCATCCCTCGCAAACCGCGCCGCACCCCGCGCCCGCTCCGGCCGGCGCCGCTGCCCGCAGCACTGGCGGCCATCGGTTTCTGCAGCCTGATCTTCGGCACCGCATTACATGCCCAGCAATTACCCACAGGCGGCAGCGTCGTCAGCGGCAGCGCAACGATCCACAACACCAGCGCCTCGCAGCAGCTGATCACCCAGGGCAGCGACAAGGCCATCATCAACTGGCAGGGCTTTTCCATCGGCCAGGGCAGCAGCGTGCAGTTCGCGCAGCCGGGCGCCGGTTCGGTGGTACTCAACCGCGTCATCGGCAATGACCCCTCATCGATCTTCGGCAGCCTGTCGGCCAACGGCCAGGTGTTCCTGGTCAATCCGCAGGGCATCTATTTCAGTCCCGGCGCCAGCCTTGATGTCGGCGGGCTGGTCGCCTCCACGCTCAACATCCGCAACGAGGATTTCCTCGCGGGACGTTACATCTTCAACCGCGACCCCGGCTCGCCGGCCAATACTTCCGTCATCAACGACGGCCTGATTCGCGCCCGCGATGGCGGCTACGTGGTGCTCGCCGGCGATTACGCCGCCAACCGCGGCGTGGTCGAGGCGCGGCTGGGCACGGTGGCACTGGCCTCCGGTGCGCAGGTCACGCTCGACATGCAAGGCGACAGCCTGATCAACCTCGCGGTCAATGAAAAAACCGTGGCCAAACTGGCCGGCGTCGCCAACAGCGGCGAACTCGCCGCCGAGGGCGGCCGCGTGATGATGACCGCGGCGGTCGCGCGCGACCTTGCCGGCACCGTGGTCAACAACACCGGCACCGTGCGCGCCACCGGCACCGTAGAAAAGGACGGTGCGATCTACCTCGTCGGCGAAGGCGGTGATGTCAGCGCCGGCGGCAGCCTCAACGTCAGCGGCGCGCGCGGCGGCAGCGTAAAAATACAATCCAGCGGCACCACGCTGGTTTCCGGCAGCGTGGACGCCATCGGCAGCGCTGGCAAAGGCGGCAGCGTGCAGGTGCTCGGCGAACGCGCGGGGCTGGTCGACAACGCGGCCATCGACGCCTCCGGTACCGCCGGCGGCGGCACCGCGCTGGTCGGAGGCGATTACCAAGGCAAAAATCCCGACGTTCAGAATGCACAGCGCACTTACGTCGGCGCCGACACCACGATCAGGGCCGACGCCACGCAGAACGGCGACGGCGGCAAGGTCATCGTGTGGGCGGATGACGTCACGCGTTTTGCCGGCCACATCAGCGCACACGGCGGCGCGCAAGGTGGCGACGGCGGCTTTGCCGAAGTCTCTGGCAAGGAATCGCTGGTCTACCAGGGCAGTGCCGATCTTCGTGCGCCTCAGGGCACGACCGGCACGCTGCTGCTGGATCCGAAAAACATCAGCATCACCGCCGCGGGCGCCGATCCGGTCGTTGGCAACTCGCTGTTCGCCGACAACGCCGCGGGCACCTCCGATCTCAGCGCTGCCAATGTCGTCACCGCACTGGACGGCGCGAATCTCGTGCTGCAGGCCAATAACGACATCACGGTGGAAACCGACGTCAATGTTGCTGCAGGCCCGGTGGGCACTGCCGGACAGAATCTGACGCTGCAGGCCGGCCGCCATATCATTCTCGCCTCGACTGCCAACACCGCGGCGCCGAGTACCAGCACGGGCGCAGTCGCCGTCACCATGAACGGCGGCGCGTTCTCGGCGACAACCAACGTGGATGCAGTCACGTTCCCGACGTTTCAGCAGGCCAACCGTGATGCCGGCGCAGCGGAATTCTTCATGGCAACGGGCTCTTCAATCGCAAACGCCGGCAGCGTCACCATCGCCGCCGGCAGCAACGCCAACCCGGTATCGCTCAACGACAACAGCGGCGCATTCAACATCGGGGCCGTTTCCACCACTGGCGGCGCCATCAACATCTCCGCCCTCAACAACCTGAACATCAATGGCGCCCTGAACAGCAGCGGCGGCGCGATCAACGCCTCATCCGATGGTGACCTCGGGGTAACCGCCACCGGCTCGATCACCGCGGGCATCGGTACCGTGACGCTGGCCACCACGGAAAATCTAAATGTCGATGCCAGCATCAATCTTGCCGGCAACATCAGCGCAGCAAAAGTGGTGCTGGATTCCGCAGACGCCATCGGCCAGACCACCGGCGGCATCTCGGCGACGCAAATGCGCGTGATGGCAGCCTCAGGCGCAGCGGATGAAACCGTCAACCTCGGCAGCGCCAGCAACAACGTCGGCACGCTGTCCGCCGCAAAAAGCACCACCGCCGCGGGTACTGGCGGCATATTCAGCTTCAACTTCAACAACGGCGCCAACGCGCTGGCCATCGGGACGGTGGATGCAGTATCGGGCATCACCGCCGTGGCGGGCACGGAGCTGACTGCCGGAGTCACGCTGACCGCCGGTGACCTCAACATCAATCAGCCCATAGTCGCCACCGGCGTCAACAGCAGTTCGGTGACCCTGCAACCCAATGCCGGCACAACGGTCAATATCGGCACCAACACCGACTTCGGCCTGACCCAGGCCGACCTCGATCAGGTCACCGCCAATGCATTGCGCATCGGAACCACGGCCGGCGCCGGCAGCCTGCAGATCACCGGCGGCGCGGCAATCACCAACAGCGCAGGATGGACCTCGCTGCTCCTGCGCGCCGGCACCGGCGGAATCACCCAGACCGCGGGCAGCACCCTGGGCGCCGCGGCGACGCCGATCGCCAACCTCGGAGTGGAATCAACTGGCGCAGTGACGCTGACCAAGGCCGGCAACAACGCCACCGGATTCGCGGCGAACCTGACCGGCGGCGGTGCGCTGCAATTCACCGATGTCAACGCCCTGACCGTGGCCGAGGCTGGCCTCGATGCCGGCAACAATCCGATCGCGGGCGTTACCGTCAGCGGCATTACCACCAACAACACCAACGCCACGCTCAACACCGGCGACGCCATCACCATCAACAACAACGTGAATGTCGGCAGCGGCGTACTGACGCTGAACGCAACCCAGAACGGCGCCATCCAGGGCCCCGGCTCGGCGATCACCACCACCGGCGCCGGCGGCGTGCGTCTGCTCGGCAACCTCGCCAACACCAACAACTTCAACCTCAACCAGAACAACGACGTCAGCAACCTTGCCGCCAATACCAACGGCTCGGTGACCTTCCGCAACGCCGGGGCCGGCACATTGACTGTCGGCACTGTCGGCGGCACCAGCGGCATCAGTACCGCGGGTTCGGCAGTAACTCTGATCGCCGACGAAATGGCGTTCAGCCAGAACATCAATGCCGGCACCGGGTCGGTGACGCTGACCTCGAACACCGCAGCGCGCGCCATCAACCTCGGCACAGACCCCGCCGGCCTCAACTTCACCGATTCCACGTTGGAACGCGTGGTCACCAGCGGCCAGCTGGTGATCGGCGACAACGCGCATACCGGCGCGATCACCGTGTCCGGTGAAACGGTGAATCCCAGCCAGGCCACCGGCGGCATCGTGTTGCGCAACATCGACAGCAATATCACCATCAACAGCGTGCTCAGCGCCGGCACCTCTACGGTCACGCTGGTCGCCGACGGCGGCGATCCGACGACGGCCGTCAGCGGCACCATTGCCCAGGGCGCCGGCGGCGGCATCGTCGCCAACACGCTGACCACCAGCTCCAAGGGCGGCACCACGCTGACCGGCAGCGGCAACGACGTCGACAACTTTTCGGCCTTCGAATCCGGCGGCAGCGACATCACCTTCAACAACACTGGCAACCTCGCCGTCAACGGCATCGGCCTCGGTGCCGACGACAACGTGCGTCACGTGACGATCGACACCACCGGCACACTGACCGCCAACGGCCTGATCACCACGCAGGCCGCCAACAGCAACGTCACGCTGTCTTCCGGTGGCGCGATGAACCTGACCCAGGACGTCAATCCCGGCAGCACCGGCACGCTGACGCTGCGCTCGAGCGGCAGTGCGACGCTGACCGGCAAGGTGGTGGCCAATGCCAACAGCGGCGGCGGCAGCGTAGCCAATCTTCTGCTTGAACGCCGTAACGGCACCGGTGCCGGCGCCTTCACGCTGAACAACGCCGCCAACGATGTCGTCAACATCGCCGCCAATATCAGCGGCACGCTGAGCTATGTCGACGCCAATGCACTCGAAGTCGATACCGTCGGCGCGGTCAACGGCATCAATACCAATGGCGGCGCCGTCACCCTGGTTGCGCCCGGTAATGTTGTTTTAAATCAATCAGTTATAGCATCAGGCGCAATCGTCGACATCACCGCGGCGGGAGTTTCTTCCGCGGGTGCCGCCGGCATCACCGCCAACGGCCTGGTGCTGCGCGACAACGACACCGGCGGCGCATCGCCGATGGGCACCTACACGCTGAACGGCGTCAACGATGTCGCCAACCTCGCCGCCCTCGTCAAGGGCAACCTGACCTACAACGACGCCAATGCCTTCAACGTGTCCGCGGTCAACGGCGTCAACGGCATCACCACCACCGGCGGCAATGTCACGCTGAGCGGCAGCAGCATGGGCATCAGCAGCAACATCACCGCTTCCGGCGCCGCGATCGCCCTCACCACCACGGGCGGCGGCATCAACCAGACCGGCGGCGCGATCACCGGCAACACGCTGCAGGTCAACAGCGCCGGCGCCGCCACGCTCGGCCAGGGCGGCAATGATGTCGCAACCTTCGCCGCTGCCGCGAACGGCGCTGTCACCTACACCGATGCCAACACGGTGACCGTGGGTTCGGTCGGCGGCACCAACGGCATTACGTCGAACAACAACAACATTTCCGTCACCGGCACCCGCCTGCTGGTCAACCAGCACGTCAACGCCGGCACCGGCGACGTCACGCTGACCACGCTGGAAACCGCCGCCGGCAACGACGACATCGTACTGAACGCGCTGCCCGACGTACTCACCGGCACCACGGTACGCCTGGTATCCGCCGACGCCATCAACCACATCGCCGGCAACATTAACGCCACCAACCTGTTCGCCCAGGCCGAGTCCGGCAACAACGTCACCGCCACGGTTACCGGCGAACAATGGATCGACGTCGCCGGCACGGCCTCGTTCAACCAGAACGTCGCCGCCAACCGCGTGGTGATCTGGTCATCGACCGGCAGCACCACGACCAACCAGACCGGCGGCGCCATCACCGCCAACGAACTGGTGTTCCTCGGCCGCAACGGTAACCCGGTGTTCAATTTCAACCAGGCCAACAACGTGTCGACGCTGGCGGCATCCAACGATTACCTGGGCTTTTTGTGGCTGCCGGCCAGCACCACCATCAGCTTCACCAACGCCGCGGCGCTGAATGTAGGCCTGATCAACACCAACAGTTTCACCGGCACCGTGCAGGGCATCACTTCCAACAATGCCAACGTGACGCTGAACACCGCCGGCGCGCTTACGCTCAACGAACGCATCAACGCCGGCAGCGGTACCGTCAACCTGACCGCCGCCGCGGGCGGCATCACGCAATCGGCGTTTGCGCCGGTGACCGCGGACTTCCTCAACATTTCCAGTCCGGGCGGCGCGGTGAACCTGGGACTCGCCAACAACAACCTGCTGGCGCTGAACAATGTCAGCGTCACTGGTTCCTCGTTCAGCTTCAAGGAGGTCAACAACGTCGAACTGCGCGGCGCGGTCAACGTCAGCAACGCCGGCCCGGTCAACGTGAATGTCACTGCCGCCGGCAACCTGAACATGACCGGCACCGGATCGATCACAGCCACCAGTACCGGCAATGTCGCCCCTGCCACCGTCACCCTCAACGGCACGAACCAGGTCGATCTGAGCGGACCTGTTACCGCCACTGGCGGCGGCGCCGGCAGTGGCGTCAATGCCGGGGTCACGATATCCAGTCTGAACGGTCCGATCTCGATGAACGCCGGCAGCTCGATTACCGTCACCGACAACGGCCCGGCCACGGCCGCCGGCGCGGCGCCGCACAGCGCCGAGGTGGTGATGACCTCCGGCCTGCGCAATGCCTGGCATTCCGGCTGCGTATTCGACGACAACTGCATCAGCATCGCGCGCAACATCACTGCCACTTCCAACCAGGGCCGCGCCGTGATCGACATCTTCGGTCAGGGCGATGCCGGCGACGGTGTCCGGGTGCTGGGCCAGCTGACCGCTACCGGCCAAACCCGCCCGCTGATCAGGCTTGATGCGCTGACCAAGGACAGCGACGGCAACGAACTGACATCAACCGGCAACGTGACCGTATCGGCGCCGGTCACCGTGAATTCGACATCCAGCACCGCCGTCAACACTCTGGCCGACAGCGTTATCGGCGGCGTTTCGATCAGCGGTCGCAACATCACGATAGGCGGCAAGATCGAGTCGCGCCACAGCGACGGTGTTTCCCGCGCACAGGACGGCATCTCCGTCGAGAGCGTGCGCCAGAACATCAACATCAACGCCGACATCGTCACCTCGTCGAACGGCGGCATCGGCATCACCACCGGCAGCAACGGCACCATTGCCGGCGCCGGCGTGATCGAAGCGCAGAACGTCAACCTGGTCGCGCCCAAGAGCCAGGGCAACTTCAACGTCAGGACCCGCATCCAGCCGCCCGCGGGGTTTGCCGGCAGCGGCAACCTCAACGTGCTCGGCGGCGACGTGATGATCATCGACAATCTCTCCTCGACGCCGCTGATCTCAGCGCTGGGCTTCATTGATCGCAGCCAGGACCCGGCCAATCCCGACCTGCCGATCGGCGACCTGACACTGAAAACCGCGGGCTCGCTGCAGATCGCGGCGCTCGACGCCTACAACCAGCAGCGGCATGAACGCAACGGTTTCTTCGGCCCGCTGGTTCCGGTAAAAATCGAACTGGTATCGGATAATTTCATCGTGTTTCCCGGCACCATCAGCACGCCGGGATACGCGGAAATCACGCTGCGGCCGTACACCAACACCACGGAAATATTCGTGCGCAGGAATGCCGACCCGACGCTGCCAGGCGTGGTCTACACCGCCGCACCGATCACCGGTCTGCTGCAGCAGTTCCACCCCGACGCAAAACTCATCATCGGCGGGCCGAACCACAAGGGCGATGTCACGGTCGGCGGCGACGGTCAGTTCACGCTGGGCAACATGCACCTGGTCTTTGAAACCGGCCAGAACGGCCGTGTCGTCAAGAATTTTTTCAGCAGCGACGGCAACATTTACCACCCCGAACCTGCAATCGCATTCGGCGCAATCGGTTATCCGGGACCCAACGTCAGCGACGGCATCGGTAACCTCACTTCGGACAAGGTACAGCTGATCGAGGCCGGCACCTTCCAGCCCAATCCCGGCGTGACCATCAACGGCGGCTGCCCGGCGCCCTGTCCCGGCGGCAGTCCCGGACAGGGCGCCATTACCGTCACCGGGGGATCGACCGACCCCGGCGGTGGCGGCGGCAGCACCAGCGGCGGTGGCGGCGGTGGCGGCGGTGGCGGCACCAGCACCGGCGGCACCGATCTCGGCGGTCCGGGACCCGACGGCACCGGATCGGCTGCAGGCACCGGCGGCACCGGTGGCGGCGGCTCCACGACCCCGGCGGACACCACCGGCAGCGGCGGCGGCACCGGCGGTGATACCAGCAGTGGCAGCGGCGGCGGTGTCGTCGCCGATGGCGGCGGCTCGCTGTCTGGCCCCGGTGACGGCAGCGTCACCACAACCACATCCACCGATACCACGCCTACGGAAGACGGCGGCGGCATCATTGCCGGTGACGGCACCGGTGGTCCGGGTGACGGCACCACGCCGGGCGGTGATCCGTCGGATCCGTTCGGCGGCGGTGGCGGGGGCGGCGGAACGCTGGCCGGCGATCCCGGCGGCACCACTGGCGACGGCACCGGCACAGGAGCTGATGGCGGCGGCAGCATCGCGGACGGCTCGGGGCCGGGCGACGGCAGCACCGGTCTTGCCGGCGGCGGCAGTGGCGACGGCAGCTCGGGCAGCAGCGGCAGCGGCCTCGGCGGGGATGGCACCGGTACGGGAGGAACTTCCGGCAGCGGTACTGGTGGCGACGGCAGCGACACCTTCGGCGGCGGCGGTTCCGGTGGCGGTCTTGCCGGCGACACGTCGGGCGCAGGTGGTGACGGCGTCGCCGACGGCTCCGGGGGCGGCGGCGCGGGCGGCGATGGCGGAACCGGCGGCAGCAGCCTTGCCGATGGTTCGGGCAGCGGTGGCGCAGGTGGTGATGGCGGCAGCGCAGGCGGCGGCACCGGGGACGGCACAACGGCCGGCGCCGGCGGTGACGGCTCGCTCAGCGGCGGCGCCTCGGGCGGCGGACTCGCCGGGGACGGCAGCGGTTCCGGCGGCAGCGGCGTGGCCGGCGGCGACGGTGCGGGCGGTGATGGTTTTGCCGGTGGCGCGACCGGCGGCGGCAGCCTCGCCGATGGTTCTGGCAGCGGCGCCGGAGGCGACGGCAGCAGCAGTGGCGACGGCGCTGTCGCTGGTGCCGGCGGCGACGGTGCGCTCAGCGGGGGCGCCTCGGGTGGCGGACTCGCCGGTGATGGCGGCAGCGTTGACGCCGGCAGCGGTTTTGCGGGCGCCGACGGCACCAGTGGTGGCGGCGGCAGCGGCATTGCCGGTGGTGGTGACGACCTTGCCGGCGGTGCGACCGGCGGCGGCAGTCTCGCCGATGGTTCGTCCGGCGGTGGATTTTCCGGCGACGGCAGCAGCGGCGGCACCGGCTTTGCAGACTCCGATGGTACGAGCGGCAGCGGTGGCAGTGGCATTCCGGGCGGCGGCGACGGTCTTGCCGGCGGGGCGACCGGCGGCGGCAGCTTCGCCGATGGCTCGGGCAGCGGCAGCGGAGGTGCCGGCAGCAGCAGTGGTAGCGGCGGCTTTGCGGGGGCCGACGGCAGCAGCGGCGGCAGTGGCGGCGGCATTGCGGATGGTGGCGACGGTCTTGCCGGTGGTGCAGCCGGTGGCGGCATCGCCGATGGTTCTTCCAGTGGAGGATTTTCCGGCGACGGCAGCGGCAGCGCAGGTGCGGGCTTTGCGGGCGCCGATGGTACGAGCGGCGGCAGTGGCGGCGGCATCGCGGGTGGCGGTGACGGCCTGGCCGGCAGCGCAAGCGGCGGCGGCCTTGCCGGCGGATCCGGCGGCGATGGCACAGGCAGCGCCGGTGGCAGTGCGGGTGACGGCAGCATTGCCGGGGGTAGCGACGGGTTTTCCGGTTCCGACACGGCAACCGGCAGTGGTCCCGGTGCCGGCGCTGGCGGCGACAATCTCGCCGGCAGCGGCAGCGGCCTTTCTGGAGAATTGCGTGGCGGCGCTTCCGGCGGCAGGATCAGTGCCGATGCGGGCGAGGCGGACAGCCGCGATCCGGATGCCGGCCGGCAGGATGCCGACACCATCGCGCGCAGCGGCACCGATACTTCCGGTAGTTTCCGCGGCGGCGCCTCCGGCGGCAGGGCTTCGGGCGATGCGGGCGACGAAAGCGGCCGCGCGGGAGAGCGCTCCGACGACGGCAAATCCGAAGAGCGCGACCGCTATTTTGAAGACGAGCGGGACGCGCAGCGCATCCGCCTCGTCGGCGGCAACCGGCTGATTTCAGTGCAGGGCACGGGCGTCAACCTGCAGCATGGCGACAGCGGCGGAACTTCCGCCGCGCCCGGGGCCGGCAACCCGCGCTGAGCTTCACCGCTCAGGATGCGGGTTTCTTTTCCTGGTACTCGCGCAACGGCGGCCGCAGCGGTTTTTCTTCGAGCGGGGTGCCGGGCAGATCGCAGGCACCGACACGTTTCGCGGTAATCTTCTGCACCACCTGCATCTCCGCCGGATACTGGGAAACAGTGGTGACCACGCCGGTCACCCGGTCCCCGGCAAACTTCATCTCGCCGTGCCCGCGCATTTTTGCAATGCTGTCGGCACAGGTCAGTTTCCAGGTCATCACGTCATTGACGGTCCGGGTATTGGTGGCGCGGCACGGCGCCTGCGGCGGCGCCAGGTGCGGCTGGAAACTGCGCCTGGTAAAACACCGGGTGTAATAGTACGGTGGGGGCGGCCGCACATTCATGCCTCTGATCTCGGTATTGACGGTGACATGCCAGCTGCCTTCATTGAAGTTCAGCGCATGCGCAGGCGCAGAACACGCCATCGCCGCCAGCATTGCAAACACCGGTTTGCGCACAGACATGCAGCCGCGCCGGATCAGGGCGCCTGGGTCATCGGGCTTTGCATGCGCACCGTCGCCCTCGACGTGATCGGTATGCGATAACCGCCGACATTCCAGTTCAGGCCCGGAATGGTGGTGGGGATCGCGGGAAAGGAAAACCCGGACAGAAAGCTAGAGCCGCCGGGCACGAAGCTCGCCACCAGGTTCACCAGGCTCTGCACCTGGTCGTTGACGTCGGCGCAGCGCTTTCCGGCAAGATTGGTGGGCACGGCAGCTTCGGAAAAATATTCTCCTGCCAGCACTTTTTCGCCGACGAAACCGAAATAAAGTGAATAGATCACCTTGTTGATGATAGGCACGATCAGGCGCGTGCAGTAGGTGACCTCGATGGTCAGGATGTTGGCGTCCTGCACGCTCATCCCGCCCTTGGCCGTGGTCGGGCGGTACATCAGGTTGTCGTTGGGAATTTCCGTACCCGACTGGGAATCGGCCTTGTGCGCATTGTAGGCATTGGCGGTCGGGCTCAGCACGACGATCTGCGTATTGAGGGGATTGAAAACCTCCACCGCCGCGATCGCGCGCGCCTTGATCAGGTCCACGTAATCGTCCTTGTTGGTGGCGAACAGCGGCGTCATGCTCGCCGCCAGCCCGTCCTTGATCGAGGTGGACTTGCCGTTTTTCAGCGCTCCCTGCCGGGCTGCCATGAAGGTGGCGTAATTCAGTGTCAGTTTTGCCTGGTAAACCAGCGCGAACTGGAAGGCGCCGAGGACCAGCAGCAGCAGCGTCGGATAGATGATCAGGAATTCGACCAGCGCCTGGCCGCGGGGTGCGGAACGGACTCCGCTGCGCGGCTTATTTTTTCTGCTTGGCGTCATTTTTGGGCGGTGGCGGCAGGCCGGGCATGTTTTCCAGGTGCCGGATCATTTTTTCGCTTTCCAGGTACAGCGGCGTGCCTGGCTGGGAATAACCGTGGGCCTGGATCAGCGACGCCCAGCCCTGGCGCATGCGGATGATGCCGAGGTTGTACCAGGCGCGTGGTTCCGTGCCGTTGATCGACAGCACGCGCTGGTAGGCATCCGCCGCCGCATCCGGCCGGTGGGCGCGCGCATAGAGGTTGCCGAGGCGGAACCAGATCTCGGGGTCGCCGGGCGTCTGCCGCGACAGCGCCATGTAGAGCTGTTCGGCACGCGCGTCATCGCCGGCCTCGTAGGCCAGCTGCGCATCGTTGCTCAGCTGAAACAGTTCGCTTCTTTGCGGCAATACTGCGGATCCGGGCGCAGCGGCGCAGCCGGCGAGCAGGCCCGCGGCAAGAAATGTCATCACCACAACATCAGGTTTCATCCCGTTCTCCGGATCATTCCGTGCCGGTCCGCCACGCCAGCCTGTCGCCCATTTTAATCCCGGTAACCGCCAGCCTTCCTGCGGCAAACTCGATCGTGGCATGCGCACCCAGGCTGGCGGAAAGCCTGCCAGGGCGCATGCCGTAGACCAGCTTGCGCACGCACCCGCGCCGGTCCACGTAAACCAGGTCCAGCGCGTAACGCATGCCGAAACTGTGTACCGAGCTGCAGGGTTCCAACAGCAGCGCTTCGTCGTCGCCCAGCGGCGCCCTGCCGAGCAGGCCGCGCATGCGCTCCCACGAACTGCGCGCTTTCCAGACCTTGCGCACGACGCAGCGCCCCCGGTCCTGATCAAACAGCGCGCCTAGCAGCATGGGAACCCTGGCCTAAACCACCCCGGAATTGAGGAATTTCATCACGATCGGGAAGCCGAGGACGATGAAGGTCACCGGAAAGATGAACATCATCAGCGGACCTATGAGCTTGACCGGTGCTTCCATCGCCAGCTTCTCGGCACGCTGGAATCGTTCGACACGCCGCTGCTCGGCCTGCCCGCGCAGCGCGGCGCCGAGGCTGGCGCCCATTTTCTCGGCCTGGATCACCGTGCCGACAAAACTCGATATTTCCACCATCTGCAGCCGCGCCTCCATGCGGCGCAGGGCATCGGCGCGCGGCAATCCGGAACGCAGGTCGCGCACCACCATGTAGAACTCATGTTTCAGCGGCCCCGGCGGCCCCTTGTCCATCGCCTGGCTGATGGCGCCGGTCATGTTGAGGCCGGCTTCGACCGCCATGGTGATGAAATCGAGGTACGACGGCAGCGTTCTCTGTACGGCTTTTGCGCGGCGGCCGCGGATATCGGACAGCCAGATGTCGGGGTAAAAGTAACCGAACAGCAGTCCCAGCAGAAGTGCGTTGGTGGAGGTGGTCTCCAGCGTCTTCAAAGCAATCCACATGAAACCGAATCCGCCGAGCGTCGACATCAGGCGGATCGCGTAAAACTGCTCGGCATTGACCAGGTAGCTGACCCCGGTCATCGCCAGCCGCTTGTGGGTCTTCTCCAGGGAATCGGCAGGCACGAACTGGCACAGGTGATACTCGAGGAAACGGACCAGCGGCCAGGACAGTTTGAGCAGCGGCGGCAGCGGATCCATGTAGGCGCGATCCTCGTCCGGCACCTCGGACTTGAGCTTGGGCAGGCCGATCGCGAACATCATCACCGCGCCGCCTATCAGCAGAGCAATGGCCATCGGCATCAGGGTGTCGAAGCTCATACGTCGATGCTGACGATTTTCTGGATTGCCACGTAACCGATCACTTCCATGACCGCAATCACCGCCAGAGTGCCCCAGCCCACCCAGGTGTTGTAGAGCGGCGCCATGGCCTCAGGCTCCATGTGGGTCAGGATGAACATCAGGAACAACGGCAGGCTGGTCATCACCAGGCCCTGCATTTTTCCCTGGGCGGTCAGCGCCTTGATCTTGCCTTCCATCTGGTGCTTCATGCGCAGCGTGTCGGCCAGCGTTTCAAGGATGTCGGCCAGGTTGCCGCCGACCTCGCGCGAGATGCGCATCCCGGAAACAACCATGATGAAGTCCTGGATCGGCAGGCGTTTTTCCATGTTCTTCAGCGCGGTGTCGAAATCCACGCCCACCCGCTGCTCACGCAGCAGCAGATCGAATTCCTGGGACAGCGGCGGCTGCTGTTCCTTGACCATGCTCTCCATGGCCACGGTCAGGCTGGCGCCGGCGCGCATCGCGCCCGACACCATCAGCAGCGCGTCGGGCAGCTGTTTCTCGAATTTTTCAAAGCGGCGCTTCTTCAGCCAGCCAACGTAGAGCCGGGGGAAAATGATGATGAATATGGCTGCTCCGACCACCAGCACCGCATTCCCGGTGAAACCCCACAGCAGCCCCGGCACGATGAACAGCGCCGCGACGTTGTAATAAAACAGTTTCTGGGGATCGACCGCGATGAACATGTCGCGCAGCCCGCCCTCTTCCTCCGCCTGCCGGGTGATGGTCTGCTTCTGTTTTGCCAGCAGGTCTCGCACCACCTGGATGACCGACCAGAAAATGACGATGCCGATGAACGCCAGTATCGCCAGCAGCGCGTCGAGATTCTCGAACATCAACGCCCGCCTTCGACCTTGAACGGGCTCAGGTCCACGGAAATGCCGCGTTGCTGGAGTTCCTGGTAGAGCTCCGGGATGTTGCCGGTGGGAACATAACGTCCCTTGACCTTGCCGTTGGCATCGTAGCCGTCCTGCTTGAACAGGAAGATGTCCTGCATCTGGATGACTTCACCTTCCATGCCCGTGATTTCGGATATGTGGGTGACCTTGCGCGAACCGTCCGGAAAGCGGCTCTGCTGGATGATGACGTGCACCGCCGAGGCAATCTGCTCGCGGATCGCGCGTATCGGCAGGTCCAGGCCCGACATCAGGGTCATCACCTCGAGGCGCGCCAGGCAGTCGCGCGGCGTATTGGCGTGCGCCGTGGTCAGCGAACCATCGTGTCCGGTATTCATGGCCTGCAGCATGTCCAGCGCCTCGCCACCGCGGCATTCGCCGACCACGATCCGGTCGGGGCGCATGCGCAGGCAGTTCTTCACCAGGTCGCGGATGTGTACCGCGCCCTTGCCTTCCGAATTGGGCGGCCGCGATTCCAGCGAGATGACGTGCGGCTGAGACAACTGCAGTTCAGCCGCGTCCTCGACGGTGATGATGCGTTCGTCTTCCGGAATGTAGTTCGACAGCACGTTGAGCAGCGTGGTCTTGCCTGAACCGGTGCCGCCGGAAATCACGATGTTGCAGGCATGCAGCACCGCCTGCTCCATGAACTTCATCATCGGCTCGGTGATCGACCCGAACTTGATCAGGTCCCTGTCCTTGAGCTTTTCCTTGGAAAACTTGCGGATGGTGATGTTGGCGCCCTTCAGCGCCAGCGGCGGTATCACTGCGTTGACCCGCGATCCGTCCTTGAGCCGCGCGTCCACCATCGGAGAGGATTCGTCGATGCGGCGCCCCAGCGGGGCGACGATCCGCTCGATGGCGCCGACCACCGCCTTTTCGCCCGAAAACGTGATCTCCGAGAGCGTCAGCTTGCCCGCGCGTTCGATGTAGATCTGGTCGTAGCGATTGACCATGATCTCGGTCACCGCCGGATCGGCCAGCAGGTCCTCCAGCGGGCCCAGTCCCACCACTTCGTCGAGCACCGCCTTGCCGATGCGCGCCTTTTCGAGATGCGCGGGAAACGATTTGTCGTTGGCGATGATCTCGTCGATCATCGTTTTGGTGGTGTCCCGCAGTTCCTTCTCGGCCATGCGCGAAACATCCAGCCGGCGCAGGTCCATCGCCTGAATCAACTTCTGGTGCACCTTGTTGCGGGCGACATTGATTTCCTGGATGGCCTTGGCGGTAGGTGCGGCCACGGCGGGTGCCGCTGCTGCCGGCTTGGCCGGCGCAGGGGCTGCCGGAGCCGCAGCCTGGGGCGGGTCTTCCTGCCGGGGCGCGGCCGCCGCAGGTGCGGCTACCGGGGAGGAATCCGCGCCGTTGCCGGACATCCCGCCCTGCTGCACACAGATACTGTAGCCGCCGATGAGTATCGAATCGTCGGGCTTGAGCGGCCCGTAGGTGCCGTCGATGTTCTTGCCGTTGACTTCGGTGCCGCCGATCGCGCCGTGATCTTCCAGGTAGAACCCGTCGGGGCGCTGGCGGATGGTCGCGTGTTTCTTGCCGACCGACCAGCCGCGGACGACGATCAGGTTGTCGTCCCCCTTGCCGATGGAACAGGAGTCAATCGCGCAATCGACCTTTTCTTTTTGACCCTTAGGGCTGGTGACCTCGATGGAAAACATGCCGCTATAGCCCTTTCAATCAACGATACCCTTCTTGCCGATGAACCCTTCGTAGCGTTCACGCAGGTCCTTGCCCTTTTCCACGCGCTCGCGGTTGAGCGTGCTGCTCGGGTCGAACACCTGCGGCGTCACGAACACCACCAGGTCGCTGCGGTTGTTGCGGAAACTGGTGGAGCGGAACAGCGCCCCGAGTATCGGCAGGTCGCCCAGCCACGGCAGTTTGTCGACCTGGTTGGAAAGATCCGAGTTCACCAATCCCGACATGACGATGGTCTGCCCGGTTTTCACGTTGATTTCCGAGTCGGTCTGGCGCGTGAGGAAACCCGGATTGCCGGCGACCGAAGTCGCCGGGTCTATGGAACTCACCTCCGTCTGGATGGTGGCCACGATGTTGCTGTCCGCGTCGGCGACCGGCTTGATGGTGAGCTTGATGCCGTAATCCTTGTAGGTCACCGATGCCGGGCTGAGGCCCGATGCGGGAATCACGATGGGAATCTGGCCGCCGGCGAGAAATTTCGCCTCGCCGCCGCTGCGCGTGGACAACTCGGGAGTCGCCAGGATGTAGGCGTCGCCGTTGGTCACCGCGAGATTGATCATCGAAGTAATGCTGGTGGCGATGCCGAGGTAGCCCACCGGCGGACTGACCCGCGGCGGCAGGCCGGGCAGCAGGGGCGCCGCGGTGCCCGGCAGCGCATTGGGCGTGGAACGTCCCGGCACCGCGCCGGCCAGGCCCGGGTCGGACTGGCGCGCGGTAAAGCCGCCGGAAGTGATGGCGTCGAAGGCGAACGCCCCGGTGGGTCCCGTGATCTGCTGCTGCCACTGCACGCCGAGGTTCTCGAACGCCGAACGCCGGAACTCGATCAACTGCACCTTGAGGTAGACCATTTTCCTCATGGTGACGTCTTCCTCGCGCGCCATGTTCAGCACCTGGGGATATTTGCCCACCGCGTTGTTGATCAGCGCCAGATTGGCCTTGGAGGCGGCGCCGGTGACCACCGCATGCGCTCCGACCTGCTCCACTTTCATCCCCGGGATCACGCTGAGTATCTTCCGCACCTGCACCACGGTCTCGGCTACGTCTCCGGGCGCAATGCGCACCCGGTATTTTTTCAGCGTACCGTCCTTGAGCCAGATGAACAGGCTGGTATCCCCGGCTGACTCGGCCAGCAGCACCAGTTCGTTGTCGAGCACGGTGGTGGTCAGCAGCCGGCCGTTGCCGACCGCGACGCGCTGCACCTTGCTGATCTTCAGCGTTCTGACCTCGCCGTGATACATCGTCAGCAGGGTGGCGCCGTCAGCTGCACCCTTTTCCTGCGCAGAAAGGCCCGGCACGGCAAAAAAACAGATCAGGGCAAGAAAAAGTGCCAGCGATTTATGCTTCAACATGTCACGACCCCGGATGATTATTTTTTGGCGGCAGGTGCGGCTTGCAGGTACTGCTGTGCCGCGGCGGGTATGTTGGACGGCAATACCGGCGCCGATGCCGGTGCGGCCGTCGCCGGAACTCCCGGTCCTGCAACCGGCGGCGCCATGCCCGGGACGTTGACGGTAATGGTATTGCCCACGCCGTCGCCGCCCTTGCCGCCGATGATGTACTCGACGGCGTCCCCGTCCGCCTCTTCAGGCCCGTCGAGGACATAACCCTTCTTCAGCAGGTTCTTGGTATTGATTTTCCCCAGCCTGACGATTTCCTCGTCCGGTTCCTTGCGCAGCACCGCGCGGATGCGGCCCAACTGCTGGCCCAGCGCGATGCGCGCCGCCTGGTCCGGGGTCACTTCGAAGGTCAGGTTCGAGTACCTGACCATGCCCTGGGGCACTCCCGGCTGCGGCGCCGTGAAGGAATCCGCCTTGCGCACCGTCTGTCCGGTCGCAATGACCTTCACCCGCTGCATGAACAGCGTGATCTGCTGGTTGTTGCCGTCGAGGCTGGAAAGATCCGGCATGATCAGGAACAGGTCGACCAGGTTGCCGGGCCTGACCATCTGCGCGATCGAATTGAGTTCGTCGATGTCGATGGTGATTGCCCTGGTACCGGTTTCCAGGAGATCGGAAAAATCCTTGCCCTTCTCCTCCAGGTCAGAGGTCCGCAGCGGGTGCCCGCGTTCGACGTCGCGCAACAGCTTGGCGCCGTCGTGTTTGTCAAACAGGTCCGGCGTGATCATGTCGCTGCTGACCAGGTCGGCCGGTATGCTGCGCGCGGCGACCACGTCCCCGCTGATCGCGCTGCCTCCAATCAGGTTTTTTACCGGGACCACCACCCGCGCCGTGGGCCCGCCTTCCGCCTTGCTGGCCAGCTCTTCCTGCATCCGCTGCTCGCGGACTTCCAGGTATTTTTTGGTGAGCCATGCCGCCGCCAGCGCCATGACGATGGCGACGAACAGCATGAGCCAGGTACGATTGATGCGATCGAGTCTCAGAGCCATGTGCCGGGTTTCTTCAGAGCGGGGTTATGTTGCTGGAAAACGAGATGGCCCAGGAGTAGGCACCGAAAAAATCCTTCAGCGCCTGTGCCACGTCACCGACGGCGGAATGCACCACCCCGGAGTCATCTTCGTAGCTGATCAATACCAGAACGACCAGCATCACCACCATCGTGTATTCGACGCTGGCCTGGCCAAGTTGCCGTCTGCGGGAAAGTACACCACCCGTCCCTGCGACATCGTGCCGCGCCTGGTCTGTTTTTTTCATGGCCTGTCCACCAAAGTCGCGAGCACGTTGGTTCCCCCCTGCCCCGGTGAAATCGTCACATTGGCCTCATGATAACCCCGTTTCATCACCAGAACGTGCGAAATTCCCTTCGATCCGCTGACCGTCCGGTCTATCACCGTGCTCCAGCCTTCGTCAGCCAGAGTGCGCCGGTAAAAATTCAGGTTGGCATCGGGCGGATAACGGTTGGTCAGCAGGATGGTGCGCCCGGTTTTCCCGGCGTCGAAATGATCGACGTCGTTCATGATCTGGCTGCCGGCCATGTTGGGAAAACCGGCACCCGGTATTTTCTGCGGCCCGCCGTCGGGCTTGGTGCTGATGCCCAGCAGCGCCTTTGCGCCGCGCCCGCTGGGCCGGACCTGCACGGTGTAGAAGCAGCCGCCGCGCAGCGTCGCGATCGCCGGCATGCCGCTCACCTCGTATTCGTGGTAGTACGGCGGGGCATCCGCCCAGCGCCGCCGGTAAAACGCCAGCACCTGCTGCGGCGTCTGATCCGTGGTCAGTTCCTTGATCTGCATGGGGATGCCGTTCATGCGCATGTTTTCCGCGACCCACAGCGTCTGTCCGACATGGGGAACCGGAAATTCAGGGCATTGCACCGGCTTGTCCTGCGCCTGCGCGGTAAAAGCGGCGAATGCCAGCATGGCAACCAGCCCGCCGCTCATCAGCGTATGCGCGCGATCAGCCATGAACAGCCGCATTCCCGGAAATTTTCGCTTGTCGCAATCCATCGCTCAATTCAGCCTGTCCGGAGGTACCTGGTCGACCTCGATCTTGCCCAGCTCCAGCACCGTGGGCACCAGCTCCGGGGTGAACGGCACCAGTATCCAGCGCACCGCATCCAGCACCGGATTGCTGAGGATGGAGGTGGGCGTCAGACCCTGCACCTGCTTTTTGACATGGTCCGGACCGTTGGCGCCCCAGCCGTTGGCCAGGATCACGTTCTTGTCTGTAATCGACAGGTTGAGCCGCGCCGGATCGGCCCCCGCGCCGTTGCCCAGCACCTCGCTGATCACCGGTGCCGTATTGGCGATGTTGATGGTGGCGGTGCCGGCATACAGGCCCTTCATTTCCAGGGAAAACGGACCGATGGCATTGGCTACAGATACCGCGAAGCCGAGTATCGTATTGGCCGTTCCCGGGGCATCCTCGTTAACGATGGAATTGGCGGAGCCGCCCAGCATCGCGGTGCCGGCGCGATCATGCCACAGCGCGCTGGTCAGGAACTTGCCGGCCATTTCCGTCCTGATCGTCGATTCGCTCTTGTCATTGGCCTGCCAGTCGCCGGTGCTCGACGAAGTCTGGCCGTACCAGACGGTGCGCTCCCAGGCGTTGTAACGCGCCGCCTGGATCGCCGAGGCCTTCATGTCGGCATATTTCCCGAGCAGGGGGATGATCATGAACAGCGGCACCAGGAACAGCACTGCGCCGACTATGAATTCGGTCATTGCCTGGCCGCGCTGCCTTGGGTCGAGTGCAAACCGCGCTGTCATGGCCAGCTCTGCGTCAGCATTGACGCTCCCTGTTCGAGCAGGTTGTTGGGCAGCAGCCTGGCCTGCCAGTACGGGCTGTAGAGGCTGCCGTATTCGGTTTTGCCGTCGCCGCGCGGAAACAGTTTGCCGGGCCGCGCAAAATAGGACTGCGCCTTGGACAGCGCCTTGATCTTGTTGTCCTGGGTACCATCGGCCAGCCACAACTGCCCGGAATCGCCGCCGCCGATGTTCATGCCGGGAGAGCTGCTGATGGCGATCTTGCTCATCGGTTTTTCGACTTCGATCAGCAGTTCGGGGCCGTTCAGGTTCTGGTGTGCCGTCGCGCTGGCCTGGTCACGATCGGTGACGTCCCAGTATTTTTTCAGCCCGCCGTTGTTGTCCAGCGTGGCGCCGGTTCCGGCACCGACATTGATCCAGCCCGGAACCATGGTCAGCGGGTTGACGAAGGTAGAACCGTAGGCCTGGGCAAAATTGTGGTTGAAGTTTCCGCTCGCCGGTTGCAGATCGTTGGCCTTGCCCACGAGTGCGGCGCCATAACCCTGCGGCGTGGGGATCGGGATCGGGATCGGCACCGGAAACGGCACAAATATCCACACCATCAGGATCGTGAACAGGCCGGTGGCATCGGCGCCGGTCCAGCTTTTCTGGTAAGTGCCGGACTTGTTCTTCAGCTCGGTGCCGCCGCTGTGGTACATGATCATGAACATCGTGCCGAAGTTGCCGGGAATCGCCTTGGTGGGATCGATCAGGATCGGCAACGGCCACGGGTAGCTGCGAAAATTGTAGAAGCCGTCCTGCGAATTAAAGATGACATTGGCCTGCCGGTCTTTGCTGGCCCCCGACTTGCTGTCATCGTTGCCGCTCTTGGTCGGATCGTAATCGCTGGTGAAATTGTAGACATCCAGCGCGTGTTTGGCGGCGAACCCGACTTGGGTGATCGAAGGGCTCAGCGATGCATCAGGGTCGTTCTTGTCGATGACCTCGACTATGGTTTCGGGCACGGTCAGGATCATCGCGATGTGGTACGCACTGGATCCGTAGTAAAGCGCGTCGATCAGCAGGTCGAGCACCTTGACCAGCGGGCCCGCGACAGCATTCATCACCGACTCGATGCCGCCGGCCGCGCTTTTCGCCACATTCCAGACGGTGGTCCACATCGAACCCAGCGACGAAAGGCTGGCGAAGGTCTGCGGCACCCAGTTGAACGGGCCGGACTTGTAGACGCTGTCGAGGTTGCGCGCCCAGGAACGCAGGCCGACGATCTGCGCCACCGCCACCTGGTTGGCGATCATCGCCCGGTTGGCATAGGCGGTGAAATTGTAGTCACGCGCCTCGGTCAGCGCGCCGCTGTACGCGGCGGCATCCGCGGTATTCTGCAATTTCATTTTCTGCGTGGTGAGCTGGGCCACGTTGTAGAGCAACAACAGGCCCAGCAGCACCAGCACGGATGTCACGCCGATGAACGCAAGCGCCTGGCCGCGCTGGCGCGACCGCAATGCAAAACACCGCCCCCTCCGGGGAAGAGGTCCGAACATGCGCGGAACTGCCCGAAGAACTGCAGTCGCTTACTTGCTCACCGTGTTCGAATAGTCACCCATACCTTTTTTCTTGCCAGCATCGGTGGAGGCATCCTTGGAGGCGGTCTGCGCGCCCTTGATCTCGTTGGTGGCTTTTTTGCCCGACAGTTCCTGCGCCATGCCGGCGGTCTGCTGGCGGACGGTCTGCCCGAAGAAGCTGTAGACACCAATGGCCGCAATGGCGATCAGGGCGACGATGATGATGTATTCCGTCATGCCCTGGCCGCGCTGTTTCCGGAACGCCTGAATTTGGGATTTGAAGTTCATTGCGAGAGCTCCTTATGAATGTTCTGTTGCCGCAACCCTGCGATTCTTGCCCTGTCCACCGGTATTGCATAGTGGTTCTGCATGTTAGCACAACCCCTGCCGGTATTGGTCCGGCAGCAGCGGCAATCCGTCTCTGATGTCATGCAGCATTGCGGTTCAGTAACGGGCAATTTGCCGGATTGGCCGTAAAAACGGCGGCGGTCCCGCGATCGGATGCCCCGGCCCATCAGAAAACGCTGATATTCCGCTCCGTCAGCAGTTGCGACAGGCGCAGATTGGCCGTGGCCAGGCGATCCACCAGCAACTCCAGGAATGCGCCGTTGAAATGATGGCGGCACAGTTTCGATGCCTGGGGCAGGGTTTCGGCACGGATTTCGACGGCCACGATTTCCGTGGTCGCCGCCACGCTGGCCGAGCGCTGGAATTTCTGCTTGCCGAGATAAGCCATCTCGCCGAAACATTCTCCGGCTCCGAGGGTGTTCAACAACCGCCCCTGCTTGCGCACCTCGACTTCGCCCTCCGCCAATACGTAGAACGAGGAACCGATGTCGCCTTCCTGGATCAACACCGATCCGGCCGGCAGGCGGTGCCACTTCGCCAGCCTCAGCACCTCCCACAGCTCAACATCGCCGAAGGACCGGAAAAAATTCAGCTTGCGCAGGGTGTCGAATTTTTCCGCCTCGGGCATGCCGTCGCGCACTTTCGCACGCGAGCCGCCCAATGCATCTACCAGGTCGCCGGCAAGGTCGCTCCAGGTAAGGTAACGGTCCGCGGTGTTTTTCTTGAGCATGTGCAGCACGATGGCGTCGACCTGCGGCGGAACATCGGCGCGGAAACGGCTGGGCGGCGCGGGCTCGGCATTGATGATCTGGTAGATGATGCTGTAATTGTTGGTGCCGATGAACGGCAGCCGTCCAGTCAACAGCTGGTAGAACACCACGCCCAGGGAAAATATGTCCGTCTGGTAGGTCAGCGACTGTTCCCTGACCTGTTCCGGTGACATGTAGGCCGGCGACCCTATGCCGGTGATCTGCGTGGAATCGCTGGCGGCATTCAGCGCAGCCCCGAAATCCGAAATCTTGATGTCGGCTTCGCCGGAAAGCAGGATGTTGGCCGGCTTGATGTCGCGATGGATCACGCCTTCGCGGGCGGCATAATCCAGCGCCCGCGCGCATTTGTAGATGATTTCCAGCACCCGCGTCATCGGCAGCAGGTTGTCGACGCGCGAGTATTGCTCCAGCGTCGTGCCATCGACGTATTCCATGACGATGTAACTCGCTTCGTCGTCGGCGACGGCATCGTAGATCGCGACGATATGCGGATGCGCAAGTTTTCCCGCCAGCGAGGCCTCGGTCACGAACACCTTGCGATAACGCCTGCCGTGTTCGGCGTCGCCCAGGGCTTCCGGAAAAACCACCTTGATCGCGACCACGCGATCCTGGAACGGATCGTAGGCCTTGTAGACCACGCTGGTCGCGCCGCGGCCCAGTTCCTTGATGATTTCGTACTTGCCGATTTTCCGCGTCTCGGGTGGTTGCGGAATCGTAGCGGTGCCGACGTCGTCGCTCATATTGCAAAAGTATCATTAACGGCGGTTCCGGTAAGTGACGAAAGCCCGCCTGGAGCGCACATCCGCCCTGCGGGATTTGCAATTAAGTATATGATATTAAGCGTATTTCTATGATGGCTGTGCCGGACACCAGCAGAAAGGCACAGCGCCTGATCCGCCGATAACAGTTTCAGCGCTTGCGGTTCTGTTCGGCCTGCAGCCGGCGCAATTCGCGAAGCCGTGCCTCGATGGCCGACAGCTGGTAGAAATCGCCCTCGCCGGTTTTCAGGGCGAACTGCATCTGCTCCATCGCCGCACCGAGTTCGCCGGTTCTGACGTAGGCCTCGCCCTGCGCACGATGCTGCTGGAGACGGTTGCCTAGCGCAGCATGGGCCTTGGCCTGCTGCCGGTAGAGCCGGGGGTCATTCGGCTCCGAGCGCAGACGTGTATCGATCAGCTGCAGCGCCTCGGTCGCACGCCGTGACTGCACCAGCTGGGCGACGTGTCCATCGAACAGCGCGCGATATCCAGGATGGACGCGGCGCGCACGCTGATAACAGTCCAGCGCCCTGTCGGTCTCGCCCGCGGCATCGGCCAGCCGGCACTCCAGCGTGGCGATGATCGGACTCTCCGTCTTCACGAGGGCGGGGATTTCCCTGCGCGCCCGCCCGAAATCCCGGGCGCGGATCAGGCTGGCCACCAAGCCGTAACGGCTCGCAGCCTCAGACAGGAATTTGCGCTCCTGCAGGCTGTTCTCGAAAAATGCCACGGCATCGCTCGCGGTGCCGCTTTCAGCCCGCAGCTTTGCGCGGATCAGATGGAAATCCAGGCTGTCCGCGACCTGACGATAGGGTTTCTGTTCGATCCGGTTCTGGATGTCGCCGATGCGCTCGAAGGTCAGCGGATGCGTGCGCAGGTACGAAGGAGCCCCCCCCTCGTAGAGGCGCGTCGCGCGCTGCAGGCGCTCGAAAAATCCGGCCATGCCGCGCGGATCAAACCCGGCCCCGTCCAGCATCTGCAGGCCGACACGATCCGCCTCGCGTTCATTTTCCCGGGTGAAATTGAGCTGGCTCTGGATCACGCTGGCCTGGCCGAAGGCCATTGCCGCCTCGCCCACCTGGGAATCGGAACGCGCCGCGAGTATGGCCAGGGCCAGAGCGGCAATGGACAGCACCTGGCTCTGGCTCTGCTGGTCGAGCATGCGCGCGATATGGCGCTGCGTAACATGGGCCACTTCGTGCGCCAGGACCCCCGCAATCTCCGACTCGCTCTGTGCCGCCAGTATCAGTCCGGTATGCACTCCGATAAACCCGCCCGGCAATGCAAACGCGTTGATCTGCGGATCACGCACCGCAAAAAATTCGAACTTCTGCCGGGCCGAATCACTGTGCGCTACCAGCCGGTTGCCCAGCTTGTCGACGTAATCAGCGACCTCGGGGTCGTCGAGATACGCCGGATCGCGACGGATCTCGCGCATGATGTTTTCACCGAGGCGGCGTTCGTCTCCGGGCGAAATCGCCGCCGCGGAAGTGTCGCCCAGCTCGGGCAGGCGCTGTGCCGCGGCCCAGGGCGCGCAGAGCAGCAGGCACAGCAGGATCAGACGTTGAAACATGGTGCTATGATAATTCTGCCCGCCAGGAGTTCCTAATGAGAAAACAAACTGTTACAGACGCTTTGACGCACTTTGACCGGCACGGACAGGCCTGGATGGTCGATGTCGCGGACAAGGCAGAAACCCGGCGCCTGGCGCGCGCGGAAGGCAGCATCGTGATGCAGGCCACGACGCTGCGCCACATCATCGCCGGAGACTCAAGGAAAGGCGACGTGCTGGGCATAGCCCGCGTCGCCGGCATCCAGGCCGCCAAGCAGACCTCAACCCTGATTCCGCTGTGTCATCCACTGGCGCTGACCCGGGTACAGGTGGAATTTGTCATCGACCGCCGCAAAAAAGCGGTCCGCTGCATCGCCACTGCCGAAACCGTCGGCCGCACGGGGGTGGAAATGGAAGCGCTGACCGCAGCCAGCGTCGCATTGCTTACCATCTATGACATGTGCAAGGCCGTTGATCGCGGCATGTGCATCGAGTCGCTGGGACTTGAAGAAAAATCCGGCGGCAAGTCGGGGCACTGGAAAAAGAAGCGGCGGCGCTGAACGCGCTGCGCGATGTCCAGCACCATAAGCACGACCAATGAGCGGATTTGCCGCACAAATGGCGCCCGCTTCCGGTGGACAAGCCCGGCCGGGTTAGCTAGGATTTGGAAAAATTTAGCCTTGGCTAATATTCACCGCGACCCCAAGAAGCCGCTCACCGGCCATTGTCGCGTCGCAATCATTCCAACTGGAGGACAGCACATGAGACCACTACGCCGCAATTTCCTGAAACTGTCGGGTGGCGCCGGCGCACTGGCGGCAGCCTTGGCTGCAGGCCTGCTGAAAACCGGATCCGCCTGGGCGGCGACATGGAACAAGTCCGCCTTTGAATCAAAGGCTGTTGCCGACACCCTGAAGAATCTCGGCGCTTCGGGGCTGATCGACAGCAAGGACATCACCATCACCGCACCCGATATCGCAGAAAACGGCGCCATCGTGCCGGTGGCGGTCACCAGCAAAATCCCCAACACCCAGAGCATTTCGATCATCGCCGAGAAGAATCCCTTCCCGCTGGCGGCAAGCTTCGACATCAGCGCGGGTGGCGAGGGTTATGTTTCAACGCGGGTCAAAATGGGCCAGACCTCAAACGTGCGTGCGATCGTCAAGGCCGACGGCAAGTTCTACACCGCCGTCAAGGAAGTTAAAGTTACCGTCGGCGGCTGCGGTTGATCGGTTTAATGCCTGCAAATACACAGAAAACGTGAGGAGATAAAAAATGGCTGAACCGATGAAAATCCGCGCCACCCTGCAGGGCGACACTGCGGACGTGCGCATCCTGATGCGGCATCCGATGGAAACCGGGACGCGCAAGACCGCCTCGGGCGTGGTGCCGCTGCACTTCATCCAGAGCGTGGTCGTGCAGCACAACGGAAAAACCGTGCTCGATGCGCAGTGGAGTCAGGCCATATCGCGGGATCCCTTCCTCGGGCTGCGCATCAAGGGCGCCAAGGCCGGTGACAAGATCAGCGTCACCTGGACCGACAACAAGGGCGACAAACGCACCGACGAAGTTGCGGTCGCTGCGGGATCCTGAAGCAACCGCATCATTCCATACCAATAAAGAAGGAGGAGATCATGGCGAAAGTGCGCGGCATCAGCTTTACCGCATGCGCCGCCCTGTGTCTGACGCTGGCAACTCCGGCGCTGGCGCAAGGCGACCTGTCCGTCGGCCGCAAGATGCTGGTCGAGGACAATCCCGGTGAACTGTGGATCGACCAGGGCAAGGAACTTTTCTACAAGAAACGCGGCCCGAAAAACGCCTCGCTTGAACAATGCGATTTCGGCATGGGCCCGGGCAAACTGGAAGGCGCAGCCGCCCGCCTGCCGAGGTACTTCCCCGACACCGACCGCGTCGAGGATCTCGAGTCGCGCCTGATCACCTGCATGACCACCCTGCAGGGATTAGACCGCAATACGCTGGTCAAGTCCGCGATCAGCCGCCCGCGCAGCCGTGGATCGGACATCGAGTCACTCGCCCTGTTCGTCACCTCGAAATCGAACGGCATGAAAGTCAACGTGTCGCTGAGCCACCAGAAGGAATATGACAGCTACAAGGCCGGCGAATACCTGTTCTTCCGCCGCAGCGGTCAGACCGACTTCGGCTGCGTGCAGTGCCATGGCGAAGCGGGCAAGCGCATCCGCCTGCAGGACCTGGTGCACATGACCAGCAAGGCCGGCGCGCAGGAAGTTGCGTCGACCTGGCCGGCCTATCGCGGCGCGCATTACGTCGTGCGCACCATGCAATGGCGGCTCAACGACTGCGTGTGGCAGATGCGCCTGCCCGACCTCAAGTACGGCACGGATTACGCGATCGCTTTGACCATGTACCTCAACCACCAGGGCAACGATGCAGTAATGCAGGTGCCCGGGTTCAAACGTTAAGGGGGACAACATGAAAACTACATGGATCAAGTGGTCTGTATTCGCAGTGGCCGGCCTTGCGGTTGCCGGATGCGCCAGTTACCCCGACGAGGCGACCACGCGCCAGATCGCGGAAAAAATGGTGTATGACGCCTTCAGCTATTCGCCAGCACACAAAAAACGCCTGGACCAGGACCGCTCGCAGCAGATCTGCAGCAAGATCGGCGACGCCAAGCTGACCCAGAGCGAAGCGGCCGAGGTGATCAAGCTCGCGCGCGCCTCGATCAAGTACCCCGCTTCGGGCAAGCTGGTTGGCAACTGGAAAACCGGTGACCAACTGGCGCACAACGGCGCCGGTGACCGCATCCGCAACGGCAAGGTCGAAAAACGCAAGGAAAACGGCGCCCTGTGCCAGAACTGCCATGCGCTGGCACCGGGGGAGATCAACGTCGGCAACGTCGGCCCTGCCCTGACCGGCTACGGCAAACAACGCGGCAATTCGGAGGCCATCGCAAAATACACCTATGAAAAAATCTACAACGCGTGGATCGTATATCCCTGCTCGAACATGCCCCGGCTCGGCGCCACCGGCCACCTGACGCCGGAGCAGATCGCCCACATGGTCGCCTACCTGATCGACCCGCAATCGCCGATCAACAAGTAACGACCGCCATCACTGCCAGGAGAGGCTTGGGCGACCAAGCCTCTTTTTTCGGAATCTGCGCCCATGAACCTGAATCGCCGGGAATTTCTGCAAATCGTTGCCGTAGCTGCCGCCCAAGGCCTGCCGCTGACAGCCGGCAAGGCGTTCGCCGCGTCCCGCAGCGGCACTCTCTACGATCTGGGCAAAGCGCGGGGCAACGTCACACTGATGCATTTCACCGATTGCCACGCGCAGCTGATGCCGGTCTACTTCCGCGAGCCGGACGTCAACATCGGCATCGCCGCCGCCCGCGGCAGGCCGCCGCACCTCGTCGGTGAAGCACTGCTGAAACATTTCGGCATCAAGCCCGGAACCCGCGAAGCGTACGCCTTTACCCACCTCGACTACACCGCTGCGGCGCGCACCTTCGGCAAGGTCGGCGGATTCGCCCACTTCGCGACACTGCTAAAACAGGTCCGTGCCCAGCGTCCCGGCGCGCTGCTGCTCGACGGCGGCGACAACTGGCAGGGCTCCGCCACCGCGCTGTGGACCCGCGCCCAGGACATGATCGACGCCTCGAAACTGCTGGGGGTCGACATCATGACCGGGCACTGGGAGTTCACCTACGGGGCGAAACGGGTGCAGGAAGTCGTGGCCGGCGACTTCAAGGGACAGGTCGAATTCCTCGCACAGAACATCCGCACCGCCGATTTTGACGATCCGGTATTCAAGAGTTACACGCTGCGCGAGATCAACGGCGCAACCGTGGCCATCATCGGCCAGGCCTTTCCCTACACGCCCATCGCCAATCCACGGCACATGGTTGCAGACTGGACTTTCGGCATCCAGGAAGAACGCCTGCAGCGCACGGTCGATGAGGTCCGCAAAAAGGGCGCCAAGGCGGTGGTCCTGCTGTCGCACAACGGCATGGACACCGACCTGAAGCTGGCGTCACGCGTGACCGGCATAGACGCCATATTGGGTGGCCATACGCACGACGCCGTACCGCACCCGGTTCCCGTGAAAAACCGCGGCGGAACCACCATGGTCACCAATGCCGGCTCCAATGGAAAGTTCCTCGGCGTGCTCGAACTTGATGTACGCGGCAACTCGGTCAAGTCGGTGCACTACCGCCTGCTGCCGGTGTTCGCCAACCTGCTCGATGCCGATCCGGACATGACGGCGCTGATACGCAAACACCGAGCGCCGTACGAAAAAAAGCTCGGGGAAACTCTGGCCGTCAGCGAAGGTCTGCTCTACCGCCGCGGCAATTTCAACGGCAGCTTTGACCAGTTGATCCTCGACGCACTTCTCGAGGCCAAGGACAGCGAAATCGCCTTCTCGCCGGGTTTCCGCTGGGGAACTTCCATCCTGCCGGGAGCACCCATCACGCTGGAAGACGTGATGAGCATGACCGCCATCACCTACCCGCATGTCACCACCAGCAACATCACCGGTGCGAACCTGAAAAACCTGCTTGAGGACATTTGCGACAACCTGTTCAATCCCGATCCGTATTACCAGCAGGGCGGCGACATGGTGCGTGTCGGCGGACTGCAGTACGCCTGCGATCCAACGCAGAAAATCGGCGCGCGCATCAGTAACATGCGACTTAAAGGAAAACCCGTGGAATCCGGAAAAACCTACAAACTCGCCAGCTGGGCGCCGGTGGCCGAAGGCGCCAGTGGAGAACCCGTCTGGGAAGTGGTCACGCGTTACCTGCGCACCAAAAAAACCATCAAGCCGCCGACGCTCAACCGGCCACGGATCATCGGCGTCGACGGCAATCCTGGACTGGCGCAGTAATAGGCACCGCAAAACCGCGATTACTTGTATATCCAGCCCTGCGCCCAGAACCGCGGCAGCAGGATTTCTCCGGGCGGGCGTGACTCGAAATAGACTTTTTCGCGCTGTGCTATGTGCAGGATATCCGGCGCGACACCGTTAACCACAGCACCAGCGGCAAATAGCACGATCACTGCGGCAACCAGTCGCTTCTTCCATCCGTGCACGACAGGCGTGGCCCGCTCCCCGAGATAATGACCCATGGCCCAGCCGCAGAACACCGCTAGCAGCGTCTGGCTCACGGGCATGACGATAACGCCATCGACCATGGACTGTGCCGCTGCACCGGTCAACGCCACCAGCAAAGCAACCGCCATCATCGAAAGCCGCGTTTCCAGTCGGACAGTCGTAACCGCCCGCACCCGCAACGCCCACGACAGTCCCGCGATGGCAAACACTAGCGTCAACAGCAGGGCCGGAAGCACCCCCCACTCCGCCATCCATTGCAGCACCGCATTGTGCGGGTGTGCCGCCACCGGATTCCAGACATTTGAAAAGTGCATGGGGCCGACGCCCAGCCAGGGGTGCCCGAGACTGAAATCGATTGATGCCGCCCACAGCAATTCCCGGGTGGACAGCGAGATGATGTCGTCAGCGCGATGCAGGAATGAAGTCGGGCGCGACAGCAGCTCGGGCACCAGCAGTATGAACAGCACATAAGCTGCCGCCCCGAAAATCATTCCATTGAATTGCCACCTAAACCAGCAGCGTCCTGATTGACCACCAAAAAAATACGCGGCGACGCTGCCGATCAGCAATGCGATCCAGGTGCCGCGGGTTCCGGATCCGATCACCAGCATCCACCAGACCGCGGGTATGCTCCAGAGCATGACCCGCCTCGCGCGCGTGACACCCCACCACATCACGGGCAGCACCAGGAAAGGTAGCAACATGGTCTGCACGTGTCCGAAGAACCGGATGTTCGAGAAGCCGGTATACAGCTCGCGCACATCAAAACCGAGCCCGTAATCGGGTCCCACCAGCAGCATCGACACATATACTGCCACGGTCTTCACGGCATAGGCCATTGCCGTTGCATACAACAGCAGCAGCAGCACCGTATCAGCTTTTTCTCCCAGTTCCCGGCGGCCCGCCACGATACCCAGCGCGAGCACCGTCAGCAGCAGCGACATCCCCCATTCAAGGAATGCCCACTGCGGCAGAGGAGCGAGCAGGCTGGACAACGCTCCCAGTCCAAATGTACAGGTCAGTGCCCAGCGAACGATACCCGACAGGTCCTGCCATGCGGCCAGCGCCTGCCCGGATACACTGGGGATCGCCAGCACCAGGAACGTAACCATGCCGAGCAGCGCGAGCTGTCCCAGGCGCTGGCCGTCGTGCCAGGTCAATTCCGGGGCGAAATCGACATTCGGCGCGAGAAAAACATAGGTGGCGACGGCCAACAACAGCCAGGACAGCGGATTGGCCAGTGCAAACGCTTTGCACCAATCTTTGAGAAACATGCGCCCGCCTGAATTTGCCATTAGCCGATGGTTGCAGAATCAGCCGGTATTGCCAACACGACTTTGCTCCGGCCCCATTCATGAGCAGCATAAGTACGAAAAAAAGCCCCGGCGAACCGGGGCTTTTCCATAACAACCGCAGTGGATCAGGTGCCCACGCCGGTTTTCGATTTGCCGCAGTTGGTGCCGCTGTTGACGTAGCTCCAGGTCACGTTGGCGGCTGCGGTCGTGCCGGTGATGGTCACCGTGCAGCTGCCCATCGAGGCATTGCCCGCCAGCCGGAACACCATCGTGCTGCCGATGCCGCCGGCGCCGTCGGTGAATGTGCCGCGGGTGATCGCGACAGTGCCGCCGGATGCCGTGGTCGGCATGGTGGTATTGATCGCGCTGTCGGTGTTGCAGGCAGTCGCCGCACCCGAGTTGTTCTGCAGGCACTCAGCCGTCGCCGTGCGGGTCGAGGCCATGGAGGCATAGGCATCCTGCCACTTGGCGCGCGTGACGTAGTCCTGATACTGCGGAATTGCGATCGCTGCCAGAATGCCAATGATCGCCACGACGATCATCAGTTCGATCAGCGTAAAACCTCTTTGCATGTTTCTCATGACTGAAACTCCCAAAGGTTGACAGATAGGCAGGCCGGCTAAAGCCTGCGGATTAAGTGTTTGCAAAGATCGTGCCATAACGCTGCCGTACGCCCGACCCAAACTCAAGTCCGGATTTGCGGTAGCTGTAAACTGAGAAAAAAATCACAAAAAAAGCCCCGGCGAACCGGGTCTTTTCGATTTCAGCAGCAATGGATCAGGTGCCCACGCCGGTTTTCGATTTGCCGCAGTTGGTGCCGCTGTTGACGTAGCTCCAGGTCACGTTGGCGGCTGCGGTCGTGCCGGTGATGGTCACCGTGCAGCTGCCCATCGAGGCATTGCCCGCCAGCCGGAACACCATCGTGCTGCCGATGCCGCCGGCGCCGTCGGTGAATGTGCCGCGGGTGATCGCGACAGTGCCGCCGGATGCCGTGGTCGGCATGGTGGTATTGATCGCGCTGTCGGTGTTGCAGGCAGTCGCCGCACCCGAGTTGTTCTGCAGGCACTCAGCCGTCGCCGTGCGGGTCGAGGCCATGGAGGCATAGGCATCCTGCCACTTGGCGCGCGTGACGTAGTCCTGATACTGCGGAATTGCGATCGCTGCCAGAATGCCAATGATCGCCACGACGATCATCAGTTCGATCAGCGTAAAACCTTTTTGCATGTTCTTCATGGTTTGGTGCTCCAAAAGTTGATGAAACGACAAGCTGAAATGCGCCCGCCGCCGGCTATTTCGCAAGGGCCGTGCCACTCTGCAGTGATAAATCTGGGGCAAGCTTAAATTAAATATAACTTATTGATTTTATTTGATATTTATCTTATAAATGGCGTAATTCCTGAAGGAATGGAGACTTCCGTCACACTTCATTGAACCCCTCTCCGGCCCCATGGGCTCCACGATGTGGGAGGATCGGGATGCCCTGCAATTATTGGGGCAGGTTGTGACATTTTCTGTCACCCCCGGGATGCAGCCACCCTTTCCCTCAATGCCTTTTCAACACTGGCGATCACCGGATTCCAGGAACCAGGCACTGTTTGACGGTACATACAGGCGGACGGATACCAAGGCAGGGTTTCTCCATGAAGCCCATAACGCCATTCAGGTACGTAGGGCGCCATGACCCAAACCGGCTTGCCCAGCGCACCGGCCAGATGCACGACGGAAGTACAAACGCTGATCACCAGATCCAGTGCGCTGACCAGTGCCGCGGTTTCGTCATAGTCTCCGTCCACCGCCTCGGGCCAGTCCGCAATCGGGATGCCCTGGGTGCCGTGAAATGCGGTGATCTCGTCCGCACGCCGGCCGTACTGCAAATTGATCCAGTGCACGCCGGGCACTGACAGTGCCGGCAACAACGCAGACAGCGGCAGCGTACGTTTGCCGGTGAAACTGTGCACCGTTCCGCCACGCCACGAAATGCCGACCTTGAGTCCGCCACCCAGCCCGGCAAGACGCCCGCGCCAAAAGGCGATACGTACGGGATCGGCCCGCAGATACCCCTGATGCTCCGGAAAATCACGCAGAGAATTGCGCAGGTAACGGGGCAGGCTTGCAGCATAGCTGCGGACATCGACTTCAACTCCGGGATCGGTCATTTCATCCGTGCGCAGATCCGCGAGCGGGAAAAACCTGGCCTGCGGAAACGATCGCGCAAACAGGCGCTCCAGCCGCGGTTCACATTCGATCAGGCATAGGCGGGCATCCCTGATGATCTGCGGGTAGCAGGATGCATACATGATTTCATCGCCCAGTCCCTGTTCCCGCATCACCAGCAGGGTGCGTCCGCGCAGGGACGTGCCGTTCCAGCGCGGGCTGCACGGCCGCATGGTTTTGTTCTGCTCGAGGCCGAACCGGTGCTCGAATCCCTGCCAGCCCTCGCGAAACCGGCCCTGCCGCAGATGCACCAGTCCGATGTGATACAGGGCGTCAGGCAGGTCGGGACGGACCTTGAGCGCGCGCCGGTACGAAGCCAGCGCTTCGTCGACCTTGCCCAGTTCAAACAGCGAGGAGCCCAGAACCATGTGGGCTTCGGGCCTGTCGGCCGAAAACCCGATGGCTTTCCGCGCGGCCTCAATGGCGCCATGGATGTCGGTCGTGTGAAAACGGGCAACCGCCAGCGCAAGCTGGGTTTCAAAATTCTCGCCGTTCTCCAGCATCGCCCGTTCTGCAAGGCGCAGCATCTCCGCATACAGACCCAGCCGCCGCAGGCCATCGGACAGTTTCGCCAGCAGGTCCAGCCGCTCGGGCGCACATTCCAGCGCCATGGAAAGTTCGGCCAGGGCGTCCTGAACCCGCCCGGTTGCCTCCAAGAATTCCACCAGGCGCAGCCGGTATCGAATCTCCCACGGTCGCAGCAACACCGCCCGCCGGCACGCGGCTTCTGCAGCCACATGATCGCCGCTCCTGAACAGGCTTATCGAATGGTCGGAATGCGCTTCGGCCGAATCGGGGTCGGCGGTGATAGCCGCCTCCAGGTACGGTGCCGCATCCGCGTGCCGATCCAGTTCCAGCAGCGCTTGTCCGCAGAGCAGGTTCGCCCGCGCGCTGCGTGGTTCCCGTGCGAGTACTTCTTTGCAGAGTTCAACGGTTTGCGCGTAATTCTTTTCGCTGAAGGCGGCAATTGCCGGCGCGAGCGCCGACGACACCCTGCGTTCGCGCCGCGCCTGCAACGCATGCGCCGGCGCGCGTAACAGATGCGTCATCAGGTTTTTCAGCATGCCTTGGCTTCAGCGCGCGGCTTGATCGAAATTTTGCAGCAGGATACGATGCCGCCAGTGCAGCATGTTGCTTTAGGTTGCCATTTTTTCATTTTATATCGGCTGTCCGTCCATTCGGACAATCGGGAGAGACAAATTCATGTGGCCCTTCGGGTCGGTATCCGGAAAACAGGTTGACGAATTCGCCCGCATGCTCGTCGCAGAGGTTTTCAGACTCCGTCCGCCCGAAAGTGCGGTCGGTCCCGGAAGCCCCGGCGTATCCCTCAGAAACCTGGAACGGAAAGTGGATGCGCTGTTCGAAAAAGCCACTGCTTTCCGCAAGGAACACAAGCTGGGCATATACAAGAAAGCGCGGCTTGCCAACACCTTCCGCTGGGAGATGACCGAGCGCGGCTACGATGCCGGTTTTGTCGAGGCCGTGACCGAAAAACTGGTGGTTGCCGTCTCCAAGAAGGACGAGGCTTCATAACCCCGGTCCATCCGGCCGAGGCCGGTAGCCGGGAATCGCCGCAACATCCACTTCATCGATCTGCTCGGGATCCAGAAATTCCCTGGCGTACTTTTCGTAGACCTTTTCCCACATGAACACGTCAAACAGGTCGGGATCGACATGGCCGTTGAGCTTGAATTTGCCGAGTATGGTCAGCGATTCGGTCAGGGTCTTGCCCTTCTTGTAGGGCCGGTCCCGCGCGGTCAGGGCCTCGAAAATGTCGGCTATGCCCATGCACCGCGCCTGCACCGACATCTGCTCGCGCGTCAGGCCACGGGGATACCCCTTGCCATCCATGCGCTCGTGGTGACCACCTGCATACTCCGGCACATTCTTCAGGTGCCGGGGCCAGGGCAGTGACTCCAGCATCTGTATCGTGACCTCGATATGGTGGTTGATGATCTGGCGCTCGTCCGCAGTCAGAGTGCCGGCGCGTATGGTCAGGTTCTCGATCTCGTTTTCCGACAGGAATGGACCGACGTTACCGTCGGGGCGGCGCCAGGGATATCTGGCGGCTATGGCCTTTACCCGCGCGATGTCCTCCTCGCGCATCGCCTCGCCGCCGACATTGGCGCGGCGCAGGAACGCCCTGTCGTCATCGATCTCGCGCAGCAGCGCCTCCGTGGCCTGCGCCGTCGCCCCGCCTGTGAGCAGAGCCAGCTGTGCATCGCGTCTCACGACTTCGAAACGGGTATCCACGAGCTCGATCCGGTCATAGATGGTCTGCAGCTTGGTGGCCTTGTCGACGACATGCACCGGCGTGGTGACCTTGCCGCAATCGTGCAGCAGTCCGGCGATCTTCAGTTCATAGCGGTCGCGATCGTTCATCGTGAAATCGCCGAGCGGGCCGGCCTTGCAGTTGTTCACGGCTTCGGCCAGCATCATCGTCAATGCCGGCACTCGTGCGCAGTGCCCGCCGGTATAAGGTGATTTGTCGTCGATGGCGGCGTTGATCATCTGGATGAACGATTCGAAGAGGGTTTCCAGGTGATTGATCAGCAGCCGGTTGGTCAGCGCAATTGCAGCCTGCGATGCCAGCGACTCGGCCAGGCGCTGGTCGTCCTCGGAAAATGCCACCACCTGCCCGGTTTTTCGGTCCTTGGCGTTGAGCAGCTGTAGTACGCCGATGATTTCATCCTCGTGGTTTTTCATCGGCACCGTCAGAAAGGACGTGGAGCGGTAGCCGGTCTTCTTGTCGAAGTTCTTGGTGCCCGAAAAATCGAAACCTGCCTCGGTGTAGGCGTCAGCCACGTTCACTGAACGGTCATGATGCACGGCGTAGGCCGCCACCATGCTGTTGATCGGCTTGCCTTCCTTGTCGAAGAGGTTGACCGGATAAAACGGGATTTCAACGCCGCTGGTGCCGCCCATGGCAATGCCCAGGGTGTCGTTGCGCATGATCTCGAAGCGCAGCGCCCGGTCATCGGTCATGCGGTAGAGGGTGCCACCGTCGGCATTGGTGATGGTTTTCGCCGCAACCAGTATCGCCTCGAGCAGGCGGTTGATGTCGCGCTCCTTGGACAGCGCGACGCCAATGCGCAGCAGTTCCCCCAGCCGGTGCGACAGTTCCCCGTGCGCCGGCAGTGCCTCGATGCGGTTCATCGGCGGCTCGGCGGCGCAACGACTACTTGATACAAACCGCGCGCACCTGCTTCATGTCGGTAATGCCCATCAGCACCTTCTCGATGCCGTCCTGCTTCAGGGTGCGCATGCCGTCCTCCAGCGCGGTGGCCACCATCTCGGCGACGCGGGCATGTTCCTGGATGTTCTTTTTCAGGGCATCGGTACCGACCAGCAGTTCATGCAGGCCGACCCGCCCCTTGTAGCCGCTGCCGCCGCAGGCATCACAGCCCACCGGATCGTGGATCACCAGCTTGCCCTTTTCGCCGCCATAGTTCTTGATCCAGTCTTCCAGCAGCTTGGCTTCAGCGGCCTTGGGATCCTTTTTCCATGTTGCCGTGTTCTTGAGCTCCAGCGCATATTCGGTAAGCAGCGACTGTATTTCCTCGGGCGAGGCATCGTGCGGTTTCTTGCAGGTGCCGCACAGTCGTTTGGCCAGGCGCTGCGCCAGGATGCCGAGCAGCGCGTCGGCAAAGTTGAACGGATCCATGCCCATGTCGAGCAGGCGGATGATAGATTCCGGCGCGCTGTTGGTATGCAATGTGGCGAACACCAAGTGGCCCGTCAGCGAAGCTTCAATGCCGGTGCCGGTGGTTTCCTTGTCGCGCATCTCGCCGACCATGATGATGTCCGGGTCGGCGCGGAGGAAGGCTTTCATCGCCACCGCGAAGGTCATGCCCGCCTTGGGATTCATCTGCACCTGGCGCAGGCCCTTCTGCGTAATCTCGACCGGATCCTCCGCGGTCCAGATCTTGGTGTCGGATGTGTTCAGGTAACCGAGCACCGAGTGCAGCGTCGTCGTTTTGCCGGAACCGGTCGGGCCGCAGACGAAAAACAGGCCGTAGGGCTTGGACACGACTTCCTTCAGCGTCTCGTTGTTGTATTTGGTCAGCCCCAGCTTGTCGAGCGGGATCGGCTCGCCGGCCGCCAGTATCCGCATCACGATGTCTTCGACGCCGCCGGCGGACGGTATGGTGGCCACCCGCAGTTCGATGTCCAGCGGCCCGAATTTCTTGAACTTGATCTTGCCGTCCTGCGGCCGGCGGCGCTCGGAGATGTCCAGGTCGCACATGATCTTCAGCCGCGCAGCGAGCGCGCTGCGGTAACTGGCCGGGACCTGGATGTACGGTTGCAGCGAACCGTCGCGGCGGAAACGGATTTCGGTTTTCGCCTTGCCGGGATAGGGTTCGATGTGTATGTCCGATGCGCCCATCTGGTAGGCATCGATGATGATCTTGTTGACCAGCTTGACCAGTTCGTTGTCGGCTGCGGCCGAGGCCACATCATCGCCCCCTGCACCTTCAGCCTCGGACTCGTCATCCAGGGTGCCCAGCATGTCTTCGATGTTGCCGGAATCCTCCAGCCCGGTATTGGCGCCGAACATCTGGTCGAGCGTGCTGGCGAATTCCTTGTTGGTGGTGACTCGGTAGACGATCTTGCTCTTGGGATAGACGTTGCTGACCATCCGCGAAGCCTTGACCCGCTCCGGATCCGTGGTGACGACGATGATGCCTTCCTTGGAGTCCTCCAGAGGGATCCACTGGTTGGTCTGGCAGAACTCGCGGTTCATGTTCTTCATCAGGTCCGGCGACTTGATGCGGTCCTGCTTGAAAGGCTCGTAGGGTACGCCGAAATAGCTGCCCAGGGCGTCGCCCAAAGCCGGGATCTTGACCTGGAATTCGTCGGTCAGCACGATTTCCACGTCGAGGTTCTTTCGCCGCGCGGAACGCTGCGCGAGTTCCAGCTCCTCGCTCGAAATGATGGCGTTGGTCACCAGGCTGTCGTACTTGCTGCGGACCTGCATCATCAGGCCCTGGCGCTGGCGGAAGGCAATGGCCAGCGTTTCGGCCAGCGAAGCTACTCCCTCTTCCATCATCGGCGGGAACGGCTGTCCGGCCTTGTTGTTGATGATCTGGACCACGCCGATCAGGTCCTTGGTCTTGGCCTCGAGCACCGGCGCCACCAGCATCTGCTTGGTGCGATAACCGGTTTTGGCATCCACGGCTTTCAGGAAATTCAGCTGGGCGCTGTAGGATTTGAGTTCGGCGTCGTCATAAACGTCGCGAATGTTGGCTATGCGCTTGTTGGCCGCGACAAAGCCGGCTATCGACTGCTCGTTGATCGGCAGCTTGATGTCCTTGAACGAATTAAGCCCGGTCTTGACCTTGGAAATGATCGAACCCTTGTCTTCGCTCGAGAGGTAGATGGTCAGGCGGTCCGCATTGAACAGGTTGCACAGTTCCTGCGACAGCTCGAGGATGATCTCGTCGATGTTCTTGGTCGCATGAATCTTGTTGGTGACGACCTGCAGCTTCTGCTGAAAATTGAGCTTTTCAGTCAGATTGTCGGCGGCTACCGGTTTGCTCTGAAGTACGGTGCTCATGATCACCTCGCTGTTTCCGTTACTGCCCTGCTGGCGCAACCCCTGCGCCGGATTCAGAACTCAAACACCTGATCCTGCTCAAGCATGCGTGCCCCGCGCTGCGGCACCAAGCCTTCAATCTGCGCCATGATAAGGTCCGCTTCCCGCGGTTTGAAGTGTGTCACATAAATGGCCGGATCCAGCCGCAGTTTGGCAAGTTCCCCGGCCAGCAGTGACGGGCACAGATGTTTGGAGATTACCGCAAGTTCGCGTTCCGCATCGGATAATGCCGATTCGATGATAAGGTATTTCAAGTTATTGATTTTATTTATAAAAGTCCAGAGTTCGTCCTGGCTGGTGGTGTCCCCGGTAAACACCAGGCTGGCGGCGCCGGAATCCAGCCGGTAACCCACGGCAGGCACCACATGGTTGGCCGGCAGCGGCGTGATGGTGCGACCGCCCGACAGGCTGACCGGCTCACCGACCAGAACCGGCGCATAACGCAGGATCGGCTGCTTTTCGTCCGGAATCTTCCGGAAATCCGGCCACAGTTTCCAGTTGAACAAGTGTGCGCTGAGTATGTCCAGCGTCTCCCGGATTGCATGTATGGTTACCGGGCGTTCGCGCTGGAAGCCGACCGTATCCAGCAGGAACGGGATGCAGGCCACGTGATCCATGTGGGAATGGGTGAGGAATATATGGTCGATCCGCGCAAGTTCCTGCAACGACAGGTTGCCGACCCCGGTTCCGGCATCAATCAGCACATCGTCGTCGAGCAGCATCGACGTGGTACGCAACTCACCGCCGATTCCGCCGCTGCAGCCCAGAATGCGCAGCCTCATCACTTGGTCTCGAACTTGTGCACGCCGTTCCATTCAGGACCCGGCGGATGGGCACGGTAATCGGCGATACGTTCTAGAAACACTTCATAGAGGTACGGCCTCTCCGAGATTTTCACGAGATTGATCAACTGGAGTTCAGCTTTGTCCCAGTCCTGGGCCCGGTAATAACGCAACGCCTGGTTCCACAGCGCCATTTCATCAAGCCTGGCCTGCTCCACTTCGCCTTCCAGGCCCAGCGGTTCGAATATGGCCACCGGCTCATCCTTGCCCTTGACCTGGACCAGGTCAATTTCGCGCAGCACCACGCCCTTGATGCGGGCCTTGGTGGCTTCGCCGATAATGATGTCAGCGCCATACTGCTTGGTGATGCCCTCCAGCCGCGACCCCAGGTTCACCGCGTCACCCATGACGGTGTAGGCCTTGCGGATCTGCGAACCCATGTCTCCGACGCGCATCGTCCCGGAGTTGACACCGATGCCGATGGCAAACGGCGGCCACCCCTTCTCGCTGAATTTTTTGTTCAGCACCGCCGACTGTTTCATCATGTCGAGCGCTGCCTGCACGGCGTTCTGCGCATGGTCCGGATCCGCGACCGGCGCGCCCCAGAACGCCATCACCGCGTCGCCGATGTACTTGTCCAGGGTGCCGCGGTGGCCCTCGCGGATGACGAGACTCATCGTCGTCAGGTAATCATTGATGTATACCGACAGGTCTTCGGGGCTGAGGCTCTCCGAGATCGTGGTAAAACCGCGGACATCGGAGAACAGCACCGACAGGTCTTCGGCGCGCGGAGCCATGTTGAACTGCTCCGGATTGCGCGCCATTTCCTCGACCAGCTCCGGCGGCACATACTGCCCGAACAATCCGGTGATCAGCCGCGTGCCCCTCGCTTCGACCAGGAAACCGTAGGCCATGTTGAAGGTGAACAGCACCAGGATCAGCAGCAGTCCGGAAGCCAGTGGCAGCACCAGGTTGCCGAGATGGAATACGGCCAGATTGGAACCGACGACGGCAAGCAGCACCAGCGCGGAAACCAGCATGGACTTGAATGGCGTCAGCAGCGGCAGCAGCAAGGCCAGTGCAACTCCGGCCAGCAGCAGCAGCACGAATTCGGCGCCCACCACATAGGGCGGCCGCTGCTTGATGTTGCCGTCGAGTATGCCGCCGATCAGGTTGGCATGGATTTCCACGCCGGGAAACACCGGGTCTACCGGGGTGGCCCGCAGATCGAGCAATCCCGGCGCCGTGGTACCGACCAGCGCGATCTTGCCTTTCAGCTCCTCGAACGGCACGCGTTCGTTCAGCACGTCGACCAGCGAGTAATAACGGAAGCTGCCGCGGCCGCCCCGATACGGCACCAGCGCCGCCGCCACATCGTCGACCGGAATTTCAAAAGGTCCGGTCTTGATCCATTCCAGTCCGCTGTAATTCGTTGATGCGCCGTCAGCGCTGATGACCGGAGTCACCGGTGGCTGGCCGAGCACGGTGCGCACCATGGCCAGCGACAGCGGTTCGTAGTAAGCGTTATCGTATTCGACCAGCATCGGCACGCGGCGGGTGATCCCGTCCTGGTCGGGCAGGGGATTGATATGCCCGGCGCCTGCTGCTGCACGCTGCAGGGTTTCAAGATTGGCCGTATAACCGGTCCATGACGTCACGCCTACCCTGCGCTCGCCGAAGGCGCCCGCCGGCAGCACCGGCGGCGGCAGCATCCCCTTGCGGCTGGCATTGGCAGGATCATCGCTCAGTAGTACGTGGCCCAGCACGACCGCCCGGCCTTTCATCTTGCGCGCGAATATGTCGTCGTATTCGAGCTGCGGCCTGACCTTCTCGAGCACGGTCTGGAACTGCGTCACGCTTTTCAGTTCCCGCCGCGCCAGCTGCTCGAGCACGCGGATGCCGGACGACTCATCGCGTTCGGCAAAAACCACGTCGAAACCGACCACCGCAACACCGTACTTGTCGAAGAGCTTGTCTAAAAGCAGCGCCAGACGGTCGCGCGGCCATGGCCATCGCCCCTCGCCGCCTTTTTCACGCTCCAGCAGGCTTTTTTCGTCGATATCGAGTATCACTATGCGCGGGTCGACCGTGCGCGGCATGGTCAGCCGCAACCGGGTGTCGTAGACGATGGCCTCGAGACGATCGATCAGCGGGGCACGAAAGAGATGTATCGCATGAGCGAGAAACAGGCCGACAACGGCCAGCCCTATTGCGATACGTGCCAGATTTTTTCTCACCCTGTCGTCCTAAGCTGCGCCCTGTCTGCACGGGGCATTCCATGCGCGCGGCCGACCCGCGGAATCACTGCCTCCGGTGCCGCAGCTTCCGGGCCGGCTCCGCCACACGACACCTACACTGCAAACCTGCGCACCGGCCGCATTACTTCTTGATGAAAAACTCCATCTTCACGCCGGCCAGTTCAATGACATCATGATCCTGCAGCGGTTGCGCCTGCGCATCAATGGTCTTACCGTTGACGACCGGGAATTTGGCGCCTTCGACACTGGTAATGAAATAGCCCTGCGGCCGGCGCGTGATCACCGCGACCTGCAATCCCGGCTTGCCCAGGGTCGTAAGGTTCTTGGTCAGCTCAAGTTCCTTGCCGGCGCTGGGTCCGGTCAGTATTTGCACGGCAGCCAGCGGATGACCCTCACCTGGCTTCGCCGCGACGGGCGGCACTGCGGCGGCTGCGGGCTTGCCCGCGGGAGGCATGGGCTTGGGCGTCGGGGCAGCAGCCGCCGGCGCGGGTGCCGGGGTCGCCGGCGCGGCAGGGGCCGCGGGTTTGGGCGGCGGTGCCTCGCCCGC
>JBMTEY010000003.1:0-49084 GCA_049433545.1 Burkholderiales bacterium | reverse complement strand
ACGGCGGCCCGATGATCACCGCCGGCATCACCATCGCGCGCGATCCCGAGTTCGGCCTGAATTCGGGCATCTACCGTTTCATGGTCAAGGAAAAAAACCTCACCGGCATAGACATCGTCACACCGAACAACATGCGCCTGTTTGCGCAGCGCGCCTTTGAACGAGGTGTAGCGTTGCCCATTTCAATCTCGATTGGCAATCATCCTTTCGAGAACCTCGGCTCGGGCTTCCGTGCGCCGCTGGGCACCGATGAAATGGCGATCGCCGGCGGCATTCGCGGCAGTGCGATCGAACTCGCGCAGTGCGAAACCATCGACCTGCCGTGCATCGCCGATTCCGAGATCGTGCTCGAAGGCGAAATCCTCCCCACCGGCTGGACCCAGCCCGAGGGACGCTTCGGCGAATTCACCCGGCTGATGGGCGGACTGCACTGGAACCCCGTGGTGCGCATCAACGCGATCACCATGCGCAAGGACGCGATCTACTACGCGCTGCACATGCCCTGGGAAAACACCTGGCTGATGGCGCCGACGCGTTACACCCAGATCCGCCGCGCGCTGAAAACCGCCGGCGTGCAGGTGAAAGACATCAACGTCACGCTCGGCGGCTGCGGCTTCTGGCACGCCGTGGTGTCGATCAAGAAACAGGCCGGCGAAGGCAAGAATGCACTGCTCGCCGCGCTGTCAGTGATGGACCTGAAACACGTGGTGGTGGTCGACGACGACATCGATGTGTTCAACGCGATGGACGTTGAATGGGCAATCGCCACCCGGGTGCAGGGCGACAAGGACGTCTTCATCATCCCCGGCAGTCGCGCCAAGCCGCTGGATCCCAGCCTCGCGGTGACGCCTCCAGGCGTGGTACCCACCGGCGCCAAGGTCGGCATCGACGCCACCATTTCCGAAGGCATACCGAAGGAACGCTTCGAACGCATTGCCTACGCCTACACCGACCGCGCGAAAATCGCCGACTACTACGCCGGCAAGGCTGACGCCGTGCAGCAGGCCGCCTCCGGCGACAAGGCCGTCGCCGAACTCGCCACGAAAATCGTTGCCGTCGTCGAAAAGACCCCGAAGTACTACTCGGAACTTGCCGAGCAGTTCGCCGATTACGATTTCCAGACCGTGGCGCGCGCACTGGGCAAGCTGCATGAAGACGGCAAGCTGTGGCAGGACCCGCGCGGCCGCATGTGCCTGCGCGATTCGCCCTTTGCCGCCAAACCTCCGGTGAAAAGCTGAGATGACGACCGCGGCCGCAACAGCCACCACCGGGACCGGCGCCATTGCCGTGCGCGGCGTCTCCAAGTGGTTCCGTTCTGCCGATGGTTCAGAAATGCAGGCGCTGGACGACATCAACCTCACCATCGCCGCGCACTCCATCGTCGCCATCCTCGGCGCCTCGGGCTGCGGCAAGTCGACGCTGCTCAACATCATCTCCGGGCTGGTCACGCCGGAGCGCGGCGAAGTGCGCATCAACGGCATAACCTCGCGCAAGTTCGACGACTGGCGCAGCGTCAGCTACATGTTCCAGGAAGACCGCCTGCTGCCGTGGCGCACCACGCAGCGCAACGTCGAATTCGCGCTCGAATCCGGCGACATGCCGCGTGCCGAACGCGCACGACGCGCGCGCGAAGCGCTGCACCTGGTCGGACTCGAGGCCTTCGCCGATGCTTTTCCGTACCAGCTCTCCGGCGGCATGCGCAGCCGCGTCGCGCTGGCGCGCAGCCTGGTGCAGGAACCGTGCATCCTGCTGATGGATGAACCATTCTCGCGGCTCGATGCGCTGACCCGCGCGCAGATGCACGAGGAACTGCTGCGGATCCAGCAGCTGAAAAAAATGACCATAGTCTTCGTCACCCACGACGTCGAAGAAGCGGTGGTGCTGGCGGACACCGTCGTAGTTATGGCGCCGCGGCCCGGGCGCATACGCTCCAGCGTGGAGATCACGCTCGCACGCCCGCGCGACGCCACCGAAAGCGCCGGCGCAGCCCAGATACATCAACTTAAGTCATTGATTTAGTTCATATTTTTAACAGGAGACTGCCATGACGATCACGCGCCTGCTGCACACCCTGCTCTACGTCACACTGCTTGCCGCCGGCACCGCGCAGGCGCAGAAAATCAAGGTCGGTTACTGGACCAGCGGTTTCAGCCTCGGTTTCGGCACCGTGATGGAGCAGATGAAATTCGCCGAGAAGGAAGGCCTCGACGTCGAGTGGGTCAAGTTCGCCGAAGTCAACGGCCCCACCCGCGCCATCGTGCCGCAGACCATAGACCTCGCCTTCGCCGCGCCGTCCACCGCGTCGATGAGCATCGCCGCCGACGGCGTGCCGGTGAAAATCGTACTCGCCACGCAAATCGCCGAAGCGCAGATCGTGGTCCCCGCCGCTTCTTCGATCAAGAGCGTCGCCGACCTCAAAGGCAAAAAAATCGGCATGTCGCCGCCGGGCAGCGCCACCCACGCCATCGTCAGCTCGGTGCTCGAAGGCAATTTCGGCATGAAGTCCAGCGACTACAGCGTAGTGCCCGGCAACGAAGGCCGGTTGTCGCAGTTCCTGCAGCAGAACGAAGTCGAAGCCGCAGCGATCCGTTCGGTGACCATCGCGCAGATGAGCCAGGACGTGAAGCTGCGCAAGATCGCCAGCGTGGTCGACGAATGGAAAAAGCTCACAAAAAGCAATGCCGCGCCCATCCTTGCGGTGACCATCGTCCACAGCGACTACGTCGCGAAGAATCCTGAAGCGGTCGCCAAGTTCATCGCCGCCACCCGCAAGGCGCTGGAATACGGCTCGAAGAACAAGGACAAGGTTGCCGAAATGCTGCAGAAGGCGGCGAACATGAAACCTGCAGGCGCCAAGGCCTATTCCGCGCAGTGGGACGGCGCCTACATGGCGAGTTTCGAGGCCGCCGACGTCGCTTCGCTGAAACGCATGCACGCCATCCGCAAGGCCGCGGGCAAGGCCAAGTCCGATCCGCCGGACGCCGCTTTCCTTACCGGCCCCTACGACCGCTCCAAGGCGATCAAGTAAGCGCGCCGTGGCGGACAGGAAACTGCGCGTACACATAGAGAACACGCGCAAAAAAGCGGGCATCCACCAGATCACCCGCCAACTCTGGAGAGCCGCCTGCGCGCGCCACCGCGCGCTGGCGCGCCGGCTCGAAGTCAGCGAAGGCTGGGACGGCGACATCCTCGAGGACGCGCTGGTCGACGCGGTAGCGGTGATCGGCGTGCCGGGTCACCGCGAAAAACTGAAATCGCGCGCGCCGCGGCTGAAATGGCTGCACGCCATGTCAGCCGGCGTCGACGGCTTCCAGCCCTTCGACTGGCTGCCGCGCGGTGTCACCTTCACGAACAACAGCGGCGCTCATGGCGTGAAGGCCGAGCAGTACATGGGCATGGCCTACAACCTGCTCAATTCGCGGATGGCGGAAATCACGGCCAACCAGCAGCACCGGCGCTGGCAGGCGGTGTACACGCCCAACATTATCGGCAAGACCGCGGTCATCGTTGGCCTCGGCGATCTCGGCGGTGCTGCCGCGCAAGCAGCAAAAAAACTCGGCATCAGGGTGATTGGCGTGCGCCGCAGCACCCAGAAACACCGTGATGCCGACCGCGTGGTGAGCTACAGGCAACTCGAACGCGTACTGCCACAGGCAGATTTCGTGGTGCTCGCCGCGCCGCTGACCGCCGAGACCCGCGGCATGCTCGGCGCGAAGCAGCTGGACCTGCTCAAGCCCGCAGCCGGCGTCATCAACATCGGCCGCGGTCCGCTGCTCGACACCCGCGCGCTGGAAAAACGCCTGCGCAGCGGCAGGCTCGGCGGCGCGGTGCTCGACGTCGTCGACCCCGAACCGCTGCCGGAACATCATTCACTGTGGCATGCGCCCAACCTGATCATCACGCCGCATGTCTCCTGCGACGACGGCGAACGCTACATCGACATCTCGCTAGACCTCTGGTTTGAAAACCTCGCGCTGTTCCTCTCCGGCAAAACGCTGAAGCACCGCGTCAACCCCAAGCTGGGTTACTGAGCCATGACCGCTTCCGCGCAGAACCCGCCCCCGGGCAAACTCAATGTCGATCACATCGCGCATTTCGTGCCGCACATCGACAGCGCCAGCGCCGCGCTCGAACGCGCCGGCTTTACGCTGACGCCGTTCTCCGAACAGTCGCACCGCATCGAGGCCGGCGGCCCGCTGGTGCCTGCCGGCAGCGGCAACCGCTGCATCATGCTAAAGGAAGGCTACCTTGAATTCCTCACCCCCACTGGAGACACTGCGATCGCCGCGCAACTGCGCACCGCGATCCGGCGTTACACCGGTGTGCACCTGATCGCGCTGGGCACCACCGCACCGGATGCCGACCACTCACGCCTGCAGAAACAGGGCTTTGCGCCGCTGCCGGCGGTGGCGCTGCAGCGCGAAATCGGCACCAATGCCGGCATCGAGACCGCGCGTTTCACCGTAGTACGTGTGCCGCCGGGCACCATGGCCGAGGGCCGCATCCAGTACTGCCAGCAGCACACGCCGGACCTGCTGTGGCAACCGCGCTGGCTGGAGCATGCCAACCGCGCACGCGGACTGGCCGCGGTGATCCTCTGCGTCGAGGACGCGCAGGAAGCGGCGCAACGTTACGCGCGCTACACCGGACTGCTGGCACAACTCACGGGCAATCAATGGCGCATCGATACCCAGCGCGGCGCGCTGTTGTTCACCACACCCGATGCATTGCAGCGTACGCTGGGCATCGCTGCGCCGGCGCTGCCGTGGATCGCCGGTTATGTATTGACCAGCGACCACATGCCCATCACCCACGATGCCCTGCGTTCGGTGGATGGCGAGGTGAGTACACTCGAATCCGGCCAGTTGCTGCTGCAATGGCCGGCCACTGTCGGCGGCGTGATCCTCTTCCAGAAAACCGGCGCAGCGCTGCCGGTCTTCGATTGATACACAAACATTTGATTTAATTGATAAAAATGAAATTCTCCGAAACATATGACGTAATCGTCTGCGGCTTCGGCCTTGGTGGTGGTGTTGCCGCGCTTAACGCCGCACAGGCCGACGCAAAAACTTTGCTGATCGAAAAATCCACGGTGCCCGGCGGCCTGTCGATCTGTTCCTACGGCGCGGTACGCAGCGCGCACGACCCTGACCAGGCTTATGCCTACCTCAAGGCCACCAACAACGGCCGCACGCCGGACGCCGTGAACCGCGCGCTGGCCGAGGGCATGTGCGAACTCGAGGATTACGTACGCCAACTGGCAAAGATCAACAACGCCCGCGTCATCACCTCGGTGGAAGAAAATGAGGAACGCGCAAAGGCCGGCGACCCCTACCGCCGCCAGATCCGCGGCAACTATCCGCTGCCCGGCACCGACACCTTCTATCACACGTCGGTGGTCGACGTGCCCGGCTTCGATACGCGCAAGGTCTATCCCTGGGCCAACGGCGCCCCCAACGGACCGAAACTGTTCAAGGTGGTGCACGACAACGTCGTCGCCGCCGGCGTCGACATCCGCCTCGGCTGCGGCGCGCAGCGCCTGATCAGCGATCCGGCGACGCGCGAAGTCACCGGCGTCACCGTGCTGCAGGACGGCACCGAGAAACACATCCGCGCCACCCGTGGCGTGATCCTCGCCACCGGCGGTTTCGAAGGCAGCGCGGAAATGAAGGCGCAGTTCCTCGAAGCGCATCCGGTTTACAACGCCGCCGCGCGTAGCAACACCGGCGACGGCATCCGCATGGCGCAGGACCTCGGCGCCGCACTATGGCACCTGTGGCATGTGCACGGCGCCTACGGCTTCCGCCACAGCGACCCGGCCTATCCTTACGGCATCCGCGTCAAGCGCTTCCCTGACTGGTTCCCCGGCGAACCGGACAAGGTCAACCTCAAAATGGCGTGGATCGTGCTCGACCGCTCAGGCAAACGCTTCATGTCCGAATACCAGCCCTACACCCAGGACACTGCCGTGCGGCCGCTGGGCCATTTCGATCCGCTGGTGCAGCAGTTCGCGCGCAATCCCGCCTACCTGATCTGCGACGACTCCGGACGCCAGCTCTACCCGCTGGGCAAGGCCACCTCCAACGACGAAGGCCTGCGCTACGACTGGAGCGACAACAACCTGAAGGAAGTGGAGAACGGCATCCTCAAGCGCGCCGACACACTCGAAGATCTCGCAAAGCAGCTCGGTGTCGACGCCACCGCAGTCAAGGCATCCGTCGCGCGCTGGAATGCGCAATGCAAGGCCGGACGCGACGACGACTACGACCGCCCCGCCGGCAGCATGCTGCCCATCGAAAAAGCGCCGTTCTACGGTGCGCCGGTCTACCCGGTGATCTCCAACACCCAGGGCGGCCCGGTGCACGACGCGCAGTCGCGCGTCATCGATGTCTACGGCAAACCGATTCCGCGGCTCTGGTCAGCGGGCGAATGCGGCAGCGCCTTCGGCCATCTCTACCTGTCGGGTGGCAACATCGCGGAATGCGTGGTCACCGGGCGGATTGCCGGGCGTGGCGCCGCAAAATCAACTTGATCTATGTTTATTGAATATTTTTAATGCGCCGGTATCGGTCCGGGATAATCTCCATCCGGATTTCCGCAATGACATGCCGCTGACATGCCAAAAACAATTAAACGCCCGGCAACATGGGAGGATTGAAACCCGCCTACCGCGGCAACACTTTCCAGCGATTGCCTCAAAGACAATGAACGCAATTGTCTGTAAGGACACGGCATGAATCACGGGATTCTTGACAAAAACAGCCGGGAAGAAATAACCGGCTTATTTACGTCTGTTTTCACCGCATCCGAGGGTGAAAAAGAAGGCAGGAGGGTTGGTAATCTTGTCTCAGAATTAGCTTCGAGAATAGACAATCAGGAAATAATCTGCTTTGGAACATTTGAAGAAGGATCAATCATTGGGTCGATTTTCTTCACACGACTTCGATTTAATAGGGACATCAAGATTTACATGCTTGCTCCTGTCGCCATCAGCACCAGGTACCAGGGAAGAGGCGTCGGACAGGCACTCATCAATCACGGTCTTGTTGAACTGGAAAGCCGGTCTGTGGCTGCAGTTGTCACATATGGCAATCCATCTTTCTATTCCAAGACAGGGTTTCAAGCACTTTCAGAAAGCGTCATCCAGGCCCCGCAAAGGCTTTCAATGCCAGAAGGTTGGCTCGGCAGGTCCTTAACAGAAAGTCCGATTCCGTCCATCAGTGAACGTCCCAAATGCGTCAAGGAATTCAATGATCCTGTCTATTGGTAACCACCAAAGACAAGACTTTAAACTTCGAGGGTAATCCCGCTTCCTCGCGCGTCCCCGAACCCGGGTCTTAAGTAACCGCAACGATTACATCTCCACCCTGATCCCCGCCGCCTTTACGATCTTGGCGTACTTGGCGATGTCGGACTTCATCGTCGCCGCGAACTGTGCGGGCGTGCTGCCGATGGGCTCGTAGCCCAGCGCGGCCAGCCGCTTGACCACTTCGGGCGATTTCAGTCCGGCAACCATGGTGGCGTTGAGTTTCAGTGTCAGTTCCTGCGGCAGTCCGCCGGGTGCGACCACGCCGAACCACGGCGAGATGTCGTAGCCTGGCAGCCCCGATTCGGACAGCGTCGGCACTTCGCGCGCGGCCGTTGAACGTTTGCTGCTGGTGACGCCGAGCACGCGCAGCTTGCCGGCGCCGGCATGCGGCTGGATCACCGCAAGGTCGGCCAGCATCATGTCGATGTGGCCGCCGACGACATCGGTCAGCGCCGGCGCGGTGCCCTTGTACGGCACGTGTACGATGTCGGTACCCGACATCGACTTCAGCAGTTCAGCCGCGAGGCTGGACATGCTGCCTGTGCCGGAGGAGCCGTAGCTCAAGTAGCCGGGCTTCTTCGCGGCGATCGGGATCAGCTCCTTCACGGTCTTCGCCGGCACCACCGGGTTCACCGCCAGCGCGTACGGCACCATCGCGACATTGATCACCGGCGTGAAATCCTTCACCGGGTCGTACGGCAGTTTCGGGTTCATGCTGGGCGCGACCGTCAGCGTGCTCGCACCGCTCAGCGCCAGCGCATAACCGTCGGCGGGCAGGCGCGAGGCCATCTCCATGCCGATGGTGCCGCCGGCGCCGCCGCGGTTCTCCACCACCACCGGCTGCCCCAACTGCGCGGAGAGCTTCTGCCCCACCAGCCGGCCCAGCGTGTCTGCGGGACCTCCGGGCGCGAACGGCACCACCATGCGTATGGGTTTTGCGGGAAAGTTCTGCGCGGCGGCTGTCATGGACAAGGCCAGCAGCGTTGCTGCACACAAGGACAATGAAAACGGTTTCATGCTTCACCTCGCAATTAATGTTCGACAGGTACTGTCATGCAAAGCAACTGCCGTGCCCGCATCACGCGCCCGCTGCAGCGGGTGATGGCCGTGTTTTTGCCTCCGTCGCGTGCATCGCGCGGTGCATGCGCCCCGCACTGGTGCCGGCGGTGGACAGCCGGTGCCCGTCGGGGCGATCATCCGCGCATGGAGATCTCCGTCGTCGCAGGTGATCTGCTCGACCAGGACGTCGAGGTGATCGTCAATGCCTGGAACCGCAATCTCATCCCCTGGTGGCTGCTGCTGCCGCAGGGCGTGTCGGGCGCGATCAAGCGCCACGCCGGCACGGCGCCGTTTCGCGAGCTTGCGCACGCGGGCCTGATTCCGCTCGGCGGTGCGGTGCTGACCGGCGCCGGCAAGCTCCCTTTCCGCGCCATCATCCACGTCGCCGGCATCAACCTGCTGTGGCTGCCGTCAGAGCGTGCGACGCGCGGGGCCGTGCGCAATGCGCTGGCCATCGCTGCCAGGGAAAATTTCCGCTCGATCGCATTCCCGCTGATCGGCGCCGGTGTCGGCGGCCTCTCCGAAGACGCGGCGCTGGAACTGATGCAGGAGGTCGCAAAACAGTCCGATTACATCGGCCACGTGCGCTTCGTGCGTTACAAGCCGCAAAAAGTATGACTGCCGACGACCTGCCCTGGCTCGCACTGGTCGCCGGCATTTCGCTGATTGCCTGGGCCTGCCGCCTGCTCGCCGCCGATGCCCGCGGCGGTTTCGAAGTCACGATGGGCGGCGCGATGCTCTACAGCCATGTCTGGACGCTGGGCGCCGCCGCCTGCGCCTGGGGGTTCACGGCGCTGCTGGCCCAGCCGTGGTGGGCCGGCTTACTCCTGTTTGTCGCGCTGTTCCTGGTGAAAAGCGCCGCCTACCGCATCATCGTTGCGTTGTTCCTCGGCACGAAGATGCCGGAAACGCCGAAACAGGGCGGATACAGTGCGTTCAGCGAAAGCGCGAAGGAAATTGAAGAGAACCGGAAGAACGGCAGCTGATGATTACGCCTGCCCGTCGCGGCGCGCGCGGCGGTGCGCCGTCCACACGCACCACAGGCCTGCAGCGGCTGGCACCGCGAGCAGTCCAAAGGTGATGGTGTAGTCGCCGGTGAGCAGGAACACGTTGGCGCAGGCGATAGGGCCTATGGCCTTGCCGGAATTGACGTAGACCAGCGAGCCGCCGGTGAGCGGGCTGATCTGCTCGCGCGGCGCGATGCGCGCGATCTCGGCGAGGAAGGCGCCGTTCCAGCCGCTGGCGGTGGAACCCATCACGAAGAACAGCGCACAGGCCGCAACCATGGACCACGACGGCGTCAGCGCAAAGCACAGCGCCGAAGACAGCACCAGCACCACGCCGAGCACGATCAGGGCGGCGAAGGCATTGCCCAAGCGGTCGGCCATCCAGCCCCAGAACAGCCGCCCCGCCACGCCGCCGACCTGCGAGGCGGTCAACACGATGCCGGCCTCGATCAGCCCCCAGCCCAGTTCCTCGTTGAACAGGATGACGGTAAATGTCGTGATGCCGAACTGCACGACCACGAAACAGCCGCCGGACAGCGACAGCATGCGCAGTGCAGGATGGCGCCAGATGTCGACCACACCGCTGAACGGGTTGCCGCCGATGGGCGCCTGCGGGTCGCGGTCGGTGTCCCAGTGCGGCCGCGCGCGCTGCAGCACCATGACCAGGATGTAGAGCGCCAGCGAATTGCAGAGGATCGCCCACTGCCAGCCGAAAGACACCGCCACTGCCGGCGTGATCAGCGCGGCGCCGATGCCGCCCAGCGGCACGCCGGTCTGTTTCATCGAAAAAATCAGGTTGCGCCGCGCCTCCGGCGTGAAACGCAGCAGCAGGTTGGAGGCCGACGGCGTCAGCGAGCCGTAACCGAGGCCCAGTGCGATCGACGCCAGGAAGAAAAATGCGACATGCGGCAGGATCGCGATCAGTCCGCCGGTCGCCACCAGCCCGAGGCCGATCTGTTGCATGCGCGTCGAACCCCAGCGGCGGTTGAGTTTGCTGCCGAAAGCGAGCGCGACGATCATCGCCACCGCAAGAAAACTGATCTGGTAACCGACCAGCGCCGAGGGAATGCCGTACGACTCGGCGACCTTGGGCGCCACCGCCGGGATCATCGTCGTGCCCATGGTGCCTATGGTCTGGCCGCCGAGCAGCACGCCCATCAGGAAGGGGAACGAGGGTTTGGCGGAATCCTTGGTTTCGGCGAGCGCGGTCACAGCGTGGTTTTCTGCAGGAACGCGGGGCGCGTCCTGCGCATGATGGTCACCCTCTGAGGGTGACCAAAAACATCAATAAAATCAAGTGGTTAGTTCATAATGCGGATCGCGGTTCAGCCGACGTGGTCTTCGAGGCCGACATTGCTGCGCCAGTCCTTGCTTTTGAAGATCAGCGGCTTAAGCGCCACTGCGAGCAGGATCAGGCCGAGCACGAACATGGTCACTGCGATCGGACGTTCGAGGAAGATGCTGTAGGTGCCGCCGGAGAGCGCCAGCGACTGGCGCAATGACAGTTCGAGCATGGGCCCCAGTACCAGGCCCAGCGCCACCGGCGCGAGGTCGAAGCCGAACTTGCGCAGTGCGTAACCGATGCCGCCCATCGCCAGCATGATCCAGACGTCGATCACGCTGTTGGCCACCGAATACACGCCGAGCACACAGAACGCGAGTATGCACGGATAGAGGTACGCGTACGGGATGCGCAGCAGGTTCACGAACAGGCCGACCATCGGCAGGTTGAGCACCAGCAGCACCACGTTGCCGACGTACATGCTGGCGACGAAGCCCCAGAAGAGGTCGGGCTGTTCCTGGATCAGCAGCGGCCCGGGCGAGATGCCGTGGACCATGATCGCCGCGATCATCACCGCGGTCACCGGGCTGGTCGGTATGCCCAGCGCCAACATGGGCACGAAGGCGCCGGTCGCCGCCGCGTTGTTCGCCGACTCAGGTCCGGCAACGCCTTCGATCGCGCCGTTGCCGAAACGCTCCGGGTGTTTCGACATGCGGCGCTCGATGCCGTAGGACACGAACGACGAGATGATGTGCGCCGAACCGGGAATGATGCCGATCATGAAGCCAAGCAGGCTGCCGCGCATGATCGGGCCGGCCGAAAGTTTGAATTCCTCTTTCGACGGGATCAACTCGCGCAGCTTGGGTTTCTGCACCTGCGGCGGTTCGGCCTGCCCCGCCGTCAGCAGGATTTCGGAAATGCCGAACAGCCCGACGGCTACCGGCACGATGCCCACGCCGTCGCCGAGTTCGATGATGTCGAAGCTGAAGCGGGTGTAGCCGCTCATTGCATCGATGCCGATCATGCCCAACAGCAACCCGAGCACCGCCATCGCCAGCGTCTTCAGCATGGAACCGCCGCTCATGTATGCGAGCACGAACAGCCCCATCAGCAGCAGCGCCGTATATTCCGGCGGGCCGAAGCGCAGCGCGAACGACGCCAGCGTCGGCGCCAGCAGCATCAGGCCGATGACGCCGACGGTACCGGCGAAAAAAGAACCGATCGCGGCGATTGCCAGCGCCGGGCCGGCGCGGCCGTTCTTGGTCATCTCGTAGCCGTCGACGCAGGTCATCACCGAAGCCGCTTCACCGGGAATGCGCATCAGGATGGATGTCGTCGAGCCGCCGTACATCGCGCCGTAATAGACGCCGGCGAGCAGCACGATGGCGATGATCGGATTGAGGCCGAAGGTGGCCGGCAGCAGCAGGCTGATGCCGGCGAGCGGGCCCAGCCCCGGCATCATGCCGACCAGTGTGCCGATGATGCAACCGGCGAAGGCATACATCAGGATTTCCGGCTGGAAAGCCACCGCAAAACCGGCCATCAGGCTGTTGAAGGTTTCGAGCATCAGAAACCCCAGGGGCCGAGAGGCAGCGGCACGTGCAGCAGCTCGCCGATCACGTAGTACGAGGCAAGGCTGAAGCCGGCCGACACCAGCACCACCGCCAGCGGATGCCTGCGCTCGATGATGCCGATGAAAAACACCAGTAACGCCATTATGGTCAGCCGGTAGCCGATGCGTTCCAGCGCGAAGGCCGCCACCGAACACGCGACCAGGATGATCACGGCACGCGTGGCTTCCGGCCATTTGATGTTGCGCAGCGGCTGCGAGCTGCCGCCGAACGCAATCACCAGCAGGCCGATGCCCCCGAGCGCGACCGCCAGCAGCAGCGGCACGTAACCCGGCCCGGGATCAGCCAGCGTGCCGACCGGAAATTTACGGTTCAGCCACCCGATGTAGAGGGCGAGCAGGAACAGCAGCAGGCCTGAAAACCGGTCGCTTTTTATGCCAAGCCGCGCTGATGGTTGCGACTGAGATTCTGCGGGATCCGCCATGCTATCTTATTTCCCGACCTTGCCGACGATCTTGACCATGCCCGCCAGCCGCTTGGCGTCGCTATCCCAGTACTTGGCGAATTCCGGCGCGTCCATGTATTTGATCGGCGAGTTGATCTTCTTCATCTGCCCCTGGAAGTCCGGATCGGCGACACCCTTGCGTACTGCTTCGCGCAGCACTTTGGTCACTGCCTCAGGCGTGCCGTGCGGCACGAACAGGCCGGCCCAGATGTAATAGACGACGTCGAGGCCGGATTCCTTGAAGGTCGGCACCGCGGGATAGTTGGGATGGCGCTCGGCGCCCCAGCTGACTATGGTGCGCAGCTTGCCCGCCTTGACATGGCCGTGGATCGCCGCCGGGCCACCCGCGGTCATGGTGACGTGGCCGCCCAGCAGCTGGGTCAGGGCCGGGCCGCCGCCGGTGGTCGGGACGTGGCGCATCTTGATTTTCGCGGCGTGCATAAACATTTCCATCGGCATGTGCAGCGCGCCGTAGACGCCGGAGGACGAGAACGACAGTTCGCCCGGCCGCTTCTGCGCCAGCGCGATCACGTCCTTGGCGGTTTTCACCGGCAGCGACGGGTGCACCACCAGGATCAGCGGGTCGGCCGAGATCAGCGCGACCGGGTCGAGCTGGTCCAGCGTGTACGCCGGCTTGCGGTTGAACAGCTTGTCGGCCTCGGGGATCACCGAGATGCTGGAAAGCCCCATCAGCATGGTGTAGCCGTCGGGTTTGGCATTGGCCACCGCGGCGTTGCCCACCGCGCCGCCGGCGCCGGGCCGGTTGGTGATGGTCACCGGCTGCTTCAGGTATTTCTCCATGATCGCCGCCGTCGGCCGGCCGGTGGTGTCGGCCACCCCGCCCGGCGGGAACGGCACGATCATGGTCAGCCCCCGGTTCGGGAAATCCTGGGCCTGCACGCCCACGGCAGCGAACGCTGCGAATACCGCCAGTACGATGCGTTTCATGATGTCGCCTCCTCCGTTATTGATCTGAAAATCAGTTTGCCGCAATAACCCTGTTCGTCAACCGCCCCACGCCCGCGATCTCGCAGGTCACCTCGTCGCCAGGCTGAAGATACCCTTTCGCGGTCACCACGTCGCGGCGCATCGGCTTTTTGCCGCCGAGTTCCTCGTCGGTACCCCAGGCCGTGCCGCCGGGCGTGCCGGTGGAAATCAGCACGCCCGGCTGCAGCGTGACGAAGGTCGAAAAAAACTCCACCAGCTGCGCGCAGGTCCAGATCATCTTCTCCGTCGAATTGCTCTGCCGCAGCTCTCCGTTGACCTTGGTCGTCAGCGCCAGGCGCTGCGGATCCGCAATCTCGTCGGCAGTGACTATGGCCGGCCCGATTGGCGCACAGGTGTCGAAATTCTTGCCCGGCCCCAGATTGTAGACCGAGGAGCCGTCGGGACGAAGCGTGACCTGGCGGTCGCGCGCGGTGACGTCGTTCATGACGCAATAGCCGTAGACATGGTCCAGCGCATTGACCGCCTTGATGTGCCGTCCGGCCTTGCCGATCACGATCAGCAATTCGGTTTCGTAATCGAGTTTCTGCGTGACCCGTTCATCGCGCACGATGTCGTCACCGGGACCGATCACGCCGAGCCCGGTCTTCAGGAAAAACTCCGGGTCCTTGCGTGTCACGGCAGGTTTTTCGTCACGGTGGTCCCAGTAGTTCTCGCCGCTGCACAGGATCAGCGAGGGCTCCAGCGGCGCACGCAGTTTCGTCTTGGCCAGCGGCGTGCGCGCGGACTTGCCCGCCGCCAGCGCGGCGCGTGCCGCCGCAATGCCCGCGTCGCCGGCGGCGATCAGCCGCGTCATGTCGGAAAACGCGGCAAGCAGCGAGGACGGCGTGCCGACCGGCGCGGCATCGAGCAGGTCGACCACGCCGTCGCCGTCGAGCAGACCCAGGCGCAGCGCGCCGCCGCGTTCGTACCTGACGAAACGCATCTCAGGCGACCGGATTTTCCAGCGTGCCGATGGGCTCGATGGTGATGGCCACGCGGTCGCCCGGCTTCAGGTACTTCGGCGGATTGAAACCGATGCCGACTCCGGCGCAGGTGCCGGTGGCGATCAGGTCGCCGGGTTCCAGGGTCATTACCTTGGATAAATCCTCGATCAGCCGCGGAATGTCGAAAATCAGCTGGCTGACATAGGCGTCCTGGCGCAGTTCGCCGTTGACCTTGGTGATCAGCCGCAGCTGGGTGACATCCTTGATCTCGTCGGCAGTGACTATGCACGGGCCCATCGGGCAGAAACCGTCGGGACTCTTGCCGAGGAACCACTGCTTGTGGCGGTTCTGCAGCGTGCGCGCGGTAACGTCGTTGATGATGGTATAGCCGTAAACATGTTTATAGGCGTTTTTCTGGGTGATGTTGCGTCCGCCCTCGCCCATCACCACGGTCAGCTCGCCTTCGTAATCGACCGAATTGGTGTAGTCGTTGGCGCTGGGGATTGCTACGCCGGGACCGATCACCGAATTCGGCCACTTGGTGAACATGATCGGCACTTCGGGGATTGCGTTGGCGCCGGCGCTGGCATCGAAGCCGCTGTTGTGGAATTCCTTGGCGTGTTCATGGTAGTTCTTGCCCACGCAGAGGATGTTTTTCGCAGGCCGCGGAAACGGCGCCAGCAGCTTCACGCTGTCGTAAGGGATGCGACCCTCGCCGCTCTTGACCGCCTTGCGTGCGCGCGACAGGCCGTTCTTGCCCAGCGCGACGAAGGCAGTCATGTCCTTGGGCAGCCGCGTCGACGCCGAAAGGTCGACGATCGTGTTTGACTCCGCGTCATGCACGCCCACACGCGCGCCCTTGCCATCCTCAAAAGTCACCAAACGCATCGTTCTTCAGCTCCTGTGGTTAATCCGTTCGTGTTTACCGGTCCTGGCGCGCGCCGGCAACCTTGACCACCCGCGCCCACTTGGCAATGTCCTGGTTCAGGTATTTTCCGAACTCATCCACCGACATGGACAGCGCCAGCGCGCCCTGCTTGTCCCAGGCCGCCGCGGTCGCCGGGCTGGCGGTGACCCTGGTGATCTCTGCGTTCAGGCGGTCGCGGATGGCGCGCGGCGTGCCGGCGGGTGCCATCATACCCAGCCAGATCGGCGATTCGTAACCGGCAACGCCGGATTCAGCGACCGTAGGCACATCGGACAGCACTTTCGAGCGCTTCAGCCCGGTGGTGCCCAGCGCGCGCACGCGGCCGGCGCGCACGTTGGGGGTCATCGTGGTAATGGCGTCGAACATCATGTCGACTTCGCCACTCATCGCGCTGGTGCGCGCGCCGCCGCTGCTCTTGTGCGGCACGTGCAGGATGTCGACTTTCGCCATCGACTTGAACAGCTCGCCGGCCATGTGGTACGGGGTGCCGTTGCCCGACGACGCATAACTCATGCCGCTGGATTTTTTCCTCGCCAGGGCGATCAGATCCCTGACCGACCGCGCGGGCACCGAAGGATGCACCACCAGCACCAGGTCCGAATAGTTGATCGGCGCCACAGGCTCGAAGTCCTTCATCAGCGCAAACGGCTTTTTCGGTATCAGCGACTCGTTGATGGTGTGGGTGTTCGACATCAGCAGCAGCGTGTAGCCGTCGGGCGCCGACTTGGCAACGACATCGGTGCCGATGATTGAACCCGCGCCGGGGCGGTTCTCCACCACGAATGACTGGCCCAGGGGCTTTTGCATCTGCTGCCCCAGGTAACGCGCGTAGATGTCGGCCGGTCCGCCCGCGCCGAAAGGCACGATGACGCGGATAGGCTTGTTCGGATAATTCTGCGCAATCGCGCCGGCACTCACAACGAGTGCGGACGCGGCAAGGGCACCCAAGGCAAAACGACGGCCATGCATGGTATTGCTCCTCTCTGGATTTGATTTTTTCGCGTCCGCCGGACAGGTGGCTGTCAGTCGTTGATGATCCGCATATTGTAACTCACGCGTTACGCGCAACCCAAGCGCGCACGCCCTGCTGACCCGCGACAATTCAGCGTACAGGCGCGGAATATTGTTGCCGGGATGGCTGTTCTGCCGCGGCACCCTCGACCATAATGGTTGGCATGCCCCCCCCGACACCATCTGCCGCGCCGCAGCACTGGCTGATGCGCATTGTCGCAGTGCGCCCGGAAGAAATCCGCGCGCTGCTGTGGTCCTTCGCCTATTTCTTTTTCCTGCTCGCGGCCTATTACGTGCTGCGCCCGGTGCGCGACGAAATGGGCATCGCCGGGGGCGTGCGCAACCTGCCGTGGCTGTTCACCGCCACCTTCTTCGTGATGCTCGCCGCGGTGCCGGTGTTCGGCGCGGTGGTCGCGCGCGTGCCGCGCCGCCGCTTCATCCCGCTGGTCTACCATTTCTTCGCCGCCAACATCGTGATTTTCTGGCTGCTGCTGACCTTCAAGATGGCCATGACCCAGACCGCGCAGGTGTTCTTCGTCTGGATCAGCGTGTTCAACCTGTTCGCGGTGTCGGTGTTCTGGTCGTTCATGGCAGACCTGTATCGATCCGAACAGGGCAAGCGCCTGTTCGGTTTCATCGCCGCCGGCGGTTCGGCCGGCGCGCTGCTGGGGCCGCTGATCGCGGTCGGGTTTGCCGAATTGATAGGCCGCGCCAACCTGCTGCTGATCGCCGCGCTGCTGCTGGAGGTCGCCGTGCTGTGCGCGATGCGGCTGGAAGCCGCGGCGCCTGCGCTGAAGGACGGCAACACGCCGTCGGCGGCAGCCGTGCGCCCTGACGAAGGACTGGGCGGCGGCTGGATTGCAGGCCTGATGATGGTGCTGCGTTCCCCCTACCTCGCCGGCATCGCGCTGTGGGTGGCGCTGCTGTCGCTGGCCGGCACCTTCCTCTATTTCCAGCAGGCCAACATCGTCGCAGCACTGACCGACGACCCTAACAAGCGCACCGCGATCTTCGCGCGCATCGACCTTGCGGTAAGCCTGCTCACCATCGTCGTGCAGTTCTTCGCCACCGGCAAACTGATCCGGCGTTTCGGTGCAGGCCCGGCGGCGGCTTTCCTGCCGCTGGTATTTGCCGGGGGATTCCTGGCACTGGCGCTGACGCCGATGCTGTGGGTGGTGATCGCCTTCCAGGCGTTGCAGCGCGCGGCGAACTTCGCGATCTCGAATCCGGCGCGCGAAGTACTGTTCACCGTCGTCGAGCGCGAAGAAAAGTACAAGGCCAAGTACGTGATCGACAACGTGGTGTTCCGCGGCGGCGATGCCGCCAGCGGCTGGCTGTTCCATGCGCTGCGCGGGTTGGGCATGGAACCGTCGTCGATTTCACTGGCCACAGTACCGGTGGCCGCGGGCTGGCTGGTGCTCGCCCTGCTGCTCGGCCGCGCGCATGAACAACGCTCCCGGAATCCCAATCCTTCCCCAATCTCAGGACCATAAAATTATGAATAAAATCAATAAGTTATATACTCGACGCGATGTGCTCGCCATGGGCGCGGGACTGGCAGCCGCCAGCGCACTGCCCGGACTGTCGTTGGCACAGGCCGCGGCGAAACCGTTGCTCAGCCGCAAGATTCCGAAAAGCGGCGAACTGCTGCCGGTGATAGGGCTGGGCACCGCGATCATTTTCGACATCGCCGACGACGCAGCGCAGCGCGCCGAACGCACGAAAGTCATCCGCACCCTGCTCGGCGGCGGCGCCAAATTGATCGACACCGCCCCCTCCTACGGTTCCGCCGAAGCGGTAGTCGGCGACCTGCTGGCGAACATGAAAGTGCGCGACCAGGTTTTCCTCGCCACCAAGGTGCGCTCCAACAACAACGAAGCCTTCGTCAAACAGATGCAGGCCTCGCAGCAGCGCCTGCACACGCCGAAATTTGATTTGATGCAGATGCACAACGTCGGCTTCCTCGACCGCGGCATGGTCGTTTCGCAGCTTGCGATCGTGCGCGAATGGAAACAGCAGGGACACTTCCGCTATATCGGGGTCACCCATTCGCAGCGCCAGGAAGACGCCAATGCGCGGCTGATCGAAATCATGCAGCAGGAAAAGATCGACTTCATCCAGGTCAACTACTCGATGGCGGAGCGCAGCGTCGAAGACCGGTTGCTGTCAGCCGCCGCCGACACCGGCACCGCGCTACTGTGCAACCTGCCTTACGGCCGCGGACGGCTGTTCCGTGCGGTACGCGGGCAGAAACTGCCGCCGTGGGCCGCGGAATTCGAGGCTGCGACCTGGGGCCAGTTCTTCCTCAAGTACCTGCTCGGCAACGCCGCCGTCAACGCGGTGATCCCCGGCACAGACAAGGTCGAATACATGATCGACAACCTTGACGCCGGGCGCGGACGGCTGCCCGATGCGGCCATGCGCAAGAAAATGGCGGCATTCATCGACCAGCTGGGCTGATCAGCGGGTTGCCGCAGCAGGTAGCTGCGCGCCGAACCCGGAGATTTACACGCGTTTCACCGGCCGTATCGCCACGCCGTCCGCGATGATGCGCTGATTGAGCAGGTTGACGCAGGCCGCGACCACATTCAGCGACGGCGTCGCCACGCCGGTCAGCGCGCCGAGTTCGAGCACGACGTTGACGATGGCGTCCATTTCCAGCGGCCGCCCGGCGCGCACATCCTGCAGCGTCGAAGTCGGCAGCGACACGCGTTTGGCAACGCCGTCGACGATGGCCTCAGGATCGGCATCGAGACTGGTGCCCACCGCCGCCGCCACCGCGATCACTTCGCGCATCAGGGCCACGGCCAGCGGCCGCGTCCCTGGAAATTCCGCCGCTTCGCGCCCGGTGGACTGGGTGATCGCACCCAGCGAATTCCACACAGCGTTGCCGACCAGCTTGGTCCACTTTACCTTGCGTACGTCATCGGAAGCCTTGCCGTTCCAGCCGGCGCGGGTGGTCATGGCCGTGATCTGCTTGACGCGTTCGGACACGCTGTTGTCGATTTCGCCGATGACCAGCGCATCGGTGTCGGCATCGGGCAGTTTGATGTGTCCCGGCGCAACGAGGTCGGCGGGTTTCAGTGCCGTGCCGCCGATGATCATGCGTGGTTCAAACGTGCGGGTCAGCACGCCGTCGGGATCCACGGTTTTCAGCTGCGTGCCCTTGTATTTCGATTCGATGCCCTGGAAATACCACCAGGGAATACCGTTCTGAGGGAACACGAACACGCCGTCCTTGCTGACCAGACCGCGCAGATGTTCCGCCGCTCCGGCAATCTGCTGCGACTTCAGCGTGACGAAGATGGTGTCATACGGCCCTTTTTCCTCGCCCGGTTTGCACACCCGCACCTTGACCGGCTCGGGACGGCCGCTCTTCGGTCCTTCGAGACGAACGCCGCGTGAGGACAGTGCATCGTATTGCGCGCCGCGCGCGACCAGCGTGACGTCTTCGCCCGCTGCCGTGAGGATCGCACCGAGGTAACCGCCGATGGCACCGGCGCCGTAGACCAGAATCTTCATTTCGTTCTTCCCGAGGGTGGATTTTTCGCAGACGCAAGATACCGCATGCCGCGGGCCGTGCCTACAAACAGTCCATCATCGTTCGCTGATGCCGCCGCCAGCGGGTCAGCGGATTTCGAGAGTCAGGGCATAGCGCTGCAATCGCGCCTGCTGCAGGTAATCCGTACTCGGCGCAACATCGAGCGTGTAACGGTCGGTGCAGGGCAGTTCGCCCTGCCAGCGTATGGCATCGGCCATCAACGGACGGCCGTATTCTTCGCCGCAGTAGGCATACAGCGTGAAAGTCAGCGTACCGCGGTCGCCGCCCTCACGCTTGAGCGTCACGGTGATGCCTTGTCCCTGGCGCGCCCGGAACTGCCAGGTCCTGATTGCGTTCGTGACTTCGCCCTGCACCGTGGCCGCGAATGCGCCGGGACTGAAGCGGATTTCCCCGGTCTCCGCCGAGAATGCAGACACGGGCAGCCACGCCACGAGCATCAGCAGCGCCGCCAGCGCACCTATGCAAAAACCAACATGACTTTTCAAGATATTGATTTTATTGAACAATCAAGACTGCAACCGCGCGAGCGCGGGCTCGATCGCAGCATCCGCCAGTGCCGCCAGTTCCGCGGGCGTGCGGTTCTGCACCGGATGCGGCACATAGACGATCGCCGGATCGAAACCCAGCGCCTTGCTCTGCACCGCCACCGCATCCCTGAACTCGGTGGTGACGATGGACACGCCCGGCAGTCCCCGCGCATCGAAGGTCATCAGGTCGTGCAGACTGCACGACGTGCATGACCCTCAGTCGGATAACCCGATCAGCACCACGTCGGCCTGATCGACCACCTGGTCGACGATTTCACGCGTCGCCACCTTGGCATTGGTCGGCTTGCCGAAGCGCTTGGATTTGATGCCGCGCTCGGCCAGGCGCTTCTCGACCTGGTTGAGAAATTCGTCGCTGCGCGTCTTGCCGATGTCGAACAGGCCGACGGTCAGGCCCGCCAGCGACGGCGGCGGCGCGCGACGCGCGCGCATCACCGCTTCGGTTTCGGCGGTCGGGTCACGTAACCAGCCGTTCATGTCTTCACCTCCTTGGTCACAGGTTGCAATTCAACGGGATTACGCCCGGCGAGCCAGCCCGGCAGGATCGCCGAGAACAGACCCGCTGCGCCGCCCGCACGCACCACCATCAGGCAGCCCTCATGAAATTTCGGTATCTGTTCGCCGGCACGACTCGCCGGCACGCCCTCGCCGACACCGTCCGCTCCGGCCACCAGCTCGCTGCCCGGACGGATCGTCGCCTCGTGCAGCGCACGTTCGATCTTCGCGCGGTCCCAGCCGGCCTCCTTGTAGATGGCGTAATGCTCCGGCGACAGCACGAGGATCGCCCGCGCCGACTGCACCAGCTTGGGATGGCCGATTTTCACCAGCGCCATCGCGAACGACGTCGTCAATGCTTCGGGCGTGCGCGATTTCTGGTCGACGAAGGCCTCGGGGCCGTGGCCCTGGAACAGCGTCACCGCGGACACGCCCGGTTTCATGCCGCGCGCCTGTGCCAGCGGCTGCCACGCCGGATCGGATTCGTCCTCGGCGAAACACAGCGTGAATTTGCTCGGCGCGCCCAGCGTCGAACGGTCGGCTTCGCCGGGACGCCCGCCGCCGACATTGCGCACGATCAGGTTGAGCGCGCGGCCGATGCTGGCGTTGGCGCGGTTGCCCTGGCCCAGCGCATTGATGCCGCTGTTCATGCCGATGCGTTTGGCAACCGGGCCGTTGACGATGATCACCGGCGACGAAAAATAAGTCGTCGCCAGCACACCATGCAGCGTGAACACCGGTTCCAGCGCCGCCTCGATCGCCGCCAGCAGCACCGGCATGTATTCGGGTCTGCAGCCCGCCATCACCGCGTTGATCGCGACCTTCTCGATCGTGCAGTCGGCAAGATTGGGCGGGATCTTGCCGATGATCTCGTCGGGTTTGCGCGTGGTGCCTTTCAGCATTGCGATGACGCGCTCGTCGGTGGGCGGCGTCACCGGCAGCCCATCCGTCCAGCCGCGCTGGAAGCACACCTCCACCGGATCGGCGTTGGGATCGTATTCGATCTTGCGCGCCGCGAGCCAGGTCGCGCCGCTGTGTTTCGCTTCGAGCCGCTCAGCCACCCCGGGCATGAGTGACAACGAGCCTCATCCCGGCTTGAGTTTCGGATGCTGCGCGCCAAGGTCGGCGATGCCGGCCAGCCGCTGCCAGCCCTCGCGGTCCCAGCCGACCACGCGCTCGACTTCACGGCCGCCCTCGAAACGGATCAGCGTCGGCATGAATTCGATGTTGTTGAGCCACGACAGGTCGAGTTCGCGGTCGTCGACGATGCCGGCCACTTTGGACGGGAACCCGGGATCGTCCTGCGACACCACCTGGAAGGCGCGCACTTCGCGCGCCGCGCGCTGCATCTCGCCCTCGATCATCACGCAGGTCGGACACCCGCGCTTGGAAAACACCACCAGTCCGTCCTGCAGCAAGGTCGCCGTCACTCCGCATTCTCCATCGAAAACTTTCACGCCGCTGAAACCCCGCAGCCGGGTGCTACTCTAACTCAATATGCTTCGCGTACAGACTCTTGCCCCTGCTTCGATCGCGGTATTGCTGCTGTTCGGCGGCTGCGCAGCGCTGGAATGGCACAAGCCCGGCGTCACTGCGGAGCAGCGCGACCGTGATGTCGCCGCCTGCACGGAAAAAGCGCGGGGCGAGGCGCTGCGTCACGCCAGCGCCAGGGAACCGGTGCCGCGCATAATTGTCGACCAGCAGGGTCGTGCTGCGGCGGTACGTGAAACTCACCACGATGCGGAACGTTTCCTGCTCGAACAGGATCTGCTGCGCGCCTGCCTGCGCGAACGCGGTTACGCGCTGCAGGAGCGCGCAACTGGTGTACATTGATCCAACCCTGTCGCCGATGAAAACCCATGACCCCTCCGCCTCCTGCAAACCCGCGCCGCCGCAATTTCCTGAAGACCGCCGGCGCGGCAACCCTGCTCGCCGCCATGACTGATGCCTCCGCCGCACCTGCCGGTCTGATCACGCGGCCGATCCCGCGCGGCGGCGAACGCCTGCCAGCGATCGGGCTCGGCACGTACCAGACCTTTGATGTTCCGGCCGCTGAACTGCAGGGCACCGAACTGAGGAACACGATGCGCCGCTTTGTCGAACTCGGCGGCAAGGTCGTCGATTCCTCACCGATGTACGGCCATGCCGAGGCCGCCGTGGGCACACTGGCCAGCGCACTGAACCTGCGCAAATCGCTGTTCCTCGCCACCAAGGTCTGGACCAGCGGCCGCGCCGAAGGCATCAGCCAGATGGAGGAATCCGCGCGCCTGCTGCAGTCGAAAACCATCGACCTCATGCAGGTGCACAACCTGCTCGACCTGAAAACCCACCTGCCGGTGCTGCGCGACTGGAAAAAATCCGGTCGCATCCGTTATCTCGGCATAACCCACTGGCACGCCGGCATGCATGCAGAACTCGAAAAACTGGTAAAGACCGGTGACTTCGATTTTCTGCAGATCAACTATTCACTGGACGAACCCGAAGCCGGCGCGCGCCTGCTGCCGGCCTGCGCCGATTCCGGCACCGCGACGCTGATCAACCGGCCGTTTTCGCAGGCCGGCCTGTTCGGCAAGGTGCGCGGCAAACCGCTGCCGCCATGGTGCGCCGACATCGACTGCACGAGCTGGGCGCAGTTCTTCCTGAAATGGATCATCAGCCACCCGGCCGTGACCTGCGCCATTCCCGGCACCCGGCTGGTGCGCCACATCGAAGACAACATGGCGGCGTGCCGGGGACGCCTGCCCGATGCGGCGACGCGCAGGCGGATGACGGAGTATTTCGCAAAGCTGTGATGCCCGCGCTACGCCCCGCCACCCTGCGCCTTATCCTCGCCCTGCTCTGCCTGCTGCTCGCCGGCGGCTGCAGCATGGTGCGCGTCAGCTACGGCCACCTCGACAGCGTCGCCTCATGGATGGCGCACGACTATTTCGACCTCGATCCCGCGCAGCGCGACGCTTTCGCCCGGCGCTTCGAACAGCTGCATGCCTGGCATCGCCGCGAACAGCTTCCGGAATACGCACGCTTCATCGCCGACATCCGGCAGCGCGCCCAGCGCGGACTGAATGCCGATGACCTGCTGTGGATCTTCGACGGGCTGCGCCAGCGTTATGCCCGAATCGCCGAGCGCAGCGCCGCGGATGCCGCCGACCTGCTGGCCACGTTGAGCGACACGCAGATCGAGACCTTTCGCCGCCAGCTCAACAAGGACAACCGGAAATTCCTGCAGGAACATCGCAGCGACGATAACGAGGCGGCGCGCCGCCGCGCCGCCGAACGCCGCGCGCTGTCGCGGCTGCGCGACTGGGCAGGCACGCTTACCGATGCGCAGGAACAGCGCCTGACCGAACTGCTGCGCGAAGTGCCGCTCATCGACCGCATGCGCCACGAAGACCGCCTGCGCCGGCAGCGCGAATTCCTCGCCCTGCTCGAATCGCGCCGCGAAGACCGCGCACGATTCTCGGCCCGCGTCCGCGACTGGCTGCTGAACTGGGAAAAAAACCGTCCGCCAGAGCTGGCGCGCGCCTTCGAGGAGTCCTGGAAAAAACGCGCCGCGTTTTACGCCGCGGCGGACAAGCTGTTCACCCCTGCACAACGCACCCACCTCACGCGGCGGCTGCAGAACTACTCGGAGGACTTCGTCGCGCTGGCCGGCGAAGGCCAGGCGGTGGCGCGCAGCGACTGCGCTAAAATCGCCGCCTGCTGAACCTCCCCTACCGCACACAATGCCCACCTTTGCCGGACACCTGGAATCCAAGCTGCCGAATGTCGGCACCACCATCTTCACCGTGATGTCGCGGCTCGCCGCCGAAAACAACGCGATCAACCTGTCGCAGGGTTTCCCCGACTTCGAATGCGCACCCGAGCTGCGCGCGCTGGTCACCAAATACTTCAACGCCGGACTCAACCAGTATCCGCCCATGGCCGGCGTGCCGGTGCTGCGCGAGGCGATCGCGGAGAAAATGGAAACGCTCTACGGCGCGCGCTACGACCCGGAACATGAAGTCACCGTCCTGCCCGGCGCCACCTACGGCATCTACACTGCGCTGGCAACGCTGATCCGCCCCGGCGACGAAGTCATCCTGTTCGAGCCGACCTATGACAGCTACGGCCCCGCGGTCGAGGTCCACGGCGGCAAGGCGGTCTACGTGCAGATGCGCTACCCCGACTACAGCATCGACTGGGCCGCGGTCGAAGCCGCGATCACGCCGCGCACCAAGGCCATGGTGCTCAACACCCCGAACAACCCGACGGCAACCGTGCTCTCGGCCGAAGACCTGCGCATGCTCGAAGGCGTGTTGAAAAAGACCAACGTCGTGCTAATCAGCGACGAGGTCTACGAACACATCGTGTTTGATGGCTACAAACACCAGGGCGTCGCCTGCTTTCCCGGACTGGCCGAGCGCAGCTTCTTCGTGTCGTCCTTCGGCAAGACCTACAGCGTCACCGGCTGGAAAATGGGCTACGTCGCCGCGCCGCGCGAGCTGATGGCGGAATTCCGCAAGGTGCACCAGTTTAACGCCTTCGTCGCCAACGGCCCGCTGCAGCACGTCTTCGCTGAATACATGAAAAACAGGGATGCCTACCTGCAGCTGGCGGCGTTCTACCAGAAGAAACGCGATTTCTTTCTCGAACATCTCAAAGGTTCGCGCTTCAAGCCCCTGCCCTCGCGCGGCACCTTCTTCCAGAACCTCGCCTACGATGCGATCAGCGACGAGAAAGACACCGACCTCGCGATCCGGTTGACAAAGGAACATGGCGTGGCCGCGATCCCGGTGTCGGTGTTCTACCGCCAGCCGCCGACGCACCGCGTGCTGCGTTTCTGCTTCGCCAAATCGGAAGAGACGCTGGCCAGGGGTGCGGAAATCCTCAGCCGGCTGTAGCCAGCCACGCGCCGGATGCAATCAGCAATTAATTCCTGGCTGCTGGCAGCTGCTCTGCTGATACCGGCAATAGCGCAGCCGGCAGACAAAACCACCTACCCGCATGCCGCTGAGCCCATCGGCAGCGTGCGCCAGATCTACGATGGCGTGCTGACGCCGGAACTGGCGGTCCACACCTTCCGCAACATCGACCGGCTGTTTCCGGTACGCACCATACCGCGCTCGTCAAAACCGTTGCCCCTGCCGCGCGCCGCCATTCCGCTGACCACCTTGCGCTTCAGCGTGAATGGCAAACGTTACCGCCTCGAAGACTATCTGGAACTGAACCGCGTCGCCGGACTGCTGGTGATCAAGGACGGCCGCATCAAACTGGAGCGTTACCGTTACGGCAACAGCGAACGCACGCGCTGGATGTCGATGTCGATCGCCAAGTCCATCACCTCGACGCTGATCGGCGCCGCCGTGCAGCAGGGGACAATCCGCCTCGCCGACCCGGTCACCCGCCATGTCCCGGCGCTGGCCGGCAGCGCCTACGAGGGCGTCACGGTGCGCGAGGTGCTGATGATGGCCTCCGGCGTGCGCTGGAACGAAACCTACACCGATGCCGCCTCCGACCGGCGGCGCCTGCTTGAAGCGCAGACCGCGCAAAAACCCGGCGCCGCGCTGGCGGTGATGAAGAGCCTGCCGCGGGCAGCTGCACCCGGCAGCGTCAACAACTACAACACCGGCGAAACCCAGGTCGCCGCAGAAATCCTGCGCAGCGCCACCGGGGTACCGCTGGCCGACTACCTGCACGAACGCATCTGGAGCCGGGTCGGCATGGAAGCCGACGCCAACTGGTGGCTGGATGCGCCCGGCGGCACCGAAATCGGCGGCAGCGGATTCAGCGCGACGCTGCGCGATTACGGGCGCTTCGGCCTGTTCGTGCTCAACGGTGGCCGCGCCGGACAGGAAACAATACTGCCCGCCGACTGGGTGCGTGAAGCGACCACGCCAAAATCCTTCAAGGCGGCAAGCCACTGGACTACGGCTACCTGTGGTGGTCGGGCTCCTCGGCGGAAGCGCGGCGCGACCGCGCGTTTTCGGCCGAAGGCATACACGGCCAGTTTCTCTACATCAATCCTGCTGCCAAAACCGTGATCGTGGTGTGGAGCGCGCAGCCGAAACCGCTGGGCGGCGCAGTGATCGACGACTGGACGTTTTTTGAAGCGGTGGTCTATGCGCTGCGGCGGAACTGACGCGCGTCAGGCAATGCGCCGTCGTCACCAGGCGATATCCTTGACCGCCGCATAGGCGTAGAGCCCCGCGATGCACACCGCGGTCATCATCAGGCTGTAGCGCCGGTTCTCGTTGAGCATCCTGCCGAACGGCAGGCCGTAGCGCCCCGCCATCACCAGCATGGTGTTCGAGGTCGGACACGCCGTCAGGCCCACGCCCCAGCTCATCATGAACACCATCGCCAGCATGTTCGGATCGGGATCCAGCGGCAGCAGCCACGGCCCGATCACCGACACCAGGATCACCGGATGCAGGCCTATCCATGCGCACACATTCATGATCACCAGCACGATGCCCGCCTCGAACGGGCCGAAACGCGTAAAGGGCAGGCCGAGATCCAGCGCGTGTATGGCGCCGCTCATGCCCGCCGACAGCACGCCAGCGGACATGAACAGCGTCAGCTCGCCGTTCATCAGCGGCAGCCTGCGGTTGACATGCTGGCGCAGGGTGGGAATGGCGGCGAGCGGATCACGCGCGAACAGCGTGACGATGGTCACCAGCGGCGCCAGCGTGGCAATCACCGCCAGCACCGACCAGCGCGGCTGCCATTCGTGCACGGCCAGCACGCTCGCAGCGAGCACGGCGGGCACCCACAGCGATTCGAAATGCAGCGGATAACCAATGAAGTCTTTCGCTTCGCCGTGCCGTTTCGAGGTCAGCGTGAACCAGGTGATGGTCAGGCCGACCATCGCCAGTAAAAATCCCCACGCCATGAGTTGCACCAGGCTTGCGGACGGCGACACCGTCAGCGCGGCCGCCATCGCCCCGTAGAACGGCGACCAGGTCGCGCCGATGATGAAACCCTGGGACAGCGCCATCGCCTGCTGCAGCGTCAGTTTGCGATAGGCGCTAAGGCGGTCGGCAAAAATCGCCACCGCCGAGAAATTGATCACCGCGCCGAAGAGATGCACGCCGAGCAGCGTCTTGCCCAGTGCGTTCGGCCCTACGCGCAGCGGCTCGGTTGCCGTGTCCGCGCGCACGGCGATCAGCTGCAGGAAGGACACCGCGATCAGCAGACCGGTGAGCGGAATGTTCTGTGCCAGTGCTATCGAGACCAGACCCTGCTTGCCGCTCGCCATGCCCCAGACGATGCCGGCGACCCCCAGCACCACCAGTACCAGGGACATGATCAGTTGACGCCGCGGCAGGCCAGGCAGCAACAGCAGGCAGGCGCCCCAGGCGATGACGCCGGTGATCCATTGCGGATAAGCCGGGAACGCGATGGACAGCGCAACCAGCAGGACCACGACGGCAAACAGCCACGCGGCCACTGCGGTGCGCGGAGAGGCGGATGAACTCAACTACGGGCTTTCGACGATCGGCTGCAGGGAGCCGCGGATGCCGCGCGACGCTGGTTGCGCATCGCGCGGCAGGGGTGGGTTAAAGCACGCCGGACAATCCACCGTCGACGTTGATGCACGAGCCGGTGACGTAGCTGGCGGCGTCAGACGCGAGGAACGCAATCACGTTCGCCACTTCCTCGGACTCGCCCATGCGCTTCATCGGCACGGTCTTGCCGGTGTCGGCATAGTGCTGCTCCACGGTCTTGTTGTTACGTGCAGCACCCCGTTCCTGCTGCTTGGACTTGATCTTGCCCACGGCGACGACGTTGACCAGGATGTTGTCGGCGGCGAGTTCCTTGGACAGGCCCTTGGCCAGCGCGAGGCCGGCAGCACGGCTGACGGTGGTCGGGAACATCGCGGCGCCGGGCTGCTTGGCGCCCACCATGTTGAGGTTGATGATGCGGCCGCCGCCGACCTTCTTCATGTGCGGCACTGCGGCGCGGGTCGTGCGTACCTGCGCCATGACCTTGATTTCCATGTCGAGGTTCCAGAAATCATCATCGACCTTGTCGAAAGCGATCTGGCCCGAACCGCCGGCGTTGTTGACCACGATGTCGAGGCGGCCGAAGTGTTTTGCGGCTTCCTCGATGAAACGCTCCATGTCACCTTCCTTGGACGCATCGGCCACCACGCCCAGCACGTCGCCGCCCTGCTTCTTCAGTTCGGCGACCATGGCATCGATCAGTTCCTTGCGCCGCGCGCAGAGCGCGACTTTCACGCCTTCGGCAACCAGCCGCCGCACGGTTGCGCCGCCGATGCCTTCGGTGCCGCCGGTGACGGCTGCCACTTTGCCCTTGAGTCCCAGTTCCATAACGTGATTTCCTTCGCAGTTTTTTCGGTCAAGGCCGCGATTGTGACACATCTTCCGCGCTACACTGCCGCCCATGATCATCGCCATCCCCGACGACTACCACGGTCTTGTTTCCTCGCTGGACTGCCTGAAACGGCTGGCCGGCCACGACGTGCGCATCTTCCGAGACGTCGCGCCGCCGGAATCCACACTGGTGAACAACCTGCGCGACGCCGACATCATCGTGCCGGTCCGTGAGCGCACGCGCTTCACCCGCGGCATCATCGAGCAACTGCCGAAGCTGAAACTGTTCAGCCAGACCGGGCGCAGCTTCAACCACATCGACGTCGAGGCCTGCAACGAGCGCGGCATCGCCATCGCCTCCGGCGGCCATGCCTCACCCTACACCGTCGCCGAACACACCTGGGCGCTGATCATGGCCAGCCTGCGCGACGTCGCCCACGAATCCGACGCCATGCGCAAGGGCATCTGGCGCTCGCGTTTCAACATCGGGCTGCACGACAAAACGCTGGCCATCCTCGGCCTCGGCACCATCGGCAAACTGGTGGCGCAGACCGGCGCCAGTTTCGGCATGCGCGTGCTGGTGTGGGGTCGCGAGGGTTCGCTCGCCGCCGCCAAGGCCGCCGGCCACGACACCGCCGCCAGCCAGGATGACCTCTTTGCGCGGGCCGACGTACTGGTGGTGATGGCGCGGTTGTCGAAAGACACGCGCGGGCTGGTGCAAGCGGCGCATCTTGCAAAAATGAAACCCACCGCCCTGCTCGTCAACACCGCGCGCGCCGAACTGATCGCACCCGGCGCGCTGGTCTCGGCGCTGCAAGCCGGCCGCCCCGGCATGGCCGCCACCGACGTCTACGAAAACGAGCCGGTGCAGCACGGCGAACATCCGCTGCTCGAACTTGACAACGCGCTGTGCACCAACCACAGCGCGTGGCTGGAACAAGGCACTTACGAGGCCTACTTCGGCGAAGCGTTCGAGAATGCCGCGGCGTTCGCGGCGGGCAAACCGGTCGAGATCAGGAACCAGCCGAAAAAATCCTGAGCGTCAGGCCGCGCGCCACTGCACCCCATCGCGCACCGCCCGCCCCAGCTTTTCCAACCGGATCAGCGTCGCATGCAATGACCGCATCGCGACGTTGTGGATGCGCTCCGGCACGTCGTCATAGGCGGTGCGCACCAGTTCATCCAGCGTGACTGTGCCGGCCTCTTTCAGTGCGGAGAAAATCTTCTCTTCGCGCTTCAGCCGGTGCGCTATCAGTTTCTTCACTTCGGCCTGCGGCGTTTCGATAACGTGGCCGTGGCCCGGTGCGAAGGCGCCGACGTCGAGCGTGTTCAGGCGTTCCAGCGAATCGAGATAGGCCTGCATGTCGCCATCGGGCGGCGAGATCACCACGGTGGAGCCCTGCATCACGTGATCGCCGGTGAACAGCACACCGCGGCCTTCGAGCAGATAGCACAGGTGGTTGGAGGCATGTCCCGGCGTGTGCACGGCGCGCAGCTTGTACACGCCGCAGTCGACGACATCGCCATCCACCAGCGCGCGGTCGGGTTTGAACTGCTCATCCTGCCGTCCGTCATCAGGCACGCGGCCGTAGCCGAGGATCTGCGCGCCGGTGGCGGCCTTGATCGCCTTGGCCAGCGGTGAATGGTCGCGGTGGGTGTGCGTGCACAGAATCCAGCGCAGTTTTTTGCCGACCGCGGCGAGCAGCGCATCGCGGTGCGCTTCGATCTCCGGACCGGGATCGATCAGCGTCAGCTCGTCGTCGCCGAGGATGTAGCTGTTGGTGCCGGGCCCGGTCATCACGCCGGGATTGGGCGCGGTGATGCGGCGCACGTCGGGCGCGATCTCGACGATTTGCCCCGGCACGATCGGCAAGACAGACGACGCCATCTCAGGCCACGCGCCCTTCGCCGCCGGCTTCTTCATAACCCGGCTCGCCGGGCAGTATGCGTTTGCCGTCCCTGCCGATGCGCGGCAGCATGGTGCGTATCGTATGATTTTCGGACAGGCCCTTGCGCAGACTGGCGACATTAGCGTAATCGGCGAAAGTCTCCAGCGTGCGCACGGTCGGCGTGCGCATTTCGAATTCTCCGCGCTTGTGGCGCGACAGCGCTTCTCCCGGGCTCACCCATTCGGCGGCGATGGTTTCGCGCTCGTCCTGGATCGGCTCCTGCCCGGCCGGCGCTTCCGCCATGAAAAAGCGCGTGTCGTAACGGCGCGGCAGACCTACCGGCGTGATCCAGTGCGCGAAATAGGTAAGCGCATCGGCGGCGAGTTGCAGTTGCTCGACCGCCATCAGTTCGGTGAACGCGGCTTCGCCGGCATTGAGCCGGCGCCGGTGTTCGATGAAGCGCGCCGCGACGGAGTCATCATCGAAACGCACGAATTGTCCCGCCGCATCACGTGCCAGCAGCAGTCCTGATTCTTCGAAGGCTTCGCGGATCGCGGCCACCCAGTAGCACAGGCCACCGTGCTGCAGTCCGAGCGCGGCGCTCGCCGCGCTGTCGTCGAGACAATTACATAACTTGTTGTTTTTAAAAAATAAATCATCATCGTCTAGGCCGCCGCCGGGAAACACGTGCATGCCGGGCACAAAGCCCGACTTGAGATTGCGCCGCATCATCAGCACTTCGATGCCGCCGCCGTGGTCGCGTACCACGGTCACCGTCGCCGAGGGCATCGGCGTCACGGCTTTTTTCTGCGTGTTTTCAGTCAATCGCCATCCTTCATTTCTTGAGCAGCAATTTGATCAGGCTCGAGGTGTCCATGCGCCCGTCGCCCTGTTCCTGCAGCCGCGCGTAGAACTGGTCGATCAGCGCAATCGATGGCAGCTGCGCGCCGTTGGCGCGCGCTTCTTCCATCGCGATGCGCAGGTCCTTGCGCATCAGGTTCACCGCGAAACCGAAATCGAACTTGCCGTCGATCATGGTCTTGCCGCGGTTCTCCATCTGCCACGAGGTCGCCGCACCCTTGGAGATGACATCGACGGCGCGCTTGGCATCGAGTCCCGCGTGCAGCGCGAAGGCCAGTCCCTCGGACAGGCCCTGGATCACGCCGGCAACGCAGATCTGGTTGACCATCTTAGTTTTCTGTCCAGATCCCGACGGCCCCATCAGCGTCACCGCGCGCGCGAAATGGCGGATCACCGGCTCGGCGCGCGCATAAGGCTCTTCATCGCCGCCGACCATCACCGTGAGGATGCCCTGCTCCGCACCCGACTGGCCGCCGGACACCGGCGCGTCGAGAAAATGCAGGCCTTGCGCCTTCGCCGCCGCATGCAGTTCGACGGCGACCGCAGCCGACGCCGTGGTGTGGTCGACGTAGATCGCTCCGGGCTTCATACCTTTGAAAGCGCCGTGCTCGCCTGTGGTCACCTCGCGCACGTCGTTGTCGTTGCCGACACAACTGAACACGATCTCCGCGTCTTTTGCGGCTTCAGCCGGCGTATCCGCCGCGGTGCCGTTGTGTGTTGCCGCCCATGCCTGGACCTTGGCCCGCGTGCGGTTGTAAACGCTGACCGAATGTCCCGCCCTGGCCAGGTGTCCGGCCATGGGACCGCCCATGACCCCCAGACCGATGAATGCCACTTTCATGATTGCACCCTATATCCGAAAAATTACTTCACCTGAACGCCCGCCTGCCTGGCCACCTTCGCCCACTTGCCGGTTTCAGCGCGGATGAATTTCGAGAATGCATCCGGGGAACTTGAAATCCCTTCGGCACCAGCCCTGATCAGCTGCTTTTGAATTTCGTCCCGGGACAGCACAGCAACAATTTCACGATTCAGTTTTGCAACCACGGCCGGCGGCGTGCCGCGCGGCGCCAGTACACCGTGCCAGTTGTCGGCCTCGAATCCCGGCAGGCCCGCTTCGGCCACGGTCGGCACTTCCGGCGCCGACGGTGAACGTTTGGCAGTGGATACGGCCAGCGCCCGCAGGCGTCCTGCCCTGGCATGCGGCAGCGCCGGGGGCATGCCTGCAAAGAACAGGTGTGATTCGCCGCTGAGTATGGCTGCCGTCGCCGGTCCGCCGCCTTTGTACGGCACATGCACCAGATTCACGCCAGCGGTGGATTTAAAGAGTTCAGCCGACAGGTGCTGAGGACTGCCGGTGCCCACCGATGCGTAGTTGAGGACACCGGGTTTCGATTTCGCGTGCCCGATCAATTCACGTATGGATTTTACTGGCAGCGAGGGATGGACCACCACGAGCAGCGGCACGATCGCCACGCGGCTCACCGGCGCAAAGCTTCCGACCGGATCAAACGGCAGGGACTTGTAGAAATTGGGGCTGATCGCAACCGAAACCGTGACCATGAACAGCGTATGGCCGTTGGGGGCCGCTCGCGCAACGATCTCCGCGCCGATGTTGCCGGTGGCGCCAGGCCGGTTGTCGACCACGATCTGCTGGCCCAGCCTTTCGCCGAGTTTCTGGCCGACGAGACGGCCGATGATGTCAGGCGCACCTCCCGGCGCAAATCCGACCACCATCCGTATCGGCCTGTCAGGAAACCCGGCGGCAGGATCAGCCGCGCCGGCGCTGAATGAACAAAAAAACATAACGGTGAATGCAGCAATTGCTGTTTTCATGTTTCCCCCTCGCGCGTCAAATTTTTCCGAGTGCGTGCAAGAGCCGCCCCGGAGTTATCGGAATGCCGGAAATCCGTACTGCAAACGGCTGCAGTGCGTCATTGACCGCATTGAGCACCGCTGCGGACGCCCCCGCCGTCCCTGCCTCGCCCGCGCCCTTGGCCCCGAGTTCGGAAGTGACAGTGGGAGTGACCGTATGTCCGACCACAATGTCCGGCATTTCACCAGCCATCGGCACACGGTAATCCATCAGACTGCCGTTGAGCAATTGGCCGTATTCATCGTACAGGCACTGCTCGTAGAGCGCCGCCCCCAGACCCTGCACGCAGGCGCCGCGGATCTGCTCATCGACCAGCAGCGGATTGATGATGGTGCCGCAATCATCCACCACCCAGTGCCGCAGCAGGCGGATGAAGCCGGTTTCAGGATCAACCTCCAGCCAGGAGGCCTGGATGCCGTTGGTGAACGCGCCGCTGTAGGTCTTTTGCGCGAAGCTCCGCGTAACCGCAAGTTCCGGCTGAAAATCCTTCGGCACCTGGTCGGTGCGGAAATAGGCCGTGCGCGCCACGCTCTCCAGCGTCATCACCTCCGCCCCTGACGCGGCATCGACCACGACGCCGTCGCGGATGTCGAAGAGCGAGGCTTCGCTGTCGCGCAGACGTGCGACGAAAGCCAGGATGTTCGCGCGCAAGGCCTTGCCAGCCTGCAGCGCGGCCTCGCCGCAAATGCCAGTGCCCCGTGAGCCCCACACGCCCCCGCCCATCGGCGTGGCATCGGTATCACCGAGGATGACCTTGACGCGCTCGACCGAAACGCCACAGGCGGCAGCCACCACCTGCTGGATTACCGCATGGCCACCCTGTCCGCATTCGGTGATGCTCGATGCCGCCACGACGCCGCCGGTTGAAGTCAGCTTCAATGTGCATGAATCCTGTGATGCAATCGACACGCCGCCCTGGCCGTAAGTGGCAGCCGACGGATTGGAATTTTCGACAAAACTCGCCAGCCCGATGCCGCGATAAACACCCTGTCCGCGCAAACGCGCCTGCTCGGCGCGCAGCCCGCGGTAATCCATGATTTCCAGCAGCCTGTCGAGCGCCTCATGCTGTGACAGGCGCTCCAGCACGGGGCCGCCCGGCAGTTTCACCGGATAGGCATCGGCGCCGTGATAATGACGGCGGCGGAATTCCGCAGGATCGGCGCCGAGTTTCGCTGCCGCGAGATCCATCAGGCCTTCACTGACCAGGCAGGCCACCGGGTGACCGACCGCACGATACTGTCCGTACATGGCCTTGTTCTGGAATACGGCGCGGGTCACCGCGCGGTAGGCGCCATGACGGTAGCCCGCGCACACCAGATTCGAGACTTGCAGACCCTCGTTGGCGCTGCCGCGGGGATAACCCGAATACGCGCCGATGCCGTATCGGTCGTCGACCTCCACGCCGAGTATGTCGCCGGATTTCGACAGCGCCATGCGCGCGCGGACGCGGTGTCCGCGTGCATGAAAATCGCCGACAAAGGATTCCAGCCTGTCGGCGACGAATTTGACCGGGCGTCCCAGCGTGATTGCCGCCGCCACTGCGGCAAGCTCGTCACCGTAGATATGGATTTTCAGGCCGAAACCGCCGCCGACGTCCGGCGCAATTACCCGCACCTGGTTTTCCGGCAAGCGGAAATGGTGTGCGAGTATCCACTGCATCATGTACGGAACCTGCGTTGACTGCCATACGGTCAGCCGACGGTCGCCGGTATTGAAATCAGCAATGATGCTGCGCGGCTCGAGCGTGACCGCGGTATGCCGCGCCGTGGTGAATTCGGCTTCGACGAAATGATCTGCGTGCGCAAAGGCTCCCGGCACATCGCCCGAGGCGACGACACGCTCGAAACACAGGTTGCTGCCGAGTTGCGGATGAATGACCGGCGTGCCGTGATCGAGCGCGGTTTCGGCATCGGTGACTGCCGGCAATTCCTCCCAGTCCACTTCGATCAGCGCCAGCGCATCCTCGGCTTCGGCACGGGTTGCCGCTGCCACAATTGCGACGGGCTCACCCTGCCAGCACGCACGCTCGACCGCCAGCGGCAACTGCGGCGCCGACTGCATGCCGGGGACGTGTTTGAGCACTCCGGCATAGGGTTCGCACATCGCGGCAATGTCGATGCCCGTCAAAACGCAGGCGACCCCGGGTGCAGCTCGCGCCGCAGCGGCATTGATCCCGGCGATGCGAGCATGTGCATGCGGGCTGCGCAGCACGGCGGCGTTCAGCATGCGCGGCAGCATGATGTCATCGACATACTGGCCGCGACCCGCGAGCAGGCGCAGTGCATTGGACCGCGGCAGCGCAGCGCCGATGGGGCTTGCTGTTTTGTTTTTGACCGTGCTCATGATCGGGTCCGCGAACGGCACACGGCTTCCACCGCATCGACGATGGACTGGTACCCCGTGCAGCGGCAGTAATTGCCGGACAGGTGTTCGCGGATCTCCTCACGGCTCGCGCGGGGATTGGCATGCACTATGTCTGCGGCTGTCATCAGCATCGCCGGCGTGCAGAAACCGCACTGCAGTGCATTGCGGACATGAAATTCGCGCTGCAGATCGGCGATCACATCGCCGACAGCGCCTTCGATGGTGACGATCTCGGCACCATCGCACTGCACGGCCAGCATAAGGCAGGCGCGCACGATGGCGCCGTCGACCCTGACCGTACAGGCGCCGCACACGCCATGCTCGCAACCGACATGGGTTCCGGTCAACCCCAGATCCTCGCGCAGGAAATCGGCGAGATTGCGCCTCGCCCCGACCCGCCGGGTCGTGCGCTCACCGTTCACGGTGAGCGTGATGGCGAGTTCGGTTGCAGCCCGCTGTTCTTTCATCGGCCGGCGCTCCGGACATGCAACAGATCATCCAGCGCACGCGCCAGCACCACGCCTGCATAACGCATGCGCAGCTGCGCACTGCACTGCGGATCTCCTGACGGTTCCAGGTCCTGCTCCAATGCCGCCTGCGCCTCGGCAATCAGCGCGGGAGTCACTGCGCGACCTTCAAGCACGGCGATGGCATGCGGCGCCGCCAAAGGACAGGCGCCGACGCCGAAAAACGCCATTCGCAAATCGCGCAGCACGAGCCCTTCCACCGCGGCCTGCGCAGCAACACCGGCCCATGCATAGTCTCCGCGGCGCGGCGCCAGTTCCTGGCAGGCCGCTCGCTCATCGGGCCGTGCCGGCGCAAACTCGACGGCAACCAGCACCTCATCGGAGAGGCGCGCGGTTTCGTAGAGTCCGCGAAAAAATGCACCGGCACTCACTCGGCGCTCACCGCTGCGGCTGGCCAGTACGATGTCGGCCTGCAGCGCGACGCAGCACGCTGGCCATTCCGCGGCAGGATCGGCGAGCGCAATGCTGCCGCCGAAAGTACCGCGATTGCGAATCGCCGGATGGGCAATCTGCGGCGCGGCCAAAGCCAGCAACGGCAGGTGCTGCGCAACCAATGGTGAATCTGCGACGTCGGCATGGCGCGTCATCGCACCAATGCGGATACGCCCGTTGTGGTGTGTGATTCCTGCCAGTTCGCCGACGCCGTTCAGATCGATCAGCACCGCCGGCGCATCGAGACGCATGTTAAGCGCCGCCATCAGGCTTTGGCCGCCCGCCAACAGCCGTGCATCGTCGCCATATAAATCAATTAAATCAAATACTTGACCGGTATTCTCCGGACGGCAATAGGAGAATGCAGGCGCTTTCATCGAAATCGGCCCGAACAGCCAAGCGAAGAAATTGCCGTCATCAACAACGCGAAGAAAAAGCGCACTCAGTCAACTGCGCAGCCCGCGGTAGTCGCCTTCGGCGGCTCGGTGAAAGTCGCGACGTCGACGCCGTTGCGGATGGCAGTCATCTCGGCAAGGATCGCCACCGCGATTTCCGGTGGCGTCTTGCTGCCGATCTTCAGGCCCACCGGGCCGTGCAGGCGCGCAATCTCGTCCTGCGACAGGTCGAACTCGGCGAGCCGCTGGCGGCGCGCATCGTTGTTTTTGCGCGAACCGATGGCGCCGATGTAGAACGCCGGAGACTTCAGCGCCTCGAGCAACGCCATGTCGTCGAGCTTGGGATCGTGGGTCAGCGTCACCACCGCGCTGTGGCCATCGAGATTCATTTCGGTGACCACGTCATCGGGCATGCCGCGCTTGAGTTCCGCGCCGGGCACTGTCCAGGTGTCGGTGTATTCCTCGCGCGGATCGCAGACCGTGACCTGGTAATCCAGCGCCTGCGCCATCTGCGCCAGATAGGTCGACAGCTGCCCCGCACCTATGATCAGCAGGCGCCAGCGCGGACCGTATACCGTTTTCAGCGTCACACCGTCGAAGGCCAGCTGGTCGGACCATTTCGCCGGACCGGTGGCGGTTTTGCCGGTCTTCATGTCCAGCGTGCGCAGCACCAGTTCATGGCGCTCGATGCGCGCCAGCAGTTCGTCAAGGCCGCTGGTCGCGGTCAAAGGCTCCAGCACCAGCTCCAACGTGCCGCCGCAGGGCAGGCCGAAACGCTGCGCTTCTTCCGCGGAGACCCCGTACTTGGTGGTGGTCGGCGTGTTCTCCGCGAGCGTGCCGTTCTTCACGCGCAGGATCATGTCGTCTTCAACGCAGCCGCCGGATACCGAGCCGACCACCATGCCGTCGTCGCGGATCGCCGACAGCGCGCCGATCGGACGCGGCGCCGAGCCCCAGGTCCTGATCACTGTGGCCAGCACCACGCGGCGTCCGCCGCCGATCCATTCGCGCGCGGTCCGTATCACCTGTAAATCTACGCTGTCCATAAGCCAACCTTTGTATAGATCAACCGCATCGGCCTATTGTAGCGCGCCGCATGCGGTAACATCGGCACTGCCACCAAGGAGATTCCGCAACATGGAAATGACCGGCGAACAACTGATCGCCCTGCCCCAGCAGGCCACCTGGGATGCGTTGAACGACACCGCCGTGCTGAAGGACTGCATACCCGGCTGCGATTCCATCGACAGGCAGTCGGACAACGAATACCTGCTGACCATGACCGCCAAAGTCGGTCCGGTCAGCGCCAAGTTCAAGGGCAAGATGACGCTGCTGGAAGTGACTGCGCCCGACGCCTACACGCTGCAGTTCGAAGGCCAGGGCGGCGTCGCCGGCTTCGCCAAGGGCGAAGCGCGCGTGACCCTGGCGCCGGAAGCGGAGCAGACCCGCCTCAGTTATGCCGTGAAAGCCAATATCGGCGGCAAACTCGCGCAGGTGGGCGCGCGCCTGATCGACGGTGTCGCCAAAAAAATGGCGGAACAGTTCTTCACGGCATTCAACAAGCGCGCCAGCGGCGGCGCCCCCGGGTCATCCTGAACCTGCGGACGTAAAAAAACCGGCGCCGGGCGCCGGTTTTTTCTTGTCCATCCGATTCAACCGAGGTGTTTCCTGAAGAACGCCAGCGTGCGTTCACGCGCCAGCTTGGCGCTGGCGGCATCGTAGGAACCGCGCTGGTCGCAGTTGAAGCCATGTCCCGCCGGGTAAAAATGATGCTCCCACTGCGGGTGCGCAGCCTGCACCTTTTTCGCCGCATCCATCGGGATCGACGCATCCTTTTCGCCCCAGTGGAACTGCACCGGGCATTTCGCCTGCGACGCGATCAGGCTGGGGATCGCGCCGCCGTAATGCGGCGCCGAGCAGGCCAGCCCCGCCACGTCGGCGGCGGCCTTCCATGACACCGCACCGCCCCAGCAATAACCGACGATGCCGACCTTGCCCGCGGACTGCAGCGCCTGGACCGACGCGGCGACGTCCTTCATCGCATCGTCAAAGCTCGCCTTCTGCATCAGCCCGCGGCTGACCTCGATCTCCGGTGGGGTGTATCCGCATTCGTAATTGCGCTGCACACGGTCAAACATTGCCGGCGCAATCACCAGGTAGCCATCTGCCGCGTAACCGTCAGCGACCGAGCGGATATGGCTGTTGACGCCGAAAATCTCCATCACCACCACCACGCCGCCGCGCGGCTTGCCGGCGGGTTCCGCCTTGTAGGCGCCGAATTTGTGGCCGTCGGATGCCGTCAGTTCGATCATGCTGCCCATGCTTTTCCTCCTGTGAACGGTCAGTGTATGCCCGCGGATTATAACGCGGCGGCCATCCTGATAAACTGCCGCATCAACCGAATCCCGAGGGAGAACAACAACCATGCTGAAGATCTGGGGCCGCACCAACTCCATCAACGTGCAGAAGGTGCTGTGGAGCTGCGCCGAAATGAATGTGCCGTACGAACGCATAGACGCCGGCATGCAATTCGGCGTCAACAACACGCCCGAATTCAAGGCACTGAATCCGAACGGACTGGTGCCGCTGATCGACGACGACGGTTTCGTGTTGTGGGAATCCCACGCCATCGTGCGCTACCTCGCGCGCAAACACGGCCTGGGCACGCTGTGCCCTTCCGATCCGCGCGCGGCTGCCGACGCCGACCGCTGGATGGAGTGGTACAGCACGACGCTGTGGAATCACATGAAGCCGATTTTCTGGAACCTGGTGCGCACACCACCGGAAAAACGCAACATGGCGGAAGTCGAGGACAACCGGCAGAAACTCGCCGGCTACCTGGCGATGGCCGACGCACAGCTCGCAAAAACCGCGCACCTCGCCGGCGCCGCCTTCACCATGGGCGACATCCCGCTCGCCGTACTCTGCCACCGCTGGTTCAACCTGCCGATCGAGCGCCCGGCCCTGCCCGGCCTGGACCGCTGGTTCAAGGCGGTATCGGCGCGACCCGCCTTCCAGAAGCACTGCGCGGCGCCGCTGACCTGAGGCCTCACCCCCGCCGCCCGCATGAACCGGCAGATGGGAACGCAGCGCAGCTACCGCTATTACGAATTCGTGATGGCGGCTTTCGTCACGGTGCTGATCTGCTCCAACCTGATCGGCCCGGCGAAGATTGCGCAGCTCGACCTGCCGCTGCTGGGCGTGGTGACTTTCGGCGCGGGCGTGCTGTTTTTCCCGATCTCGTATGTCTTCGGCGACATCCTCACCGAGGTCTACGGTTATGCCCGCGCGCGGCGCGTGATCTGGGCCGGATTCGCCGGCCTCGGCTTTGCTTCGTTCATGGCCACCGTGGTGGTGGCGCTGCCGCCCGCCCCGTTCTGGGCGCACCAGGGCGCCTACGAAATCGCCTTCGGCAACGCGCCGCGCATCGTCGCGGCATCGATGGTCGCCTACTTCTGCGGTGAGTTCGTAAATTCCTACCTGCTCGCGCGCATGAAAATCGCCACTGGCGGACGCTGGCTGTGGACACGCACCATAGGCTCGACGATAGGCGGCGAGGCGGTCGACTCCGCGCTGTTCTACCCGCTCGCCTTCTACGGCGCCGGCATCATCCCCGACGACAAGCTGCCGCTGGTGATGCTGGCGCAGTTCGTCACCAAGGTTGGCGTGGAAGTCGCGTTCACGCCGCTGACCTACAAAATCGTGAATTTCCTGAAGCGCGCGGAAAACGAGGATTACTACGACCGCGACACCAACTTCAGCCCGTTCACGCTGAAGTCCTGACCCAGCCCCTGAAACTCAGGCGCGCAGCCAGCGCGCGAAGGCGAACAGGCCGCCGCCGAAGATGCCGCCGAACACGATCAGTTGCAGCGCATAGCTGAACCAGGCGTGGCCGGTTTCCTCGCCGCGTTCGGCGAGATTGTGGCAGTACATCAGGAACGGCGAAGGCGAATTGAACAGCGGCATTTTCTCGAAGCGCACGTCGACCAGAACCTTCAGCGCCAGCGCCCCCATCAGCACGGAGATGGCCAACGGCACTTCCAGCGAGGTGAAACCAAGTATGGCGCCGAGCAAAAGTGCGAAAAGCATGTGATTAACAGTTGCCGCAAAAAAATTAGAGCATGGTTTGCTGGTCGGGGAGACAGGATTCGAACCTGCGACCTTGGCGTCCCAAACGCCCTGCGCTACCGGACTGCGCCACTCCCCGAGACGATCAGAACCTCGTTAACTCAGTCACGTGAACCTGCCATCGGGAACGGCCGGACTGTGCCGCACCCTGAATCTGCAAGCCCGGCATTTTACCGGAAAATGTGGACTCTTCGGGGCAGCCCGCAGGCGCAGCGCTAGAATGCGCGATTCACAACAAGGCTAATATGAACCTCGATCGCTGGCGCTCCCCGGCCATGGTGCTGTTCTGCGGCGGCATGATCCTCACCGTCGCGCTCGGCGTGCGCCACAACTTCGGCCTCTACCTGCAGCCGATGACCGCCGACCTCGGCATCGGCCGCGAGGCCTTCGCCTTTGCGATCGCCATCCAGAACCTGCTCTACGGCGTCTCGCAGCCGATCACCGGGCTGATCGCCGACAAGTTCGGCACCGCGCGCGTGCTGATCGGCGGCGCGCTGTGTTACGCGCTGGGCCTCTACCTGATGTCGGTGTCCACCACCGGCATGGAACTCACGCTGAGCGCCGGCCTGCTGATCGGCGCATCGCTGGGCTGCAGCGGCTTCTCGATCGTGTTCGGCGTGATCGGCCGCGCCTTCCCTTCGGAAAAACGCAGCGTCGCACTGGGTATTGCTGGTGCTGCGGGCTCCTTTGGCCAGTTCGCGATGCTGCCCTACGGCCAGTGGCTGATCAACCAGGTCGGCTGGATGCAGGCGCTGGTGATCCTCGCGCTGACGGTGCTGGTGATCATCCCGCTGTCGACCGCGCTGGTCGAAGACAAGAGCAGGCAGGAGGCGATCCTCTTCAAGCAATCCGCCGGCGAAGCGCTGCGCGAGGCTTTCGCGCACCGCGGCTTCCTGCTGCTGTGCACCGCCTACACGGTGTGCGGCTTCCAGCTGCTGTTCATCGCCGTGCATTTCCCCGCCTACCTGATCGACCAGCGCATGACGCCGGAGACCGGAATGATCGGGCTCGCGCTGATCGGCTTCTTCAACATGATCGGCAGCTACCTGTGGGGCTGGCTGGGCGGGCGCTACACCAAGAAATACCTGCTGTCGCTGCTCTACTTCACGCGCTCGGTGGCGATCACGATATTCATCCTGCTGCCGGTGACGCCGCTGACGGTCTACCTGTTTTCGGCGACCATCGGTTTTCTGTGGCTGGGCACGGTGCCGCTGACCGGCGGCCTTATAGCCCACGTGTTCGGCGTCAGGTACATGTCGACGCTGACCGGCATCGCGTTCTTTTTCCACCAGGTCGGCAGTTTTGCCGGGGTGTGGATCGGCGGTTATGTGTTCGACGCCACCGGCTCGTACACCATCATGTGGGTGCTGACCATCGGCATGGGCCTCGTGGCCGCCCTGCTCAACCTGCCGATCGACGACCGCCAGATCACGCGCGCCGCACCCGGGACTGCCTGATCCGGACGACCTGAATCAGGCGTTGTCCTTGGCGGCTTCGGCAATCAGCCAGTTGCGGAAGGCCGCCACCGCAGGACGCGTCACCGCGTGCTCCTCGCACACCATGTAATAGGCCGAGGTCAGGGGCACCTTCAGGTCGAAGGGCATGATCAGCCGGCCCGCGGCGATGTCTTCGGCCGCCAGTGACGGCATCGACGCCACCACGCCCACCGCATCCATCGCGGCTTCGAAGGCCAGCACCGCGTGGCTGAAACGCGCGCCGCGCTTGGCGTCTATGCTCTCGAGGCCGGCGGCGCGCAGCCACACTTCCCAGAACGATTCGCCGTCGTACATCTCGCCGGTATCGTCATGCAGCAGCATGTGGTGCTTCAGGTCTTCCGGAGTCTTCAGCGGATGTTCGCCCGTCATGATCTGCGGACTGCAGATCGGCGTCACCGTCAGCGCCAGCAACTTGTGCACGTCGAGGCCGGGGTAATGGCCGTGGCCGTAGAGGATCGCCACGTCCGAATCGTCGAGCCATGTTTCGATGGTGGCGCGTTCGGCGACATCCACCTTGCCGTCGACACTGACGCGGCGCATGCGCGCCGAAACGCGCACATCGATCTCTTGGTGCGCGGCAATGAAACGGTGCAGCCGCGGCATCAGCCAGCGCGCGGCAAACGACGGAGCGGCGCTGACCGTCAGCATGCCGCCGCTGGTGTGGGTGCGCAGGCGCTCCACCGCCTGCGCCAGGCAATCGAAGCCTTCGCGCAGCTTGGGCAGGCAGGCGCGTGCCGAATCGGTCAGTTCGAGGGCGCGGTTGTAGCGGTGGAACAGCTGGACGTTCAAATATTCTTCCAGCGTGCGGATCTGGTGGCTGACCGCGGCCGGGGTCACATTGAGCTCCACGGCCGCCTTTTTGACGCTCAAATGGCGGGCAGCGGCCTCAAAAGCCTTTAAAGCGTTCAGGGGTGGCAGGCGCTGTGACATGATCGAGGTTCAGCTTAGCATAACTTAATCGATTAATGACAAACTATCATGCGCTGCAGCGCAACAAAAGCACCCTGGACGGGTCTATACTTCAGTCCGAACTCATTGACTTACATGGCAATGAGGCCACAACGCCGGGACGGCGAACTACTGGAAAGGTTAAGGTTAAGAGAATGAACAAGGAACTCGAAGTCAAATTTGGCTCAGTCATTTACGGCAAAATCAACGCTTTGCGCTTGAGCGAAAGCGAGCGTCAGACCGCGATCAAGGCGATGCACGATGCCGACTCGATCGTTGATGCCATCATGTGGGTGACCCGCAAGATCGAACAGCTGGGCGCCATGCTGTTCCTGAAGCCGGGCATCAAGCACTGAGCTGCCCGCAAGGGTAACGGTCACGGATCCGGCGGCCCCTCCTCCCCGCCCGGATCCCGGCGCAGCCGCAGAGGCTGCGCCACTGAACGCGACGGCAAAACCGTCGCGTTTTTTTGTTTGTTGCGGGTCGCAAGGGGCCTGCACCGGCATTGCGGCGTCGTCCTGCAACGACCCCGAAAACTCTCCAAAAACAGGTAGTTAGGTGATGTTCAGCGATCAGCGTCGGCCTGCGGCGACGCATTTACGCGCTGTTTTTGATCCATTCCCCAAGAGGTGGTTATAAGTATTTGTTTTTAATTGTATATTTTTCTGGCCCCGATGTTGCTATAGCCCTTTGCCGCAACAACAACGCTACAACATTCGCCGCAGTAATCCGCGAAATTTTTACTGACGTCCCGCACCGGGCGCCCGAACAACCAGGAGGCTACATGCTGAACCGAGATACCTTTTTCAAAAAACGCGAAGATCCCGCCCGCCGCAGCGTCAATGTCACGCCCGCCCTGGGCCCGCTGGGACAACCGGCCCCCGACCCCGCCACCAAGGCTGCAGCGCCCGCGCCGCGGCCTGAAACCGCACCGCTGCCGGTCGAACGCGCCAGATCCGAGAGCGGCGGCAGCAGCAACAGCGGCAGCCGCCTGATCGTCGGCCCGTCGATCAAGCTGAAGGGCGTGGAAATCACCGATTGCGACACCCTGGTGGTCGAAGGCACCGTCGAAGCCTCGATGGACAGCCGCGTCGTGCAGATCTCGGAACAGGGTGTGTTCACCGGCAAGGTCAGCATCGACATCGCCGAGATCCGCGGCCGCTTCGACGGCGAACTCACCGCGCGCGACCAGCTGGTGATCCACGCCACGGGCCGGGTTTCCGGAAAAATCCGCTACGGCAAGATCAAGATCGAGGAAGGCGCGGAAATCAGCGGCGACGTCGCAAGGCTGGATACCAGGACGGCGCGCAGCACGCCGTCATTGCTGAAAACCGCAGGCCTCGCGGACTGAAACGGTCAGGGCGCCGGCGCAGCCGCGAGTTGCGCGCCGGCGAATTCGGCGAGGATCAGGTCATTCAGGTCGCGCGGAATCGGCGCCACGCGCATCTGCAGCAGGCGCACCATCTGGCTGCGTTCCTCTTCCGGCAGCCGTTCGTACTCGCTGCGCGCATCCGCGGCGATCGCGCGTTTCTCGGCGTCCGTAAGCGCCGCCAGGCGCTCCAGCGCGCCGCGCACCGCGGCGGCCTTCAGCGCGAGTTCCTCGATGATCAGCGGCCGCGCCGCGGCGTTTTTGGGATCGGCCAGCATCTTGCCCAGGCTGGCGTAGATTTCCGCGCGCTGCGCCGAACTCAGATGCACGAAGCCGGTATCGATCAGGCCGCGCAGCTGTTCTTCACTGATGCCGTATACACCCTTGACCGCAGGAGGCGGCGCCGGCACGGCGGACTTCGCGCCGTTCACCGCCGAATCCAGCGCCGACGAAACCATCTGGTCGCGCAGCATCTTCAGCAAATACATGGTCAGCGGCTTGGCCGCCTGCGCATGCAGCGGCGCCGCCGCTGATGCCAGCAGCAGAGTGATGAAGACACCTCGCCTGACGCGCTGAAAATTTGACATCGTGAAGGAGCCCGGTAGGGGCGGGAGTGCTGCGGATATTCCCATGAAAACGCCGCAGCGCCTGCCTTGTCAAGGCAAGCGTCACGGCGGAAAACAGCCCGCCGCGGGTGATGATCGTAACTATTTGTTTTTATTAATCTTTTAAGGCAGGCGCGAAACCACCTGCCACTGGTGCGCGCACTTGCGGCACTGCAGCCGCAGCCAGCGCGGCTCCGCGCCCTCTTCGGTACGCCCGCTCGCCACCACCGACACAATGCCGTAGGTGTGGCACTGCGCGCACACGCACTTGTCGGCGAGCGCGACCACGCCTCCGAGGATATGCACATAACGGTGGAACGCCGCGCCGCCGAGCACGGTAGCGCCGGCGATCGCCGCCAGCATCAGCAGCGTCATCAGCCACGGCCCGCGCCAGTCGAGCTGCTCAAGCAGCATCATCACCAGCACGAAACACAGCAGCCCGGTCACCAGGTAGCTGTGGCAGATGATCAGCTCGCGTTCGTACCAGCTGCGGAATCCGTATTTGCTGATACCCTGCGCGGCGGTCATCGCATCACCGTACTCAGGCCTTGCGGAACTCCGCGACCGATTTCGCCAGGCGTCCGTCCGCGGTCTTCAGCGCGCGCGTCACCGCCTTGGTTGCGCCGAAGGTCGGCACCACCGCCGAATGTTTGCCGGCGCCGCCGATCACCGCGATCAGCAGGTCTTCCGCATTCTGCAGCGCATACACCGGCGCGTCGGGCGCGGCGTTGGCATAACGCTCCTTGTAGGTCACCTTCAGCCGGCGCTCGATGTTCTCGTGCGAGAACTTGCTCATCGGCAGCGTAGCGTGTTCCTGCAGGAAACGCTTTGCCTCGGCCTTGCTGAATCCCTGCGCCACCGTTTTTGCATGCTCCGGCCCCATGATCACCAGCGGCTGCGCGGCGTAATAGGTGTCGTTGTTGCCGGTGGTCCCCATCGTGCCGGCGATGGTCATCAGAATGCCCTCGGCACTGAGGCTTTCGTGGTCATTGACGTTGTGCAGGCATTCAGCGCCGATCACCGTCACTGCGCTCGCCTCCTTCGGCAGCCCGCGTTCGACGTGCAGCGGCTGCCACGGGCTCTCGGCCTCGTTCTCCGCGGCGAGATAGCTGTACTTCGCCGGCGAACCGAAAGTCGACATGTCGCCCAGCGCCGGGATCGCGCCGCCGATGTTGACCAGCGCGAGACGGATGGCGCGGCCGATGGTGGCGTTGGCCTGGTGACCGGGACCAAAGGCGTTGTGGCCGCAGTTGATGTCGAGTTCCTGCACCACCGGACCGTTGACGATCACCAGCGGCGCACACAGATGCGTGGTCGCCTGAATCCCGTAGAGATTGAACGGCTCTTCACACATCGCCTCGATCGCCAGCAGGTAGAGCGGGAAATACTCCGGCCGGCAGCCGGCCATCACCGCGTTGGCGGCGAGCCGCAGCGGCGTCGCCTCGCCCCAGCGCGGCGCGATTTTCGCGATCGGTTCGTTCCACGGCCGGTCGCAGTACTGCAACATCGCCGCGACGCGCGCCTCGGTCGGCGGCACGATCGGCAGGCCGTCGCTCCAGCCCTTCTCCCGCATCAGCGCATTGATGGCGTCGAAGTCGTCTTCGGCCTCGACCGCCGCGCCCGGCGCGTCCAGCAGTTGTGCGAGCGCGCTCATTGCATTTTCTCCTTCAGCAGCTTCACGAACAGCGGCACCGCGTGGTCGGCGCGCGCCTTGACCCCTTCAATCGACTGGCCGCCGAGCGGATGCTGGATCACCAGCAGCGGCAGGTCGGGCACGCCGAAGGTGCGCGCCTGCGCCTGTCCCAGCTTGAGGAAAGGTCCCGAACAGATTACCGCGGTCGTCAGGCCGCGCTTCTGGAGGTTCGCCATGTCGTGGACACTCCACGACGTGCACGACCCTCAATCGGCCATCGCGGTGAGGACGTAATCCGATTCCGCGGCGAGTTGATCGAGGATCGCGTCGGGCGCCGGCAGGCTGACGCTGTCCTTGCGCGTCATCACCACCGAGGCCACCGGCACCAGCGCCTTGACGCCCTCGACGATGAACTTCAGCAGGTGGTCGGCATTGCCCTTGCTGTTGTCGAGTATGCCTAGGCGGATGCCGCCCTTGGCCACCGCGCGTTTCTGCGTTTCGGCTACCGCCTGCGGCGACGGCGCTTCCGGAACAACCAGACGGATTTTCTGAACCATGAAAACTCCTGCAAGTGAAACACGAAGATTGAGCCGCGCAGCGGCGAAGAAACTGGAATCTAGCGCATACGTCCCGCTCAGGCAACGGAAGCTCACTCCCCTCCAGATTCGTCAAGGTTTTGCAAACAATTCATTGATTTGCGCCATGCAAACCGGCCGGGCTAGAATGGCCGCCACGGGCGGAAAGCACGCATTGATTGCACAATGTCTGTTGGCGTTTCCGATGAAAAGAACAAACACCCTCAGTCCGGCACCGTTCGCCCCGCCGATACGGTCGCCGCACAAAACGAAATGAGGACTACATGCTGACCAATAACATCGTTCATCGCCTGCGAATCCCAACGGGTGGTGCAATTCTGCTTTTGATCACGGGTTGCACTGCCCTCCCCCCGCAGCCCGAGGGCAAACTCTTCGAACGCGATGGCGTGAGTGGCCTGACTGGTTTTTTGTGCCAAGTTCATTGACGCACTTTACTGCATAGCCG
>JBMTEY010000002.1:0-55839 GCA_049433545.1 Burkholderiales bacterium | reverse complement strand
CTGATTATTACCGGCAAATCATAGGGTTATGAAACTGCACCTGGCCAGCCCCAAAAACCGCAACATATTCACCGGCCACGGTCCGGGTTATGTCGCCGTCAACGGCGCGGCCTACCGGGCCCCGCTTCTGGTCACGGTCGACTCTATCGTCGACGACTGGCCTGTCTCCGGCATCGCCATGCTGACCGCAGAGGCGGTACGGCGGCTGCTGGATCACACTCCGGAAATCATCATACTGGGGACCGGGGCTGCGCAGCAGTTCCCCGAACCGGCTGCCCTGCAGCCCCTGTATGCGGCCCGCATCGGGCTGGAAATCATGGATACTCCGGCAGCATGCCGGACCTACAACTTCCTGGCTGCCGAAGAACGACGGGTACTGGCCGCTATGTGGCCGCCCTGACCCGGGGCAAGCTGTCGTCGCCTACCCTCGCAGCGCCGTGCTGTGGCATTTCGATGAAAAATGTCGCACCGCGTTCCGTTTCGGCTTCCGCCCGCACTTCCCCGCCGTGGCGGCGGATTACCCGCTGCACCAGTGCCAGTCCGATGCCGGTCCCTTGGAATTCGGCTTCGCTGTGCAGGCGCTGGAACGGGCCGAACAGCTTGCCGGCATAAACCATGTCGAAACCAACGCCGTTGTCGCGCACGAAATAAGTTGTCCCGCCCTCACCAGCGGTGCAGCCGACCTAGATCACCGCCTGGCCGCACCGTCCGGTGAATTTCCAGGCATTGCGCATGAGGTTATCCATGGCGATCCTCATCAACCCGGGATCTGCCATAACCGTCATGCCTTCCGCCACGATGAATTTCACTTTGCGTTCCGGCTCGGCACGCTGCAGATCCTGGGCAATTTCGCGCACCATGGACGTCAGGTCGCAGGCGCGGATGCTGAGATCACGCCGGGTCACCCGCGCCAGCTCCAGCAGATCGTCGATCAGGCGAGCCATACGCTGGTCAATTCAGTGAAAAGCATTGAACCCGATCGTTGCTTACGCGTCAGACAGCCAATCCCGCGAATTGGCCGACATTGGCAGGCTTCATCTTATAATCGGCCTATCTCCCTGTCTAATTTGCATTTCTTCAGAAAGCCCAGCCCGTAAATGACCGAACAAATCAATGCAGTGACAGCACAGATTGACGGCATCATTCTCGGCAAATCGCAGCAGATCCGGCTGGCTGTAGCCTGCCTGCTTGCCCGTGGCCACTTGTTGATCGAGGATGTCCCGGGCGTGGGCAAGACCACGCTGGCCCACGCCCTTGCCACTGCGCTGGGCCTCCGGTTCCAGCGCATCCAGTTCACCAGCGACCTGCTGCCCGCCGACATTCTGGGCGTCTCCGTGTACAACCGGGACACTGGCGGCTTCGAATTCCATCCCGGCCCGATATTCACCAACGTGGTGCTGGCAGACGAGGTCAATCGCGCGACACCGAGGGCCCAGAGCGCTCTGCTTGAAGCCATGGAAGAAAACCAGGTCACCACCGAGGGCGAAACCCGGCCGCTACCGCAACCGTTCTTCGTGATTGCCACCCAGAATCCTTCTCACCAGATCGGAACATTTCCGCTGCCGGAGTCGCAACTGGACCGCTTCCTGATGCGCATCGAACTGGGTTACCCGGATGCGCAGGCCGAACGCGCGCTGCTCAACGGCAGCGACCGGCGCGACCTGCTCGGCAGCCTGAAACCGCACCTCGATGCGCGGCAACTGGCGGAGTTGCAGCGCAAGGTGCAGCAGGTGCATGCCTCGCCGGCATTACTCGATTACCTGCAGGCGCTGGTCAACCATACCCGCAATTCCCCGGACTTCGAGCACGGTTTGTCGCCGCGGGCCGCACTGGCGATGCTGCATGCCGCCCGTGCCTGGGCATTCATGGACGGACGCGACCACATGGTCCCCGAAGACATGCAGGCAGTGCTGCCTGCTGTCGTCGGCCACCGGCTGAATCCCTCCACCGGCCCCGGCACGACCAATCGCGATGACCTGGTTGCCGCCCTGCTGCAGCAGGTTTCGATACCCTGATCGCCGATTTCAGCAGGCTGCCCTTGATCCGCGAACTGAAGAACAATCTGCTGGACTGGATTTTCCAGTGGCGGGGCCCCGTGCGCGGCTCCATCCTGCTGGTCCAGCGGCGCGTGTTCATACTGCCGACACGGCAGGGCCTGCTGTTCGGCGGCATCATCGTGCTGATGCTGCTGGGATCAGTCAATTACGACCTGTCTCTCGGATTCATCCTGTCCTTCCTGCTTGGAGCGACCGGCATCCAGTCCATGCTGCACACCTTCCGCAACATCGCGCACCTGCGCATTTCGCCCGGTCGCACGGCACCGGTTTTCGCTGGTGAACTGGCGCACTTCCACATCAACATCAGCAACAGTACGCGCGCCGACCGCTACAGCATCGGCGTCACCGGCGACAACCAGTTTGCGGATTACGTCGATGTCCCGGCCGGCGGTGAAGTCATGGCGACCGTGCCGGTGAGGGCAGCCCGGCGCGGCTGGTTGCGGCCCGGGCGCCTGACACTGTTCACCCGCTTTCCCGCCGGACTGTTTCGTGCATGGTCCTATGCCGACCTCGACATGCAATGCCTGGTCTATCCTGCGCCTGCGACACCCGGACTGGCGCTGCCGCCGACGGCTGCCGGCGACGGCGACGGCGGCGCGCATGGTCGCGGGCAGGACGAATTCTCCGGACTACGCGCGTACCGGCCGGGGGACTCCCTGCGCCACATCGCGTGGAAAGCAGTGGCCCGTGACTCGGTGCTGCTGACCAAGCAGTTCGCAGGCCGTGCCAATGCCGAGCTCTGGCTGCCGTGGGATGAATTGCCCCCGGCGATGGGCAACGAAATGCGGCTGGCGCACCTTGCGCGCTGGGTGATCGATGCGGACGCGCGGAACCTGGTTTACGGACTGCGCCTTCCAGGTACCACGGTTGCCCCCGCCACCGGCCCCGCACACCGTGCTGAATGCCTGCGCGCACTGGCACTTTATGGCAAGACTGCCGACCACGCTTAACGCCAGGCTGCTGGCACCGGCGCAGACCTGGTGGCTGGCCGCAGGTTTTCTGCTTGCCAGCCTTTCGCACCTGCTGCGGCTGCCACTCTGGCTCAGCTCACTGGTCGGCATCATCTTCCTGTGGCGGCTGTACCTGACGGGTCCCGAACGCATCGCACCGCCCAAATGGCTGCTGATCCTGGTGGCGCTGGCGGCAGCCGTCGGCATCCTGCTGCAATACCGCACGCTGTTCGGCCGCGAAGCCGGCGTGGCACTGCTGGTGGTCATGCTGGCAATGAAACTGCTGGAAACCCGCAATCAGCGCGACGGCATGCTGCTCGGTTTCCTCAGTTGCTTCATGCTGGTGACCAATTTCCTGTATTCGCAGACCATCCCCACCGCCGTATACATGATGGCCTGTGCCTGGGTGGTGATCACCGGCCTGATCAGCCTGCAGTACACGGGACATACGCCGGGCTGGCGCTACACGGTTAAGCGTTCAGGCCTGCTGCTGGTCCAGGCCATACCGCTGATGCTGGTGCTGTTCCTGCTGTTTCCGCGCATCCAGGGCCCTCTGTGGGGACTGCCGCACGACTCGCATACCGGGTTGAGCGGGCTGTCGGACACCATGAGCCCGGGCAGTCTCAACAACCTGATCCTGTCCGATTCCGTCGCCTTTCGCGCCTCGTTCGTTAGCAGCATCCCCGAAGCCCGCGAACTGTACTGGCGCGGCCCTGTGCTCTGGGATTACGACGGCACGACATGGACCGCCCCGCGCTACACCTTTCTGGCCGGTGACCTACCCTCTGGCGACGCCGCGCCGGTGGAATACACCGTGACGCTGGAGCCTCACAACAAGCGCTGGCTTTTTGCACTGGAGTTTCCCGGAATCCGCCTGCCGCGTTCCTTTGTGACTCGCGACATGCAGCTGCTGAACTCGACGCCGGTACGAAACCGCATGCGCTATGACATGCGGTCCTCACTGCAGGCCGCCTATGGCATCCATGAAGACGAAACCGTGCGGCAGCGCAACCTGCAGCTGCCCGCAGGTTACAACCCGCGCACCGCGCGGTACGCGCAGGAGCTGCGCGGGAGATTCAAGGATGACCGGCAACTGGTCGGCGAAGTCCTGGGGCGTTTCCGCAACGACAATTTCGTCTACACCCTGTCGCCACCTCTGCTCGGCACACACGGCATCGACGAATTCCTATTCGATACCCGCCGCGGCTTCTGCGAACACTATGCATCGACGTTCACCGTGCTGATGCGTGCGGCCGGCATACCCGCGCGAGTGGTTACAGGGTACCAGGGCGGCCAGATAAATCCGGTCGGGGAATATATCCTGGTCCGCCAGGCCGACGCACACGCGTGGGCCGAGATCTGGCTGGCCGATGCCGGTTGGGTCAGGGTTGATCCCACGGCGGCAGTATCACCCGCCCGGGTGGAACGCGGCATCGCCTCCGCGCTGCCGCGCAGCGATCCATTGCCAATGTTCGTGCGCGGCGACTTCGCGATGCTGCAGCAGATGCGGCTGGCATGGGATTCGGTAACCTACACCTGGAACCAGTGGGTGCTGGGATATTCCCCGGAGCGGCAGCGCATGTTCCTGTCGCGACTCGGTTTCAGCGAGGCGACATGGCAGACGCTGGCGGTGATCCTCGTCATATGCGCCGGCATCGCGGTTATGATCGGCGCGGCTTTCGCATTGCGCGACCTGCGACGGACACGCGACGATGAAATCAGGGCGGCGTATGACCGGTTCTGCCGCAAGCTTGCTCGTCGCGGTCTGCGCCGCGGTGAAGCCGAGGGACCGCGCCGGTTTGCCGAACGCGCATGCCGCATGCGCCCTGAACTGGCCCCCCATGTCCGCGATATTACGGATCTCTACATCGGCTTGCGCTACGGCAGGATGGCCACGGCAGATGGGCTGCACGAACTGAAACAACGCATACGCCGCTTCGCCGCATAAAACTTTTAAAAACAATAACTTAATAGACTTTCGTCGACCGGACGCAGAACAATCACGCCGGCGGTAGCAACTCCGCGGGATCAACCGGCTTGCCCAGCCGGCGAATTTCGAAATGCAGCTTGACCTGGTCGGAGTCGGTATTGCCCATCTCCGCAATCTTCTGTCCGCGGGCTACGCTCTGCCCTTCCTTGACCATCAGTTCACGATTGTGGGCGTACACGCTCAGAAATTTTTCGTTGTGCTTGATGACGATCAGCTTGCCCAGTCCACGGATGCCGGTACCGCTAAAGATGACACGGCCGGAACCGGCAGCAACCACGGGCTGCCCCATTTTCCCGGCAATGCCGATGCCCTTGCTAGAGGCATCCTTGAACGGTGCGACGATCTTGCCCGTCACTGGCCAGATCCAGTCGACGTCATCGGCGTCGCGGGGCCTTGCGCCCTCAGCCGGCACCTCCGGTTTGCCGGCGGTTACATCAGGCTTGGCATTCGCCATCTGGGCGTACGCCTGGTCCGTATACGGAACGCGGGTGCCGCGCGGTTCAGTCCTGATGCCGCCGGCAACAGCGCGCCCGCTGCTGCTGCCCAGCGGCTGGGCTTCCACCGCACCCGCCGGTCCGCGCAACGGCGTGGCGACCACGCCGCGCGGCGGAGCAAGGCGCAATTGCTGTCCTACGCGCAGGCGCGCGGGATCTATGCCGTTCCAGACCGCAAGTTCGCGGTAATCCAGGCCGAACTCCAGCGCGATGCTGTAAAGAGTATCCCCGGTCCTGACCGTGTAGAACTCGGGACGCTGCTGGTCCTTGCCGGCAACCGCGCGCGATTTGGATGGCGCCGGCTTCGCAGCAGGCCTGGATTCGGGCAGGCGATCGGCGACTGGTGCCGGACGGGTTGCGACACAGCCGGCAAGCAGTGATGCAGCGACGGCGACGCCGGCAACGCGCAACAGGCTCGAAGCGGACACGCCGCCGCTAACCCAGCCCCGGGAGCAATGGCACAAACCTGGCGTCTTCCACTTTTCGATCGGCATAACCTTGCGCGGTTCTTTCGATGACATGCAGCGCCTGCTTGTCATGGTGCGTCAGAGGGATGATGATTTTACCACCCACCGCCAGTTGATCCAGCAAGGGCTGCGGCACATGCGTGCCTGCAGCCGCGACGACGATGCCGTCAAAAGGCGCATGTTCAGGCCAGCCCAGCTGCCCGTCGGCCACGCGCACGCGCACATTGTGCGCACGCGCATCACGCAAATGACGGCGCGCCTTGCCCAGTAACGGCGCAAGCCGCTCCAGGGAGTACACTTCTTTCGCCAGCCGCGACAGCACCGCCGCCTGGTAGCCGCAGCCTGTGCCGATTTCCAGCACCTTGCCCAGCGCGCTCCCGCTGCGCAGCAGTTCGAGCATGCGCGCAACGGTGTACGGACTGGAAATGGTCTGCCCGAAACCCAGCGGCAGCGAGATGTCCTCATAGGCCCGGCTGGCCAGCGCTTCATCGACAAAAATGTGCCGCGGCACCTCGCCAATGGCGCCCAGTATCACTTCGTCGCGTATCCCCTGCCCGCGCAGGCGCTCGACCATGCGCATCCGCGTGCGCTGAGAGGTCATGCCGATGCCGGAATGGGCTGCGCTCATGCCGTTTGCGGCCTGTTCAGCCAGCTTCCTACGAGTTCCATCTGCCCGAAACGCGTCAGATCCATCTGCAGTGGCGTCAGGGACACGCTGTTGCCGGCCACCGCATGAAAGTCGGTGCCTTCACCGGCGTCCTGGGCGCTGCCGGCGGCACCTATCCAGTACACGGTTTCGCCGCGCGGGGTCTGCGCCTGCACCACTGGCTCTGCCTTGTGGCGCTTGCCCAGGCGAGTCACCTGGCGCCCGCGCAACGCCTCATAAGGCACGTCGGGCACGTTGACGTTGAGCAGTACCGGCTGGTCGACGCGATGTTCCCGGAAACGCCGCACCAGTTCGGCGGCAACCCGTCCCGCGGTGGAGAAATGCGCAGGTTTCCCGGAAACCAGCGATACCGCGATGGAAGGTATGCCCAGCAGAAAGCCTTCGGTGGCGGCAGCCACTGTTCCCGAGTAGATCGTGTCGTCGCCCATGTTCGCGCCGTCATTGATTCCGGACACGACGACGTCGGGCAGTTCCGGAAGCAGTCCGGTCACGGCAATGTGCACGCAGTCGGTCGGCGTGCCGTTCACGTAGTAATAACCGCTGGCGGCCCTGCGCACGGTCAACGGCCGGTCCAGGGTCAGCGAATTGCTGGCGCCGCTGCGATCACGCTCCGGAGCAACGACGGTAACCGTGCCGACGGCGGAGAGCGCCTGCTCGAGGGCGGCGAGGCCCGGCGCGAAATAGCCGTCGTCGTTGCTGAGCAGGATGCGCACGCTGAAATCCGCTGAATTTATTGTTTCCCGCTGATGCTGCAGCGGATACGTTTCACAGCCGTTAGGGTGCGCGGATTTTACCATGCAGCCCTGTCACCGCCCGGTACGGATGATAGGATACGCATCCTCCACGCTGCCTACCCGAAACCCGCCATGAATTTCGAACTCAACGAGGATCAGCGCGCAATTCGTGACGCCGTGGCACGGACCTGCAGCCGCTTTGATGCCGAATACTGGCTGAAAAAGGACCGTGACGGCGGATTCCCCCACGAATTCCACGCCGCCATAGCCGCTGACGGCTGGCTAGGCATTGCCATGCCGGAACAGTTCGGCGGCAGTGGACTGGGCATCACCGAAGCAGCGCTGTTGATGGAAACCATCGCCGAATCGGGGGCGGGATTTTCCGGTGCATCTGCGGTGCACATGAACATCTTCGGCCTGCACCCGGTGGTGGTGTACGCAACACCGGAACAGCAGGCGCGCTGGCTGCCGCCGTTGATCTCCGGCAAAGACAAAGCCTGCTTCGGTGTCACCGAGCCAGGCGCCGGTCTCAACACCACGCGGCTGACCACCAAAGCGGTGCGCGACGGCAGCGATTACGTGATTTCCGGGCAGAAAATCTGGATTTCCACCGCGCAAGTGGCGAACAAGATCCTGCTGCTCACGCGCACCACCCCCATCGACAAAACGCAGAACGCGATCGATGGACTGACGTTGTTTTATGCCGACATCGACCGCAGCTGCTTTGAGGCGCGGGAAATCGAAAAAATGGGGCGCAAGGCCGTCGATTCGAACCAGGTGTTCATCGACGGAATGCGCGTGCCAGCGGCTGACCGCATCGGCGAAGAAGGCAAGGGCTTCCGCTACCTGCTCGATGGACTCAATCCTGAGCGCATCCTCGTCGCCGCGGAAGCCGTGGGACTGGGTTCGGCTGCGCTGAAACGCGCGGCGCAGTATGCCGGAGAACGCGTGGTATTCGATCGCCCGATCGGACAGAACCAGGCGATCCAGCATCCGCTGGCCCAGCGCTGGATCGAACTCGAAGCGGCACGCCTGCTGACTTACAAGGCTGCAAGTCTTTATGATGCGGGCAAGCCCTGCGGCGCCGAAGCAAACGCCGCCAAGTATTTTGCAGGCGAGGCGGGTTTCAAAGCCTGCGAAACGGCCGTGCTGACCCACGGCGGCATGGGGTACGCCAGGGAATTCCACGTCGAGCGTTATTTCCGCGAGTCCATGATTCCACGCATCGCTCCAGTGAGTTCGCAGCTGATCCTCTGCCATATCGCCGAACGGGTGCTGGGGCTGCCGAAGTCCTACTGAGGATCAGGCCCGTTCCCTGCGCGCGCCGTGCAACAGCAGCAGATCGCGCACCTGCCTGATGCCTGCCGCGGTATCGGCAACAGGTTCGATCAGCGGCAGAAACCCGATCACCCGGCGCCGGTGATTGAAATACACGGGAAGGATGGGCACCTGCGCTGCCTGCGCGATCCGGTAGAAGCCCGATTTGAAAGGTGCCCCTGCCTTGCGCGTACCTTCCGGTGCTACGGCCAGCCACAACGGTTCACCGCTTCCGAAAACGCCGATCATCTGCTCGGCAAATCCTTCAGGTCGCGCACGGTCTATCGGTATGCCGCCGAGCCAGCGCATGAACCATCCCAGAGGCCAGCTGAACAGGGTGTGCTTGGCGATGAAGGAGACGCGCAGCTCCAGAGCGACCATCATCGCCGCACCGACCACGAAATCCCAGTTGCTCGAGTGCGGCGCAACAGCGACCACGACACGCGCGCAATCCGGGATGACACCTTCGGCCGACCAGCCCATGCGGACAAGAATGCGCAGGGCCGGCCCCCACAGCAAGCCGTAATCGCGACGCGGGGGAAAGGTCCCGATCGCCGGCAGCACCACACCCTTGTTTGCCCGATCTGCTGCAGTCATGCCCTCCCCTGCAAGCTCCTGTCATGAATGCCAGCATAATGACAGATGCTTGAGATTGCATCATGAAACAGATGCAAGTATCTGTTTTATTTAATTTATTTTAAAGTAAACGGCCGGTCATGCTGCAACGAGGGCATCATGCCGCGGATTTTTGCCACCCGCGCCGGATCGATGTCGGCATAGATGATCCCCGGTTCTTCGCCGCCGTCGGCCAGAACCTCGCCCCAGGGATCGACGATCAGCGCATGGCCGTAGGTCTGGCGGTTCCCCGGGTGTTCGCCGCACATCGCCGGCGCCAGAACATAGGCGGCATTTTCGATGGCCCTCGCCTTCAGCAGGGTGTGCCAGTGCGCCTTGCCGGTCTGGCGCTGGAACGACGAAGGCACCGACAGGAATTCCGCGCCCTGTTGCGCCAGCGCACGGTAGAGTTGCGGAAAACGTACGTCATAACAAACGGTCATACCCAGTTTGCCCCACGGCGTAGCGGCAATTACCGCATGTTCGCCGGGCCGGTACGATGACGATTCGTGGATGACCTTACCGTCGGGCAAGGTGACATCGAACATGTGTATCTTGTCGTAGGTCGCCGCTACCGTGCCGTCCGCAGTGATCAGGAATGAGCGGTTGACGATGCGCTCTTCGCCGATCTTCAGCGTCAGGGAACCTATCAGCAACCACACTCCGTTCTGCCGCGCGAGTTGCTGCAGTTCCTGCAACACGGGCCCGCCATCAGTGTCCAGTGCACCTTCGCGCATCACCCTGCCGCTGCCGTCCATCATCAGGCTGTATTCGGGCGTAAGCACCAGTTGCGCGCCACCCGCGGCGGCTTCTGCAACCATGCGTTTCAGTATTGCGAGATTGGCGGGAAGATCGCTGCCGCTGTTGAGCTGCAGGCACGCCGCACGGAATGACGAACTCATCGTGGATTCTGTGTTGTGGAAACGGCACCTGGCTCGTCTGCTCAGGTGCCGGAATTCGTGGTCGGGGCGGCAGGATTTGAACCTGCGACCACCTGCACCCCATGCAGGTACGCTACCAGGCTGCGCTACGCCCCGAGCGCGCGATTATACAACAGCAGGATTTACTGCAGACCTGTGTTCAGGTTCGCAGCTGGTCGATGACGCTTTTGAGATCCTGCCGCAACTGGGCAAGCGCGGGCCTGCTTGCCGTCGCCGCTGCATGGCTGCGCGACACGCGCGCGGGCTCGTTGGCCAGTTCATCCAGCCGATTGCGTGCGCCACTGATGGTGAACCCCTGATCGTAGAGCAGTTCGCGGATGCGACGGATCAGCAATACTTCGTGATGCTGGTAGTAGCGCCGGTTGCCGCGCCGCTTGACGGGACGGAGTTGCGTGAACTCCTGCTCCCAATACCGGAGCACGTGCGGCTTCACGCCGCACAGCTCGCTCACTTCACCGATCGTGAAATAACGTTTTGCCGGGATCGGCGGAAGCGGGGTTTTATGGCTTCCGCTGGCTTCCATGGAAATGCTGTTCCACCATCGATTTCAGCTTTTGGGATGCGTGGAACGTTACGACGCGGCGCGCGGAAATCGGGATTTCCTCGCCGGTTTTGGGGTTGCGGCCCGGACGCTGGGGTTTGTCACGCAACTGGAAGTTGCCAAATCCCGAAAGCTTCACTCCCCTGCCGTTTTCCAGCGCCGTACGGACCTCGTCGAAAAAGGACTCCACCATGTCCTTGGCCTCGCGCTTGTTGAACCCCACCTTTTCAAACAGCAGGTCGGCGAGTTCCGCTTTGGTTAACGTCATGTTGTCCCCTCTCAACGAAGCTTTGCGTTAAACTTTTCTTGCAGAATCCGGCGCAGTTCGGTTACGGCTTTCTCGGCTTCTGCGTCCGTCAAGGTTTTATCAGTATCCTGCAATAACACACTGAATGCAAGACTTTTTTTCCCTTTTTGGACCCCCTGTCCGCGATACAAATCGAACACCGTAACGTCCCTCAGAATCCGCGGACCGCCCTGTTTTAGCGCATCGGCAACGTCCGCAAATCGGGTGTTTTCGTCGAATTCCGCAGCCAGGTCGCGACGGATTGCCGGGTACCGGGACAACGCCTGGAATGCAGGCACCTGGCCGGTGCAAACGGCCGCCAGGCCCAGTTCGAACAATACCGGCGCGGTCGCAAGATCATACTTCCGCTGCCAGCGCGGGTGCAATTCGCCCAGCCATCCCGCGACAACGCCATCCAGCAGGATAGTTGCGGATTTACCCGGATGGAATGCCGGATGCTCCGCCGCCCGGAAAGTCACGTCCCGGGGCGCGCACAACGCCTCAAGATCACCTTTGACATCGAAAAAATCCACGCCGCACGGCTTCGCTCCCCACTGCAGCGGAGCCACGTCGCCGAATGCGATGCCTCCCACCCGCCAGGGTTGTCCGATTGCGGCACCGTCAGGCACGAAACAGCGGCCGATTTCGAACAGGCGGACCCGGGTCTGCTTGCGGCTGGCATTGAACACGACGGCATTGAGCAGGCCGCCGATCAGGGTCGTACGCATGACGCTCATCTGGGCGGAGATTGGATTCGCAAGCGCCACCGGATCGGCCGCCGGGGAAAAATCCGCTTCCCAAGAACGTTCGACAAAACTGTAGGTGATGGCCTCCTGGTAATCGCGGTCTGCCAGCAATCGCCGCACTACTGCCGGCGTGCGCCCGGCTTCGTTACGATGCAGCATGACTGCCGGCGCAGGCGGCGGCAGCGCCGGTATGTTGGCGTAGCCGTGCACCCGCGCCAGTTCCTCGATCAGGTCTTCCTCGATGGCGATGTCAAAGCGGAAACTCGGAGGCACCGCCATAATCATTCCGTCCCGAACTTTGGGCGCGCAGCCCAGGCGCTCAAGGATCGACGTCGCCGCACCCGTATCCATGGAAAACCCGAGTACTCGCTCTGCCCTGGCAAGCCGCAGGGCAACAGCGTCCCTTCTCGGCAGTGTACCCAGGCTTTCCTGAACCGGACCGGGCCTGCCGCCGCAAATCTGCAACATCAATTGCGTTGCCCGCTCCATCGCCGTGCGCGTAGCTGAGAAATCAACGCCGCGCTCAAAACGGTAGGCCGAATCCGAACCGAATCCTGCCGCCCGGGTCTTGCCGGCGATCGTATCGGGCGTGAAAAACGCGCTTTCCAGCACCACGTCCTGCGTGGAGTCCGTAACTCCACTGCCTTCACCGCCCATGATGCCCGCCAGCGCCAGCGCCCTGCGCTCATCGGCGATCACCAGGTGCGCGGTCGTCATTTCAAAATCGGTACCGTTCAGCAGGACCAGTCGCTCCCCCTGGCGCGCGCGACGCACCCGGATGCTGCCGCCGAGTTGGGCGGCATCGAAGGCATGCAAAGGCTGTCCCATCTCGAGCATCACGTAATTGGTGACGTCGACCACGGCGCTGATAGAACGCAAACCACTGCGCTGAAGCCGGCGCACCATCCAGTCCGGCGTTGCCGCGCGCGCATCCACACCACGCACGATGCGTGCACAGTAGCGCGGACAGTCGGCCGGCGCTTCGACAACGACATCAATGCTGTCATCAATCGCCGCATCGACCGGTGATGGCATCTGCCAGCGCAGTGCGGCGCCGCCCAGGGCCGCCACTTCGCGCGCAAGGCCGAGCACGCTCAGGCAGTCGCCGCGATTCGGCGTGGGCTTGGTGGTCAGCACCTGATCGTCAAGGTCCAGCAGTTCGCGCAGCGATTGGCCGGTCGCGGCATCCGACGGCAGCTCCATCAAGCCCGCAGCCTCCTCGGCCAGGCCCAGCTCAAGCGCCGAGCACAGCATGCCGTGGGATTTGACACCGCGCACCTTGGCGACCTTGATCTCCATTCCCGGCAGACGCGCCCCCGGCAACGCTGCCGGCACACGCATGCCGGCGCGTGCATTGGGTGCCCCGCAGACGATGGTCAGCGGCCCTGAACCGGCATTGACCTGGCACACGTTGAGCCGGTCGGCCTGGGGATGCTTTTCGACGCTGAGTATTTCTGCGACCACCACCTTGTCAAAAGCGGGCGCCGCAGGTTCCACCGCCTCCACTTCGATGCCGCCGAAAGTCAGCAGGTCAGCCAGTTCCGTTGTGGTAAGCGCTGGGTCGACCAGTTCACGCAGCCAGTGTTCTGAAAGTTTCATCGCCGGCCGCCTGTCAGACGAACTGCTTCAGAAAACGCAGATCATTTTCATAGAACAGCCGGAGATCGTTGACGCCGTAACGCAGCATGGTCAGACGGTCGGGCCCGAGGCCGAAGGCAAAGCCCTGAAAACGTTCGCTGTCGATATTGACGTTGCGAAGCACGTTGGGATGCACCATGCCGCACCCCCCGACTTCCAGCCAGCCGTCTCCGAAACTCATGTCGATTTCCGCGGACGGTTCGGTGAAAGGAAAGAAAGACGGACGGAACCGGAGCTGCAGGTCGTCGTTCTCGAAAAAGCGCCGGAAAAAATCAATCAGCACGCCCTTCAAATGGGCGAAGCTGATGTGTTCGTCGATCCACAGCCCTTCGACCTGGTGGAACATCGGTGAATGCGTTGCGTCTGAATCAACGCGATAGACGCGACCCGGCGCGATAACCCGCACCGGCGGCTGATGTTTTTCGAGATAACGGATCTGTATCGGCGAGGTGTGCGTGCGCAGCAACTGCCTGCCGTCAGCCAGATAAAAAGTGTCGTGCATCGACCGCGCCGGATGATTCTCCGGCTGGTTCAGCGCGGTGAAATTGTAAAAATCGGTCTCGATTTCAGGACCGTCGGCGACATCGAAGCCGATGGAACGAAACAGTTCCTCGATGCGTTCCATGGTGCGGCTGACCGGGTGCAGCCCGCCCATGCCGCGGCCCCGGCCCGGCAGCGTGACGTCGATCGCATCGCCGGCCAGTTTCGCCTCGAGAGCGCGGCCGGCGATCAGTTCACGCTGCGCATGCAGCGCATCCTCCAGAACCTGCTTGGCGGCATTGATGCGCGCCCCGGCCGCCGGCCGCTCTGCGGCGGACAGTTTGCCCAGGCCCTTCAGCAGTTCGGTCAGCGCTCCCGACTTGCCGAGGTAACGCGCTTTCGCCTGCTCCAATGCGTCGGCGTCGGCAATCCCCGCAAAAAGCGCGGTTGCCTCTGCCACGAGCCTGTCGAGTTCCTGCATAAGCGAATGGTAGCGGAAGTCAGTGAAAAAAAAGGAGGCTCATCGAGCCTCCTTTTTCCGTATGCGTCGTCCTATGCGCCGAGGCTCGCCTTCGCCTGTTCCACAAACCGCGAAAACGCCGGCTTGTCGGCAACGGCGATGTCGGCCAGCACCTTGCGATCCACTTCGATGGCCGCTTTTTTCAGCCCGTTCATGAAAACACTGTAGGACATTCCGTGTTCGCGGGCGGCGGCGTTAATACGCGCAATCCACAAAGCGCGGAATTCGCGCTTCTTGGTGCGACGATCGCGATAGGCATACTGTCCGGCGCGCATCACCGCTTCATTGGCGATGCGGAATACATTGCCGCGACGGCCGCGGAATCCCTTGGCCTTCTTCAGGACTTTTTTGTGCGCCTTGCGGGCGATTACACCACGTTTGACTCTAGGCATGATTCATCTCCCTGATCAGTACGGCAACATTGCCCGGACCGAGCGTTGATCGGAATCATGCACCATGGTCGTACCGCGCAGGTGACGCTTGCGCTTGGTGCTTTTCTTGGTAAGGATGTGGCGCAGATGTGCACTGCTGCGCTTGAATGCGCCGCTGCCGAGCTTCTTGAAACGCTTGGCCGCGCCGCTCTTGCTCTTCATCTTCGGCATGGAAAACTCCTGTTTTAGCCTAGCGTCGGGTGCCTGCGTCACCGCAGAACTTGAGACCCGAGCACTACTTCTTGTCACCGGCCGCGGCGTTTTGCGCTGTTGCGCCATCCGCTGCAGCCACCTTGCCCGGCGTTTCCGCCGGTTTTGTTCCCTCGGACTTTGGTGCCGCCTTGGGTGAACTCTTTACAGCCGCCTTCGGAGCGACTTTCTTCGGCGCCAGCACCATCACCAGCTGGCGGCCTTCCATCTTCGGAAACTGCTCGACCACACCGAGAGCTTCGAGATCGGCCTTAACCCGCTCCAGCAGGCGTATCCCGAACTCCTGGTGCGCCATTTCACGACCGCGAAAGCGCAGCGTGATCTTGGTTTTGTCGCCTTCTTCAAGGAAACGCGTCAGGTTGCGCAACTTGATCTTGTAATCACCCTCGTCCGTTCCCGGACGAAACTTCACTTCCTTGACGACGATCTGCTTCTGCTTCAGACGCGCTTCGTGCTGTTTCTTGCTTTCCCGGTACTTGAATTTGCCGTAGTCCATGACGCGGCAGACAGGCGGACTCGCCGTCGGCGCGATTTCGACCAGATCCAGTTCCGCTTCCTCTGCCAGCTTGTTGGCGGCAGCTATGCTGATCACACCGACCTGTGAACCGTCGGCCCCGATGACCCGCACTTCCGGAGCGGTAATTTCACCGTTGATCCGGGCTTCTTTTTCCTGAGCTATGCGACAAACTCCTTCAATTCGTTGCTCTCAAGCCGCACGCCCCCTTCTTTCGATGTCGCCTTTTAACAGCGACAAAAAGGCATCCAGGGTCATCTGACCCAGGTCCTCGCCTTTACGGGATCGCACAGCCACCATTTGCGCCGCCATTTCCTTGTCCCCAACGACCAGTTGGAAAGGCAGCTTTTGCAGACTATGTTCCCGAATTTTATAGGAAATTTTCTCATTCCTCAAGTCGGCCTCGACCCGGAAACCGGCCTTTTTCAGCTTTTCCGCAACACCGGCCGCATAAGCGGTCTGCGCTTCCGAAATATTGATAACCACCGCCTGTACCGGTGCCAGCCAGACCGGCATCGCCCCGGCGTAGTGCTCGATCAGGATGCCGATGAAACGCTCCAGCGAACCGAGAATGGCCCGGTGCAGCATCACCGGGGTATGGCGGGCGTTGTCTTCCGCCACGTATTCGGCCCCCAGACGGCCTGGCAGCGCGAAATCGAGCTGCAGCGTGCCGCACTGCCAGACCCTGCCCAGCGAATCCTTCAGCGAAAACTCGATCTTTGGACCGTAAAACGCGCCTTCCCCGGGATTGAGCTCCCATTCCAGTCCCTTGCCGTCCAGCGTGGCTTTGAGCGCCGTCTCGGCGCGATCCCACACCGCATCGTCGCCGATGCGCTTCGGCGGCCGCGTCGACAGCTTGACCAGGATATGCTCGAACCCGAAATCCGCGTAAACCCCTCGCAGCAGGTCAATGAAGGCCCCCGCTTCTGCCTGGATCTGGTCCTCGGTGCAGAAAATGTGCGCGTCGTCCTGCACGAAACCGCGCACCCGCATCAAACCGTGCAGTGCACCCGATGGCTCGTTGCGATGGCAGGAACCGAATTCGGCGATGCGCAACGGCAGGTCGCGGTAGCTTTTGACACCCTGGTTGAAGATCTGCACATGCCCCGGACAGTTCATCGGCTTTACCGCGTAATCGCGTTTCTCCGACTCCGTGGTGAACATGTACTCACGGTAGTTCTCCCAGTGGCCGGATTTTTCCCACAGCACACGGTCCATCACCTGCGGTGTTCTCACTTCACGATAATTGGCTTCGGTGAGCAGGCCGCGCATGTACTGCTCGATCGCCTGCCAGATCACCCAGCCGTTGGCATGCCAGAACACCATGCCCGGCGCCTCGTCCTGCATGTGGAACAGGTCGAGCTGGCGACCCAGCTTGCGGTGATCGCGCTTCTCCGCTTCTTCCAGACGATAGAGATAGGCTTCCTGGTCTTCCTTCTTCGCCCACGCCGTGCCGTAAATCCGCTGCAGCATCTCGTTCTTCGAGTCCCCGCGCCAGTACGCGCCTGCAACCTTCATCAGTTTGAACACTTTGAGCTTGCCGGTGGAAGGAACATGCGGCCCACGGCACAGATCGATGAAATTGTCCTGCCCGTAAAGCGAAATCGGCTCGTTCGAAGGAATCGAAGCGATGATTTCGGCCTTGTATTTTTCACCCATGCCTGAGAAGAATTTCACCGCTTCGTCGCGAGGCATCTCCTTGCGGTTGACCCTGATGTCGCGTTTGGCGATTTCCGCCATGCGTTTCTCGATCGCAGCCAGATCCTCCGGCGTGAACGGCCGCTTGTAGGCAAAGTCGTAATAAAAGCCGTCCTCGATCACCGGTCCTATGGTCACCTGCGCGTCGGGAAACAGTTCCTTGACCGCGTGGGCCAGCAGATGCGCGGTCGAATGACGGAGGATTTCAACCCCCTCAGGATTCTTTTCGGTGATGATCGCCAGTTCGGCATCGGCTTCAATGCGGTGCGAAGTGTCGACCAGTTTGCCGTTGACGCGGCCCGCCAGCGCGGCCTTGGCCAGCCCGGCGCCGATGGCGGCGGCGACTTCTGCCACCGTCACCGGCTGCTCGAAGGACTTCACTGAACCGTCAGGTAGTTTGATGTTGACCATATGTGCATTCCGTAAATACCAATAAAAAAAGTGCGGACCAGCCGCACTTTTCTCAGCACTACCAAAGAAACTGCGCAGCTATCGCCGGGGACTGGTGACCTTGCAAGTTCGCGGTGTCATAACGCTCTCTTCCTGTAATCCGCCAGCAAAAATACGCAATCAAAATTGGTAGGCGCGATTGGACTCGAACCAACGACCCCCACCATGTCAAGGTGGTGCTCTAACCAGCTGAGCTACGCGCCTGAAAGGAGCGCATTCTAGCCGAATCACCCATCCCCATCAAACCGGAAACGGGACCACAGTCCAAGGCTATGATGCACCTCATGCCGATCCCTTCAAAACGGGAATTCGCCGTGGTTTTGGCGCTGTTTCTGCCGTTGCCGCCATCGCCCGGCCTGTACGCCGCGCAAACGACGCAGATGGTCCTGATTCCCGGCGGCAGCTTCACCATGGGAAATGACGACGGACCCGAAGATGAACGCCCTGCCCACGCCGTCACCCTGCGCGCCTTCCGGATCGACCGCCTGCCCGTCACCAACAGCAACTACGCCCGTTTTCTGAATGCCGTCGGAGCAATGACACCGCAAGGCACTCGACGTTATGACTTTGACGACAACGACGCGCGCATCCACCGCGTCGGCAAGCTGTGGGTCGCCGACAAGGGCTACGAAAATCATCCTGCTGTCGAAGTCAGCTGGGTTGGAGCGCGCGATTATTGCGTCTGGCGCAACGCGCGCCTGCCAACCGAGGCCGAATGGGAAAAAGCGGCGCGCGGAACAGATGGCCGACGTTATCCCTGGGGAAATTCTCCACCGGATGCAAGCCGCGCACGTTTCGGCTCGGCCTTCAACGCCACCGCCCCCGTAACCGCCCATCCTGCCGGTGCCAGCCCCGACGGCGCGCTCGACATGGCCGGCAATGCCTGGGAATGGGTGGCCAGCGCCTATAGTCTCTATCCGTACCGCGCCGACGACGGCCGCGAGGATCCCGAACCGGGGCCGGTGCGCAGCACGCGGGGCGGCGGTCACGACTCCCCCGCGGCTGAAATCACCGCTACCCAGCGCGGCCGCACGCTGTCGCGCAATCCGCGCGCGGGACATCACAACATCGCGTTTCGCTGCGCCGCGGATTAAAATAAGTATATGTTTTTATTAACTTATTTTACATTCAGCGCGAGACTGGATGATTACTGTCCCGGCTTCAGGCCAATCGCCTTGACGACCTTGGTCCAGCGCTCGTAATCATCGCGGATGCGCTTGTCGAAATTTTGCGGCGGCCCGCCGCTGGGCAGCATACCGCTGCCCTCGAGATTGCGTTTGATCGCCGGATCCTGCAGCGCCTTGTTGATTGCGGCGTTGAGCCGGTCAATGATGGGCTGCGGTGTGCCGCGCGGCGTCATCGTGCCGAACCAGAGCACGACTTCGTATCCGGGCAGCGACTCGGCGATCGCGGGCACATTGGGCAGCGTGTGCCAGCGCTTGGCGGTGGTCACTCCCAGTCCGCGCAGCTTGCCGGTGCCGAGGTGCGGTGTGACCGGCAACAGGCTGCCGACGATCACCGGCACCTGGCCCGACAACAGGTCGGCCATCGCGGCGCCGGTGCTCTTGTACTGGATGGCCACCATCTTGATCTTGGCCATGTTGGCGAACAATTCGGTCGCAAGATGCGTGGCGCCGCCGGTGCCGGTTCCCGCGTAATTCAGGCCATCTTTCGTGCGGTTCGCGAGAGCAATGAATTCCTTGACCGATTTTGACGGCAGCGAAGGATGCACGGTCAGCACAAATGGCGTATAGCCGAATTCAGCGACGGCGATGATGCTGTTGATCGGATCGAATGCCGGCCGCTGCACCGCCGATGTTGCCGAAAAACTGCCGGACATCATCATGATCACGTAACCGTCCGCCGGCGATTTGGCCGTCAGCTCCATGCCGATCAGACCGCCGGCGCCGCCGCGGTTGTCCACCACGAACTGCTGGCCCAGGTATTCGGTGAGCTTTGCTGAAAACTGGCGCGCGGTGATGTCACTGCCGCCGCCCGGGGCAAAGGGCACGATGACCCGCACCGGCTTCGACGGATACTGCTGGGCCGCGGCCGTATTGCAAGCCAGTACGACAGACACACCAACGCTCAGCGACACGATCAACTTGCGGATGTTCAAGGCATGCACGGCAGGCTCCTCCAGATGAAACGGCAGTGGATGATGTTGTTCTTGGCAAACTGCGAAACGCATTCTATCCAGAACACCAGTCACGCTAATTTGTCAATATAACCTAGTGATTATATTTGCAAATTAAGCTTATCGCCGTTCCGCTTGCAGCACGCCCCGCACCCCCCGGATCAGGCCCAGCACCTGCCGCAGCTGGTCGAGATTGCGGATCTCGACCGTAAAGCGCATGCGCGCGCTGAGATCATTCGACGATGATCGCGTCGCGGTGACGTTCACGCGCTCGCGTGACAGCACTTCCGAGATGTCGCGCAGCAGTCCCGTGCGATCCGTCGCATCCACCACGATCTCGACCGGAAAGGTCGCATCGGCGGCGCCGCCCCATTCCGCAGCGATCCGCCGCAGCGGATCGAGCCGGCCCAGCGCGGCGCAATCGGCGCGATGCACGGTGACGCCGCGGCCGCGCGTGACAAATCCGGTGATCGGCTCCGGCGGTGCGGGCCGGCAGCATTTCGCAGTCACCGTCAGCAGTTTGTCGACACCGACGATCAGCACGCCGCCGCCCGAGGATTTCGGCTTGCGCGCAGCAGGCAGAGCATCGGGCACCGTCGATGGTGCGGCGTCTTCCCCCGACAAAGCATCGCCGAGCGCCTTGGGCCCGATCTCGCCCTTGCCGATGCCGGCGAGCAGATCATCCAGCCGTTCGAAACCCATCTCCGCTGCGAGCCGGTCCAGGTTGAGCCGCGTCAGGCCGCGACGCTGCAGTTCCCTGTCGAGCAGCGCACGGCCTTGTGCGATGTCCGCCTCTAGATTCTGCTTGTTGAACCATTGCCGCACCTTGCTGCGCGCGGCGGCGCTTTTGAGGAAACCCAGTTGTGCGTTCAGCCAGTCACGACTGGGACCGCCCTGCTTCGCTGCGAGTATTTCCACCTGCTGACCGTTCGCGAGCTCCGTATTCAGCGGCACCATGACGCCGTCCACCTTCGCGCCGCGGCAGCGATGCCCCAGCTCGGTATGTACGTGGTAAGCGAAGTCGATGGGCGTCGCCCCTTTGGGCAGATCCACCACCCGTCCCTGCGGCGTCAGCACGTACACCGAATCCTCAAACAGGCCGGTGCGAAACTGTTCGGCTAATTCCCCCGTATCCCGCACCTCGTCCTTCCATTCCAGCACCTGGCGCAACCAGGCAATTTTTTCCTCGTAACCGCGGTCCTGGCGGCCGCCTTCCTTGTAGCGCCAGTGCGCCGCCACGCCGAGCTCGGAGTAGCGGTGCATCTCATGTGTGCGGATCTGGACTTCCACCGATTTGCCGTCCGGCCCGATGACGGCGGTATGCAGCGAGCGGTAGTTGTTGGCCTTGGGCTTGGCGATGTAATCATCGAATTCCTTGGGCAGCGGTGACCACAGGCTGTGCACGATGCCCAGTACCGCGTAGCAATCCTTGACGTCGTCGACCAGCACCCGCACCGCACGCACGTCGTACAGACCCTCGAAACCGATCGCCTTGGTGACCATCTTGCGCTGGATGCTGGCAATGTGTTTCGGCCGCCCGCTGACTTCAGCCAAGATTCCCCCACGCGCGATCTCGCCCTTGAGAATGGCAATCACGTTCTCGATATAGCGCTCGCGGTCGTTGCGCTTCTCGTCGAGCAGGCGCGCGATGCGCTGGTAGGTCTCCGGTTCCAGCACCCGCAGCGCGAGGTCTTCGAGCTCCCACTTGATCTGCCACACGCCCAGGCGGTTGGCCAGCGGCGCGAATATGTCTCGCGTCAACCCGGCGACTGCGGCGCGCTCAGCCGGATCGGCACTCCTGACTGCAGCACGAAGGTCCTGCAGGTGATCGGCGAGCTTGATCAGCACGATGCGCACATCCTGCACCATCGCCAGCAGCATCTTGCGCAGCGCTTCAAGCTGCGCCGCCTGCGCTTCGGGCCGCGCCGCAGACAGCGCACGGCTCGACAAGGCGCCGATCTCGCTCATGCGGATCACGCCGTCGGCGAGTTCGGCGACCGTGGCGCCGAATTCATCGCGCAGCGCGCGCTGCAATTCGAGATTTCCGCGCAAGGCCGGCAACAGCATCGCCGCCGCAACCGATTCGTGGTCCATGCCCAGCGCCGACAGCGCCTCAACCAACCCTTGGGCGTGGGCGATCACCGCTTCATCCGGCTCTTCCTGCAGTCGCGCCAGCGCCCGCTGCAGCAGCTCACGCGCCGGCGCATCGGCGCGCGCCAGCGCGGCGTCCAGTCCCGGAAATCCGTGGGGCGCGGCTTTGCTGACCAGTTGCAGGTGCTTGCGTGTGACCATGATTGCTGTTCGACGGAGGTTGAGGTTCAGGGTTCGGACACGAATGTACGCTTTCAGGGCAAGGCTGGCCATCTGCGGGCTTCATGCCCCACAATGGTGCATCAGGAGGCTCCCCGGGGCCTCCGTCACTCCATCCTGCCGGCTGAAACGCCACGGGTACACCCGTTGCTTATGCAGTGTGCTAAAACAAATCATGCGCAACGTTCGCCAAATACAGGGATTCCGGACTTGAGCGCCAAACCCCCTTACGACGAAATGCGGGATGCCGGCGGTGGCATCCGCCCGCACTATCGTGCGCATGACGCCTGGCTGAAGGACAAGCCGCCGGATTTCCTGAAGCAGAAACAGCGCGAAGCTAATGCGCTTTACACCCGTCTTGGCATCACCTTTGCCGTCTACGGCGATGAATCGGGAACCGAACGCTCGATACCGTTCGACATCATCCCGCGAATCATCCGCCCCGCAGCATGGAAAATCATCAGCGAAGGCGCCTGCCAGCGGGTGCGCGCACTCAACGCCTTCCTCAACGACGTCTATCACGACCAGGAGATCATCAAAGCCGGCATCGTTCCTGAATCCCAGGTCATTGGCCACCCGGCTTTCCGCCCTGAAATGCGCGGGCTTGACGTGCCGGGAAATGTCTACGTGCATATCGCCGGCGTGGACATCGTCAAAACCGACGAGGGCCAGTTCTACGTACTCGAAGACAACCTGCGTACCCCTTCGGGCGTGTCGTACATGCTCGAGAACCGCAAGATGATGATGCGGCTGTTTCCGGAACTGTTTGCGCGCATGCCCGTGGCCCCGGTCGACCACTACACCGACGTGCTGCTCGACAATCTGCGAGCTGTTGCACCTTCGCGCTCATCTCAGCCGGTAGTCGTGGTGCTGACACCGGGCGCCCACAATAGTGCCTACTTCGAGCACGCTTTCCTCGCCCAGCAGATGGGCGTGGAACTGGTCGAAGGCCAGGATCTGTTCGTGGTCAACGATGTGGTTTACATGCGCACCACCGAAGGTCCGCAGCGCGTCGACGTGATCTACCGCCGCATCGATGACGACTATCTCGACCCGCTGGCCTTCCGCCCTGATTCCGTGCTCGGCGTTCCGGGAATCTTCGCGGCCTACCGCGAAGGCAATGTCACGCTCGCCAACGCCATCGGAACCGGCGTAGCCGACGACAAATCGACCTATCTCTACGTACCGCAGATGATCGAGTATTACCTGAACGAAAAACCGATCATCTCCAACGTGCCAACCTATCGTCTTGGCAATCCGGATGAATGTGCCTATGCACTGGATCACCTTGACGAACTGGTGGTCAAGGAAGTCCAGGGCTCCGGCGGTTACGGTATGCTGGTCGGGCCGACCTCGACCCGGGAACAGATCGCCGAATTCCGCAAGCGCATCGAACAAAGCCCCGCCAATTACATCGCCCAGCCGACGCTGGCGCTGTCGACCTGTCCCACGTTCTGCGATTCCGGCATCCTGCCGCGCCATGTCGATCTACGCCCCTACGTCCTCAACGGCCGCGAAGTTTCGCTGGTGCCCGGCGGACTGACCCGTGTCGCGCTGCGCGAGGGCTCGCTGGTCGTCAACTCTTCCCAGGGTGGCGGCACCAAGGACACCTGGGTGCTGGAGGATCTCTGATGCTGAGCCGCCAGGCCAACAATCTCTACTGGATGTCGCGCCAGATCGAGCGCGCCGAAAACACCGCGCGCCTGCTCGACGTCACCTACCAGATGTCGCTGCTGCCGTACCGCGTCACCGATTCCGGACAGTCCTGGGCAGAACCGTGGGCGCTGCCGCTGGTCATCAACGGCCTTGCCAGCGACTACTATGAACGCAATCCCGGTCCCCTGACTTCCGAAAAAGTGCTGCGTTTCATGGTGCTCGACAGCGCCAATCCCTCCAGCATCTATTCGCTGATGCGCTCAGCGCGCGAAAACGGGCGCAGCATGCGCGGCGTGATGACCACCGAGATGTACGAAGACCTGAATTCGATGTGGCTGGAACTGCGCAGCCGTGGCGAGAATGCGCTGGACTACGGCGGGATCAACGAATTCTTCGAATGGATCAAGGTACAGTCGCACCAGTTCCGAGGCGTAACTTTCGGCACCATGCTGCGCGACGAGGCCTACCAGTTCATCCGGCTCGGTACCTTCATGGAGCGCTCCGACAACACGGTGCGGCTGCTTGACGTCAAGTACCACACCCTGCTGCCCAGCGCTGCGGACGTCGGCGGCGCGGTCGACTACTACCAGTGGAGCGCACTGCTGCGCTCGGTCAGCGCGCTGAGTTCATACCGCAGGATATACCGCGACGTGATCACGCCGCGTCGCGTCGCCGAGTTGCTGATCCTGCGCGACGACCTGCCGCGCTCGCTGCATGCATGCATGAACGAAATCTACGAAATCCTGCGCGAAATGTGCCGTCGCGAATCGATGGAACCCGAACGCCTCGCCGGTGAACTGCACGCACAGCTGCACTATGGCCGCGTCGAGCAGATCATGGAAATCGGCCTTCACGAATACCTGATCGACTTCCTGGAAAAACTGCACCTGCTCAACGATGAACTCAACCAGCACTTTCTGGTGCCGGTTTACGGCCCGGACATGACATCGCCGGCACCAAAGGTGCGGCCCGCCACGGCCATTGAATGACTATCAACGGAAAAGCAAGGCCTTCGGCCACCTGCTCCCAAGCTTGCTTGTCAGCCAACAGCGCTTACCCTATGCTTCGCCACATCTTTTTTACGCCCAGCACCGAACATGACGTATTGCGTAGCCATCACCCTCAAAGCCGGCATGGTGTTCGCCTCCGACTCGCGGACAAATGCCGGCGTCGACCATGTCTCGAGTTACCGCAAGATGCGGGTATTCTGCCGCGAAGGCGACCGTGTCATCGTCATCCTCAGCTCCGGCAACCTGTCGATCACCCAGAGCGCCATCAACCTGATCGAAGAAAACCAGCGCGAACCCGACAGGCAGACCTTGTACGACGCACGCTCCATGTACGAGGTCGCCGAAATGATAGGCCAGGCCCTGCGCGAAGTACGCAAGCGCGACGGCCCTTACCTGCAGCAGGCCAATGTTGATTCCAGCGCCTCCTTCATTGTCGGCGGCCAGATCAGCGGCGGACGCCAGCGGCTGTTCCACGTCTACAGCGAAGGCAATTTCATCGAGTCCACTGCGGAGACCACTTATTTCCAGATCGGTGAGAGCAAGTACGGAAAACCGGTCATTGACCGCGTGGTCAAGCCGGAAACCAGCCTGCTTGAAGCGACCAAATGCCTGCTGGTCTCGTTCGACTCGACAATGCGCAGCAATATTTCCGTCGGCCTGCCGATCGACCTCCTCATCTACCGTACCGACACGCTGCGTGTCGCCTTCCAGCACCAGATCAATGAAACCGACCCTTACTTCAACATGGTTCACCAGCGCTGGGGCGAAGGTCTGCGCAAGGTTTTTGCCGAGCTGCCCAACCCCGACTGGAATGTCGGCTTCGAACAGTAACCCGTCGTGCCGGCCGGGCATCCGGCCATGAGCATCCACGTCGCCCTGCACCACCAGACGCGTTACCGCTACGACCGCGATGTAGGTCTGTCGCCGCATGAAATCCGCCTGCGGCCTGCCCCGCACAGCCGCACGCCGATACTCTCGTATTCGCTGAACGTCAGTCCCGCTGAGCATTTCATCAACTGGCAGCAGGATGTCTTCGGCAACTATATCGCGCGCTTCGTTTTCCCGGAAAAAACGCGTGAACTCGAGATCACTGTAGACCTGGTCGCCGATCTGACGGTGATCAATCCCTTTGATTTTTTCATCGATAGTTACGCTGAAAAATTCCCGTTCGCCTATCAAGACGACCTGGTACGCGACCTGACGCCGTACCTTGCGATCGACGAACAGGGGCCGTTGCTCAATCAATGGCTGGCGGAGTTTCGTGCCGCCCACCCCGGATCGATGGCCACCATCGATTTCCTGATGGCGGTCAACCAGCAACTGCAGAAAGACATACGCTACCTGGTGCGCATGGAGCCCGGGGTCCAGACCTGCGAACAATCACTGCAGAACAAAAGCGGATCCTGCCGCGACAGCGGCTGGCTGATGGTGCAGATCCTGCGCCATTGCGGACTCGCCGCACGCTTTGTCTCCGGCTACCTGATCCAGCTCACCGCTGACCAGAAGCCCCTTGACGGCCCGGTCGGCCCCGAGCGCGATTTCACCGATCTCCACGCCTGGGCCGAAGCCTACATACCCGGCGCAGGGTGGATCGGACTCGATGCGACTTCCGGCCTGCTGGCCGGCGAAGGACACATACCTCTGGCATGCACGCCTTCGCCTGCCAGCGCTGCCGCAGTCATCGGCGGTGTCGAACCCAGCGAATCGACCTTCGAATTCGCAATGAACGTCACGCGCATACATGAGGATCCGCGCGTTACAAAGCCCTATGACGATGAAGAATGGAAAGCCATCGAAGCACTGGGCCATCGCATCGATGCCTGTCTCACCGCGAATGACGTACGCCTGACCCAGGGCGGCGAGCCGACCTTTGTGTCGATCGACGACATGGACGGCGTGGAATGGAATACCGCTGCGCTGTCCGAAAAAAAATGGCTGCTCGCCGAGCAGCTCGCGTGGCGCCTCAAGGACCGCTTCGCGCCGGGTGGCGTGGTGTTCTACGGCCAAGGCAAGTGGTATCCAGGCGAACCGCTGCCGCGCTGGGCCATCGGCATTCAGTGGCGCAATGACGGCACCCCGCTGTGGCGCAACCCCTCGCTGATCGCGACCGCATCGACACCCGCCGACGCAAAACCCGCCGACGCTCAACGTTTTGCGCAGGCCCTGACTGCCGCACTGGGATTGCCGGCTGAACGGCTGATGCCCGCATGGGAAGATCCGCTGACTCATCTGTCTGCGGATAAAGCCCTGCGCGTGCCCGGCAGCAAGCAAGCTGCCGGCTACGTGCTTTCACTCGGCGCCGGTGAAAAAGGCTGGAGCAGCACGGCCTGGCCGCTTCCCGGCGGCCAGCTCGTACTCGGCAGCGGCGATTCCGCCATCGGCTACCGACTGCCACTCAACCTGCTCGCGGAAAAACTGCCTGACGGCGGCAAGGTCGTGCGCACCGCGCTGTGCATCGAAGAACGCAAGGGACGGCTCTACGTTTTCCTGCCCCCGTTCATAGCCGCGCAGCCGTACTTCGACCTGCTCACGGCTGTCGAACTCACCGCCGAAAAAACCGGCCTGCGCATACGCCTCGAAGGCTATGAGCCGACGTTTGATCCGCGAGTCACCACGCTGGGTGTGACGCCGGATCCCGGCGTCATCGAAGTCAACATCCATCCTTCGGCCACCTGGACCGAACTGACCGAACGCACCATGGCGCTGTACGAGGAAGCGCGCCTGACCCGCCTCGGCACCGAAAAATTCATGCTCGACGGACGGCACACCGGCAGCGGCGGCCGCAACCACATCGCGCTCGGCGGACCAACGGCCGCCGACAGCCCGCTGTTGCGCCGCCCCGACCTGCTGCGCAGCCTGATCACCTACTGGCAGAACCACCCGTCATTGTCGTACCTGTTCTCGGGCATGTTCATCGGCCCGACCAGCCAGGCCCCGCGCGTCGACGAGGCCCGCGACGACAACCTCTACGAACTGGAAATCGCCTTCCAGCAGATGGATCAGCTGCTGCAGAAGAACGGATCGCAACTTCCGCCTGAAATGACCGACCGCCTGCTGCGCAACTTTCTGGTCGACCTGACTGGCAATACCCACCGCGCGGAATTCTGCGTTGACAAGCTCTACACCCCGGCCGGCGGCCGTGGTCGGCTGGGCCTGCTCGAGTTCCGCGGTTTCGAAATGCCGCCGCATCCGCAGATGAGCCTCGCGCAGATGCTGCTGCTGCGCGCGCTGGTTGCGTGGTTCTGGAAAACGCCGTACCGCGCGAAGTTAGTGCGCTGGGGCACGCAACTGCATGACCGCTTCATGCTGCCGCACTACGTTGCCGCCGATTTCCACGACGTGCTTGCCGACCTGCGCCGCGCCGGCTTTGCCTTCGACGATGCCTGGTACGCACCTTTCCATGAATTCCGTTTTCCGCGTTACGGCACCGTGATCTACAACGGCATCGAAATCGAGCTGCGTCAGGCCATCGAGCCGTGGAACGTGCTTGGCGAGGAAATCGGACTCAATGCGACGGCTCGATATGTTGATTCGTCCGTCGAACGGCTGCAGGTACGCGCACGCGGACTGACCGAATCACGGCATGTCATCACCTGCAATGGACGCGCGCTGCCGCTGGCGCCGACCGGAACGCCGGGAGAATTTGTCGCCGGCGTACGCTACTGCGCGTGGAATCCGCCGTCAGCGCTGCATCCCACCCTGGGCGTGCATGCGCCTCTGGTGTTCGATGTCGTGGATACCTGGAGCGAGCGTTCGATCGGCGGCTGCACCTACCATGTGTCGCATCCGGGCGGCCGCAACTACAGCACCTTCCCGGTCAACGCCAACGAAGCCGAAGCGCGGCGCGTCGCGCGTTTCTGGGACCATGGCCACACCCCGGGGCCGATGAAGGTCGCGGCGGAATTGCCGAATCCCGCCTTCCCCGTCACGCTGGACCTGCGCTGGCAGCCCAACGCTGCAAATTAATTTAAGTTATTAATTTTATTGAATATTTTATTTTCACCAGCAGCCACGTACGCAGGCGGATTCACGCCCGTTCGACAAAAATGCCGCCCGTACGCACCAAGTCTTCGATTTCCGCTTCGGCATACCCGTTTTCCAAAAGAATTTCACGCGTGTGCTGGCCCCTGGCCGGCGCAGCGCAGCGTGCGGTGAAAAATTCGCCGTCATAACGGATCGGCGAACCGACCACCTGCGGCGGCCGCACGCCTCCGGAATCGATCAGCGGCAGGCAGGCGGCCAGGGCGGGATCGGCCAGCACATCAGCCACTGAATTGATCGGCCCGCACAGGATGTCGGCCGCGCGCAGCAATGGCAACCATTCCTCCACGGTTTTCGTTTTCAGCAGCGGCACGATGATGGCATCGAGTGCGCCGCGGTTTTTCAGACGTTCGTCGTTGGTGTGAAAGCGCGGATCTTCCGCCAGCGCATCGAGCCCGAGCGCAGCGCAGAACTTGCGCCAGTGTGAATCGCGCAGGACCGCGATGGTGATGTGGCGGTCCCCCGCCACTTCGAAGGCTCCAGCCGGCGCCAGCAGGCTGTTCTGACGGCCCTGGCGCGGCGGCAGCAGGCCCGAAGCCAGGTATTCGGTGAAACCACCGCACATCAGCGATGCCGCCGCCGCGAGCAGGCTGACGTCGATGTTGGCGCCGCCCCGTCCGCAGGCGCGGCCGTAGAGCGCGAGCAGCACCGACTGCACCGCGGCGTTTGCCGCCGCCATGTCGATCAACGGAAAACCCACACGCAACGGCGGCCCTTCCGGCTCGCCGACCACGCTCATCACGCCGCTGACCGCCTGCAAAACGGTGTCGCTCGCAGGCAGGGTTGCGTAATCCCCGGACTGACCGAAGCCCGAAATCGTGCAGTAGATGATGTCGGTCTTGAGGGATTTGCAGCGCTCAAAGTCGAAACCCAGTTTCGCCATCACCCCGGCGCGATAATTCGACACCACCACATCCGCGCCCGCAATCAGCCGCTCGACGACGCGCCGGCCGTCGGCCGAGTTGAGATCGACGCCGATGTCGCGCTTGTTGCGGTTGAGCGCGACGAACTGCGGATTGCCGATGCGGCCGGGCTCGCCCTTGCCGGCGCTGCGCTGCCAGTCGCCTTCCGGCCGCTCCACCTTGATCACCTGTGCGCCCATGTCGCCCAGCAGCGTCGCGGCATAAGGGCCGGCCACGCCTTCGGTCATGTCTATGACCTTGATACCCGACAGCACCGCATTGGTCATGGTGATGGAATCCTTTTCATTCGCACGGCTGTCATGCCCTCAGTCCCGGAATCGATCGAGTTTCGACTTCCAGGTGTCAGACAGCATGCAGGCGAGCCAGGCCTCGTTTTCAGCCTGCACGCCGCCGGAGAGCATGGTTTCCTGAGAAGCGTTCATTGCGACCTTTGCCTGCATCACCGCGATGGGCGGATTTTTTGCAATGGCGGCCGCCAGACGCAGCGCCTCCGGCATCAGTTCCGCGCGCGGAACCACGCGCAGCACGACACCCAGGCGTTCGGCCTCGGCGGCATCGATGCGTTTGCCGGTGAGGATCATTTCCTTGGCCTTCTGCAGGCCGATGGCGCGCGGCAGGCGCTGTGTGCCGCCGGCGCCCGGCAGGAAACCCAGCGTCACTTCAGGCAGGCCGAAGGTCGCGTTGTCGGATGCGATGCGCAGGTCGCATTGCAGCGCCACCTCGAAGCCACCGCCCAGGCAATAACCGTTGATCGCAGCAATGGTCGGCTTGGCGATGCCGGCGATGGCGCTGACCCAGCGCGCGCGGAAAAAGCGCCGTTCGGCATACAGGTCCTCGGTCGAGCGTTTGCCGCGCTCCTTGAGATCGGCTCCCGCGCAGAAGGCCCTGTCGCCGGCGCCCGTGAACACGATGACCTTGACTTCAGGATCGGCATCGAGGTCGCTGCACAGCGCCATGATCTCTTCGCGCAACTGCAGATTCAGCGCATTCATGACCTGCGGCCGGTTGAAAATGACCACCGCCACGCCTTTGTCCACGGTGACGGTCTTGACATCGCTGGTTCTGGAATTCATCTGCAGCTGCGCTCCCTCGCTGTGCTTCCTGACTGTTTCGTGAGTGTCTGCCGGGCGTCATTGTACCGGCATCGCCGCGGTAGAATGCCCTTCCCCCGGTCACCACGCCACGGCATTTCCACATCATGTCAACGACCGCACACACAACCACCGCCCGCGCCGCGCCGGTCGTCACCGCGATGCGCGTGATACCCGTCGCCGGACGCGACAGCATGCTGCTCAACCTCAGCGGCGCGCACGGACCCTGGTTCACCCGCAATCTCGTCATCCTCGGGGATTCCGCCGGCAACACCGGCGTCGGCGAAGTGCCCGGCGGCGAAGCCATCCGCAAGACGCTGGAAGACGCGCGCCCGCTGGAGATCGGACAGTCGATCGCCGACTACCGCAACATCCTGCAGACCGTGCACCGGCGCTTTGCCGAGCGCGATGCTGGGGGCCGCGGCGTGCAGACCTTCGACCTGCGCATCACGGTACATGCGATGACCGCAATCGAAGCCGGACTGCTCGATCTCTTCGGCCGGTTCACCGGCCTGCCGGTGGCCTCGCTGCTGGGCGAAGGCCTGCAGCGTGATTCCGTCGAAGTGCTCGGTTATCTTTTTTACATCGGCGACCGCAAACGCACGAGCCTTGATTACCGCGCCGAGGACGATGCGGATGACGACTGGTGCCGGCTGCGCAACGAGCCCGCACTGACACCCGATGCCGTGGTCAGGCTGGCCCGCGCCGCGCAGGCGCGCTACGGCTTCCGGCATTTCAAGCTCAAGGGCGGCGTACTGCGCGGCGGAGAGGAAATCGATGCCATCCGCGCGTTGAAAGAGGCTTTCCCGGATGCGCGGGTGTCGGTCGATCCCAACGGCGGCTGGCTGCTCGACGACGCGGTGAGCCTGTGCCGCGACCTGCACGGCGTGCTCGCCTATGCCGAGGACCCCTGCGGTTCGGAGGGCGTTTATTCCGGCCGCGAAGTGATGGCGGAATTCCGCCGCGCGACGGGACTGCCGACGGCAACCAACATGATAGCCACCGACTGGCGCGAGATGGGCCATGCGATCCAGCTGCAGTCCGTCGACATCCCGCTCGCCGATCCGCATTTCTGGACGCTGCAGGGTTCGGTGCGCGTGGCGCAACTGTGCCGCGACTGGAATCTCACCTGGGGCTCGCATTCGAACAACCACTTCGACGTCTCGCTGGCGATGTTCGTGCACGTCGCCGCCGCCGCGCCGGGCGCGATCACCGCCATCGACACGCACTGGATCTGGCAGGACGGCCAGCAGCTGACGCGCGAGCCGCTGCAGATCAGGGACAGCCGCATCGAAGTGCCGTCAAAACCCGGGCTCGGCATCGAGCTCGACATGGCCGCGGTCGAAGCCGCGCACCGGCTCTACCTGCAGCATGGACTCGGCGCGCGCGACGATGCCGTGGCCATGCAGTACCTGATTCCGGGCTGGATCTTCGACCGCAAGCGGCCCTGCCTGGTGCGTTGAACGATGCACTGGAGGCTCTGCTGCTGCGGGGAGCCTCGAATAAGTATTATAAGATATTGATTTTATTAATAATTTATAACACGCTGCGCACTGCGGCTACCTGCGGAAACTGACGCCGCACCAGTTCCTCGACCACATGCTTGAGGTCCAGCGGCGCGCGCGGGCAACCCGAGCAACTGCCTTTCAGCCGCACCGTCAGCACAGCATCGGCAAAGGCCACGAATTCGATGTCTCCGCCGTCGCGGGCGAGAATGCCGCGCGCTTCCTGCAGCACGGTCTGCAGTTCGGCATCGGTCGGCGTCGGGCCTGCGGCAACCACTGCCGACAGCTGTCGCTGCAGTTGCGCCTGTTCGCGCGCGATGCGCGTCGCCGCCACCGGATCCACGGCTTCCAGGGCGTCGAGTTCTTCGTCGGTATAAAACGGCGCGTCGAGCTTCGCGGGCACGAAATCTGACAGCTTGGTCATGGCCTAGCCGACCCAGCACCGCGCATTGCGGAACATGCGCAGCCACGGCCCGTCATCCGGCCACGAAGCTGGATGCCAGGAATTCTGCACGCTGCGGAACACCCGCTCGGGATGCGGCATCAGGATGGTGAAACGGCCGTCGGGCGTGGTCAGCCCGGTGATACCCTGCGGTGAGCCGTTGGGATTGAGCGGATAGGTTTCGGTCGGCGCACCGCGGTTGTCTACGAAACGCAGTGCCACCAGCGGCTGCGCCGCACCCAGCGCCGCCGCATCTGCGAACTCTGCATAGCCTTCACCGTGCGCCACTGCCACCGGGATGCGGCTGCCCGCCATGCCCTGGAAAAACAGCGACGGCGATTCCTGCACCTCGACGGTCGCGAATCGCGCCTCGAACTGCTCCGAGCGGTTGCGCACGAAATGCGGCCAGCGCTCCGCGCCAGGAATCAGCTCGTGCAGATTGCTCATCATCTGGCAGCCGTTGCACACGCCCAGCGCGAAACTGTCGCTGCGTTTGAAAAAAGATTCGAACCCGTCGCGGGCGCGCACGTTGAACAGTATCGATTTCGCCCCGCCCTCACCCGCCCCCAGCACGTCGCCGTAGGAAAATCCGCCGCAGGCGGCGAAGCCCTTGAAGTCCTTCAAGCTGGCGCGGCCGGCGATGATGTCGCTCATGTGGACATCGACAGCGGCAAATCCGGCGCGGTCGAATGCCGCGGCCATTTCGATCTGGCCGTTGACGCCCTGCTCGCGCAGGATCGCAACGCGTGGTCTGGCGCCGCGGTTGATGAACGGTGCAACAATGTTTTCACCCGGGTCGAATGTCAGCTTCGGCGTGATGCCGGGATCGCCGGCATCGAGCAAGCGGTCGTATTCCTGCTGCGCGCAATCCGGATTGTCGCGCAACATTTGCATCCGGCAGGTGGTTTCCGACCAGGCGCGGTGCAGGTCAATGCGCGATTCATCGAGCATGGTTTTCCCGTTGACGCTAACCCGCAGACGGGAACCGGTATCGACTGCGCCGATCGCCGCGCAATGCGCTGCAAGCCCCGCCGCAGAGAACACTTTCAATACTGCAGAGCGCTGCTCGCACCTGACCTGCAGCACGGCGCCGAGTTCTTCACTGAACAGCAGAGCCGCGGCATCACCCTCAAGATCCAGTTTTGCGCCGCAATGCGACGCAAACAACATCTCGCAAACGGCGACCAGCAGGCCGCCGTCGGAACGGTCGTGATAGGCCAGCAGCAGGTCCTGGGCGTTCAACTGCTGAATCACCGTGAAAAAATTCTTCAGGACGGCGGCATCGTCGACGTCCGGCGTCACATCCCCCACCGCGTCATAGACCTGCGCCAGCGCCGATCCGCCGAGGCGGTTGCGACCGCCGCCGAGATCGACCAGCAGCAGATCAGTCTCTCCGCAATCCCGGCGCAGCAGTGGCGTCAGCGTGCGGCGCGCATCGGAGACCGGCGCGAACGCAGAAATGATCAGGGACAGCGGCGCGACCACTTCCTTCTGCACTTTGCCGCCCCCCCATGCCGTCTTCATCGACAGCGAATCCTTGCCTACCGGGATGCTGATGCCCAACTGCGGGCACAGTTCCATCGCCACAGCCTGCACGGTATCGAACAGGGCGGCGTCTTCTCCAGGGTGCCCAGCCGCAGCCATCCAGTTTGCCGACAGCTTGACGTCGCCGAGTTTGCCGATCGCGGCCGCGGCGATGTTGGTCAGCGCCTCCCCCAGCGCCATGCGCCCGGAGGCCACGGGATTGAGCACCGCCAGCGGCGTGCGTTCACCCATCGCCATCGCTTCGCCGCAGAAAGTGTTGAACCCCATCAGGGTCACCGCGACATCGGCCACCGGCACCTGCCATGGCCCGACCATCTGGTCGCGCGCGGTCATGCCGCCAACGGTGCGGTCGCCGATGCTGATCAGGAAAGTCTTGTCAGCCACCGTCGGCAGCCGCAGCACGCGGTACAGCGCTTCGCGGATATCGATGGCGGCGGTGTCGAACACCTGGCCTACCCTTACGATGCGCTTCACGTCGCGCAGCATCTTCGGCGGCTTGCCCAGCAGCACCGCGAGTTCCATGTCCACCGGGTTGTTGCCGAACACCGCGTCGCCGACGGTCAGTCGGCCATCGGCTGTCGCACTGCCGACCACAGCGAACGGACAGCGTTCGCGTTCGCAGATGGCGCGGAACAGCGGCAGTTCATCCGGCGCAATCGCCAGCACGTAGCGCTCCTGCGCCTCGTTGCACCAGATCTGCATCGGCGACATGCCCGGCTCTTCGCTGGGCACCTCGCGCAGGCTGAATGTTCCGCCGCGATGCGCACCGTGCACCAGTTCCGGCAGCGCGTTCGACAGTCCGCCTGCACCGACATCATGGATCGACAACACCGGATTGGCGTCGCCCAGCGCCCAGAAACGGTCGATGACTTCCTGGGCGCGGCGTTCGATCTCGGGATTACCACGCTGCACCGAGTCGAAATCGAGATCTTCCTGGTTGCTGCCGGTATCCATGCTCGAGGCCGCGCCGCCGCCAAGGCCAATCAGCATGCCGGGGCCGCCGAGCTGGATCAGCAACGCGCCTTCCGGCAGTGGATGTTTGGCAGTATGCCGGGCGGCGATGTTGCCGAGTCCGCCGGCAATCATGATCGGCTTGTGGTAACCGCGCACTTCGCCGCCGACGCGCTGCTCGTAGCTGCGGAAATAACCGGCAATGTTGGGCCGACCGAATTCATTGTTGAACGACGCGCCTCCTATCGGCCCGTCGAGCATGATCTGCAGCGCAGATGCAATGCGTCCCGGCCGACCGACCGGGTTGGTTTCCCACGGCTGCTCGAACCCGGGTATGCGCAGGTTGGACACCGAAAAACCGGTAAGCCCGGCCTTGGGTTTCGCGCCGCGGCCGGTCGCACCTTCATCGCGGATCTCGCCGCCGGATCCTGTCGCCGCACCTGGAAACGGCGAGATCGCCGTCGGGTGATTATGGGTCTCGACCTTCATCAGGACATGCGTCAGCTCGCGGTTGTAGCCATAAGCGCCACCCTCGCCCGGATAAAAACGCTCGATCTCTGCGCCTTCGATCACCGACGAATTGTCGGAATAGGCCACAACCGTGCCCTGCGGGTGTTTTTCGTGAGTGGTGCGGATCATGCCGAACAGCGAACGATCCTGCTTTTCGCCGTCGACGATCCAGTCGGCGTTGAAAATCTTGTGCCGGCAGTGCTCGGAATTGGCCTGCGCGAACATCATCAGTTCGACGTCGGTCGGGTTGCGGCCCATGCGCGTAAAGTTTTCAAGCAGGTAATCGATCTCGTCGGGCGACAGCGCGAGACCCATGCCGCTGTTCGCCTGCGTCAACGCGGCGCGCCCGCCGCCGATGACATCCACAGTGGCCAGCGGATTCGGATCCATGCGGCGGAACAGCGCTTCGGCGGCATCCAGACTGTCGAGAACCGATTCGGTCATGCGATCATGAATGAGCGGCAGCAGCAGCGCGCGTTCTCCGGCATCCAGCGGTTTGCCGGCGCGGCCGCACCACCAGGCCACGCCGCGTTCGATGCGCTCCACCCCGGGCAGGCCGCAGTGCCGCGCTATGTCGGTGGCTTTCGAGGACCACGGCGAAATCGTGCCCAGCCGCGGCGTCACCAGCAGCAGCGTGCCCTGCTGCAGCACCGGCGCGGTGGCGGGACCATAGGTCAGGATGCGTTCAAGCTTCTGCTTTGCCGAGTGATCCGGCGCATCGTTGAAGCGGATGAAGTGCCAGTATTCGGCAGCGACCTGCAGGTCGGGAATTCCGGCGGCGGCCTGCAGCAGTTTTTTCCGGCGAAATGCCGAGAGGGCATCGCGTCCTCTCAGGCGTAGGAAATGCGGCATGATCAATGAAGGATCGGAAAGCGCGATTTTACCCGAACGCGCCGCCTTCCGCAGGGATGCATGCGTTAAACTTGCGCACCATGAAACTCCACCATGCCGCGCCGCTGCTCCGGGCCGACGCGCTTCGCAACGTCGAACAGGCCGCGCTGTCGGGCCGCAATCCCCTGCCGCTGATGGAGCGTGCCGGCCGCGCCGCCGCGGAAGTCGCGCGCAGGCTCGCCGGCGACCATGGCAAACCCGTGCTGATCCTCGCCGGTCCCGGCAACAACGGCGGCGATGCGCTGGTCGTCGCGCGTTACCTGAAGCAATGGTGGTTCGCGGTTACCGTGGTATGCAGCGGAGATCCGAAGAAGTATTCCGGCGATGCGGCTGCAGCGCTGCAGGCTTGGCGCAAGGCCGGCGGCAGCATGGCAATGGCCATCCCGCCGGCGCAGGACTGGGGGCTGGTGGTCGACGGCCTGTTCGGCATCGGGCTCAGGCGCGATCCGGAAGGACCGTACGCCGCGCTGATCGAGGAGATTAATGCACTGCCGGTACCGGTGCTGGCGCTGGACCTGCCCAGCGGTCTCGATGCCGAGACCGGTCGCATCATGGGCTGCGCGATAGAGGCCAGCCACACCATCACCTTCATCGCGCTCAAGCCCGGCCTGCTGACTCTGGACGGCCCCGATCTCTGCGGTGAAATCCAGGTCGCCGATCTCGGCCTGGCGGATGCCGTCGGCGCCGCTCCGCACGGCGTGCTGATCGCAGACGGCGTGCTCAAGCACCTGCTGCCGCCGCGGCCGCGCAATTCGCACAAAGGCAGCTACGGCAGCGCCGGCATCGTCGGCGGCACGCACGGCATGAGCGGCGCCGCGCTGCTCGCAGGTCGCGCAGCACTGAAATGCGGCGCCGGCCGTGTTTACGCCGGGCTGCTCGCCGACGACATCCCGCTGCTTGATCCACTGCAGCCGGAACTGATGCTGCGCCCCGCAGACGACGTACTGCGCCTGGACCATCTGACTGCACTGGCCGTCGGTCCCGGCCTCGGCAACACGCCGGACGCACTGGAATATCTCGACTGGGCGCTGGAAAAAAACATCCCGCTGCTGCTCGATGCCGATGCACTGAACATGGTCGCGATGTTCGAGGCGCAGAGCTCGAAGCTGAAGCAAAGAACGGCACCGACGATCCTGACGCCGCATCCGGCGGAGGCCGCGCGCCTGCTGGCCTGCAGCGTGGATGAAGTGCAGCGCGACCGCGTCGGCACGGCGTTGCGGCTCGCCGCGGAATTCAATGCCGGCGTGGTGCTCAAGGGCTGTGGCAGCATTTGCGCCTGGCCCGACGGCCACTGGGCGATCAACACTTCGGGCAATCCCGGCATGGCTGCCGCGGGCATGGGTGACGTGCTGAGCGGCATCATCGCGGCGCTGCTGGCGCAGGGTGTCGATGAACGCCACGCGCTGACTGCGGCTGTCTACCTGCACGGCGCCGCAGCAGACCGGCTGGTTGAAAATGGCACCGGCCCGATCGGCCTGACGGCCGGCGAAGTCATCGATGCTGCGAGGATCCTGCTGAACCGGGCCTGAACCCGCTACGCAGCCAGCGTACGCACCAGAAAAATTCCCAGCAGGGTCATCGCCAGCGATCCGATGAGGTGGCTGCCGATCAGCAGCATCGCCCAGCCGTAGCGCGCCTGCTGCAGCAGCATCACCGCCTCCAGAGAAAACGCCGAGAAGGTGGTCAGGCTGCCGAGGAAACCGGTGATGAAAAACAGGCGGTATTCGGCGGGCAGCGCCGCATGCTGCATGAACCATTCAAAGGCCGCGCCGATCAGGAAACCGCCGGCAAGATTGGCGGCCAGCGTGCCCATCGGCAATGCCGGAACGAGGTGATTCAGCGCGACCGACACGCCCCAGCGCGACCACGCACCCAGCGCAGCGCCGATGCCGACTGCGGCAAAACTTGCGGCGCTCATTACGAACGCCTCAGCCGGTGACCCCTATGTTCCAGGGCACATACTCGTAATCGCCCAGCCCCAGCAACTCGCTCTTGGTTTTATCGCCCGAGGCGGTACGCAGCATCAGGTCGAAGATTTCCTGCGCTTTCTGCGACAGCGACTTGCTGCCGTCGAGTATTTCGCCGCAGTTGATGTCCATGTCCTCGGTGAGCTTGGTGTACATCGGCGTGTTGGTGGCGAGCTTGATCGACGGCACCGGCTTGGCGCCGAACATCGAACCGCGGCCGGTGGTGAACATGATCATGTTGGCGCCGCCGGCGATCTGCCCGGTGGCCGAAGTCGGGTCGAAGCCCGGCGTGTCCATGAACACGAAACCCTTCTCCTTCACCGGTTCTGCATAGCGGTACACCGCGTTCAGCGGACCGGTGCCTCCCTTCATCGACGAACCCAGCGACTTCTCGAAAATGTTGGCAAGGCCGCCGTGCTGGTTGCCGGGACTGACCACGCCATTGATCTGGGTGTCGCGACCGACGGTATAAACATCTTTCCACCAGCGGATGCGCTCGATCAGCTTCTCGCCGACCTCCTTGGTCTTCGCGCGACGCGTCAGCGTGTGCTCAACGCCGTAGATTTCCGGCGTTTCCGACAGGATGTAAGTGCCGCCGTGGCGCGCCAGCAGGTCCATCGCCGCGCCCAGCGCGGGATTGGCGGTGATCGACGAAAATCCGTCGGAACCGCCGCACTGCAGGCCGATCATCAGGTGGCTCGCCGGCACTTTCTGGCGCACCACCCTGTTCGCTTCCGGCAGCATTTCCTTCAGCGCGGCAATGCCAGCCTCGATGGTCTTGCGCGTGCCGCCGGTCTCCTGCATCACGAAAGTCTTGAGCCGGTCGCTGACGTCGAGCCCCTGCTCCTTCATCAGCCCCTTGATCTGGTTGCGCTCGCAGCCGAGGCCGACAATCAGCGCGCCGGCCAGGTTGGCATGCGTGGCATAACCGGACATGGTCCGCCGCAGCAGGTCCATCGGCTCGCCGGTCATTTCCATGCCGCAGCCGGTACCGTGGGCGAAAGCGCACACGCCGTCAATGTTCGGGTAGTCGGCAAGGCGCTCGGGGGTGAAATATTCGGCGATGCGGTGCGCCACCGTCGCTGAACAGTTCACCGAAGCCAGCACGCCCAGGTAATTTCGCGTCGCCACCTGGCCGTTCTTGCGCACGATGCCCATGAAACTGGCGCGCTGCGCTTCCGGGATCATGTCCTCGGGCTTGTAGTCGCGGGCGTAGGCGTAATCACGATCAAACTCGCGGAACTCAAGATTGTGCGAATGCACGTAGGTGCCGGCCGGAATGTCGGCAGATGCGAAACCGATGGTCACGGCGTACTTGAGTATCGGCTCCCCTTTCTTGATCGCGCGCGCGGCGATCTTGTGGCCGGCCGGAACCTGGCTTTTCGCAGTCAGGCCGCCCTCGATCCTGGTGCCGATCGCAATGTCGCTGCGCGCGATCAGCACGTTGTCGTTGTCGTGCAGCCGGATAACCGGGCCCGCTGCGGGTTTGTCCTTGATGGTGATGACACCGTCGTCCATGGCCTGCCTCCTGATGCGTGAAGCGCCTATTTTATCGCGCCCGCCCTTCCAGCCCCATGCCGTCACGGCGTCTGCCCGAAAAATAACTGTATATAATTACAGCCCATGATTCCCAGCCGCATCATCGCCACAGCCATCTTGCCGGCCCCGGACGCAGCGCGCCCCGCAGCCCCCGGCCGCGACATGCGCCTGCCGCTGGCCGCGGGCAAGGCGGCAGCCGGCTTCCCCTTGCCCGCCACCGACCATGTCGAGCGCCGCCTCGACCTGACCGAATATCTGGTGCTGCATCCGGAAGCCACGTTCTTCATGCGCGTCAAAGGCGACTCCATGACCGGCGCCGGCATCCACGACGGCGACCTGCTGGTCGTCGACCGCTCGCTGGAGCCCGCCTCCGGCCGCGTGGTGGTGGCGGCCCTAGACGGCGAACTGACCGTCAAGCGCCTGCAACGCAGGCAGGGCCGGATCACGCTGAAATCCGAAAACCCCGCCTATCCTGCAATCACTGTCGGCGAAGACCGGGACCTGCAGATCTGGGGCGTGGTCGCCTACGTGGAGCACACACCGTGAAACGCGCCATCGCGCTGGTCGACGGCAACAATTTCTACGTTTCCTGCGAGCGCATATTCAACCCGGCACTCGAAAGCCGTCCCGTGGTGGTGCTGTCCAACAACGACGGCTGCGTGGTGTCGCGCAGCGCCGAAGCCAAGGCGCTGGGTATCCGCATGGGTGTGCCGTTTTTCGAAGTGCGGGCGCTGGTGAAAAGCCATGGCCTGGTATGGCTCAGTTCCAATTACGCACTCTATGGCGACATCAGCGCGCGCATGATGACACTGCTCGGCGAATTCGCGCCGCGGCAGGAGGTCTATTCCATCGACGAGTGTTTTCTTGATTTCAGCGGCATGAACGTGGGCATCGTGACATATGGCCATGGCATCCGCGACCGCATCCGCCGCTGTCTCGGCATCACTACCTGTGTTGGCGTCGGCGGCACGAAAACGCTGGCCAAGCTCGCCAACCATGTCGCAAAGACCTGCGCGCAGTACGGCGGCGTGTTCGACTGGGACATGCACGCAACCGGGGAACGCGAGACCATCATGGGTGTGCTCGACGTATCCGAAATCTGGGGCGTGGGCCGCCGCCTGGCGCCGCGACTGCGGGAACTGGGCATCCGCAGCGCCCTCGACCTGCAGCGCGCGCCCGCGAAACGCATCCGCGGTCACTTCGGCGTGGTCCTCGAACGCACGGTGGCGGAACTCAACGGCGTGCCCTGCATCGAACTGGAAGCTTCAGCGGTGCGGCGCGGACAAATCGCCGCCAGCCGCAGTTTCGGCCGGCCGGTGACCGAGCTGGCCGAACTGCGTGAGGCAGTCGCCAGTTACGCCATTCGTGCCGCCGAACGGCTTCGCGCGCAGAATTCCCTGTGTGCAGAGGTCGGGGTGTATGTCGAAACCGGACAATTTGGCGACGCCGCGAAGCGCCACAACGTCTCCTCCGCGGTATCGCTGACAGTCGCCAGCGACGACACCCGCAGGATCAGCGCGGCGGCGCTGTTTGGCCTCGAGCGTATCTGGCGACCGGGGTACCGCTACAAGAAAACCGGCATCTGGCTCGGCAGACTGCGATCGGCCGGAAACATTCAGGCTGATCTGTTCTCGGGTTACGAACGACCGCGCTCAAGGCGACTGATGATGGCCATGGACCGCATCAACAGGATCTACGGCATGAACACCGCGACCTTCGCCGGAGCGGGCATCCGCCAGCCCTGGCGCATGCAGTCGGCGCGCCGGTCGCCGCGCTATACCACGGCCTGGGATGAACTCGCCGTCGTGTCCTGAGGCCGGATCAACCGGCAACGATGCGCAGCGCCAGGTACGGCATCAGGTTAAGCAGGAATATGCCGATCTTGTACACCGCCATGCCGGCGTAATGGATGGCGTCGAACTGTTCGACCGACAGGCGGAACCAGCGGCCGTGGAAACGGTACATCCAGTCATGCATCAGCACGAAGGTCAGGAACCACCACAGCAGCAGACCGTAATTGATCACGGTGCACCACAGCAGTACGTCACGCACGATATCGATGGTCATGGCGCCTCCTCCGGTCCATGCAAGGGCACGCGGACTACTCGTGCGTGATCGGCTTGCTGGTGAACATGAAATCCTTCAGTTCTTTCGAGAACACTGGATCCCTGCGGCGTATCCACTCCAGCACCATTGCCGCATGTTCCTTTTCTTCGTCGCGGTTGTGCGCAAGGATCGCCTTCAGCTCCGGATCCTTGCACGCATCCGCGCGCTGGTTGTACCAGTCCACCGCCTCGAATTCCTCCATCAGCGACACGATCGCGCGATGCATGTCGCGGGTTTCATCGGACAGTTCTGCCATGGGCTCGTGGTAACCAACGCTCGACATTGCTTTCTCCTTGAAGAATACAGATTAATAAACAGCAATTAGAGTAATCATAAGTTATTGTTTTTGTTGACTACATCATTCTCGACCACGGCCGGCAGCGGCGGCACACGGGTCCGGCGGCGCAGCTCGGCATAGGTCAGCCACAACAGCAATGCCGGCAGCAGAAAACCCACGAACAGCGGCGTGAAGGCCACGAACCACATCAACATGCTAGTCTCGCTGGAGTACAGATCCCAGACTTCGAGCGCCAGCGGCAGCACCGTGAACAGCACTGCCGGCACCATGAACCAGATTTTATTCCCGGAACCGGCATTCGCGCGCTGCGCGCAGAAAAAAGTCACCGCGGCAACAAACACCGCGGTCGCCCCGCCGGCCGCGGCATTCGCCAGTCCGATGACCGCGGTCGCAGCCTGGTACACAAACAGCAGCACCAGCGCAGAACCCACCATGCGTCGCAGTGTCAGGTCCGTCATGTCACACCTCATGCCTGCGGGGAAATAACGCCATCATTTTATCGCGCATTGACGGCGCTGGACCGGGCAATCGTCGGCAGCACGCCTTCTGTATCCTCAAAAACCAGGCGGAACATCCGTTACGCCCGCTTCCCCATCCCGCGCAACCCTCGTGAGGCGGCACAGCGGTCGCGCCGCCGCCCTTGTGGGACGACAGCGCCTGCTCCTGCAATTACTGCAGATCGAAGCGATCGAGGTTCATCACCTTGGTCCAGGCTGCGACAAAGTCCTTGACCAGCTTCTTCCTGCCATCGGCGCTGGCATAGACCTCGGCATAGGCGCGCAGCACCGAGTTGGAACCGAACACAAGGTCGTTGCGCGTGCCGGTATATTTCACCTTGCCGTTCCGGCGGTCACGGCCTTCGAACACCTCGGCACTGCCGTCCCTGGCCTTCCACTCCGTGCCCATGTCGAGCAGATTCACGAAGAAATCATTGCTCAACGCCCCCACTTTTTCGGTGAACGCGCCATGCTGGCTGCCGTCGGCGTTGGTGCCGATCACGCGCATGCCGCCAACCAGCGCCGTCATTTCCGGCGCTGTCAGGGTCAGCATCTGTGCCCTGTCGACCAGCATGGCTTCGGTCGGTGTGCCGCCCTGGCCGCGGCCATAGTTGCGGAAGCCATCGATCAACGGTTCGAGCACGGCAAAGGATTCGACGTCAGTCTGGTCCTGGCGGGCATCGACCCGGCCGGGTGCAAACGGCACTTTGACCGTGACGCCGGCGGCCTTCGCCGCCAGCTCAACGCCGACGCAACCCGCAAGCACGATCACGTCGGCCAGCGAGGCCTTGCCACTCGCCTTCTGGATCTCTTCCAGCCTGACGAGGGTTTCCAGCACCGGCTTGTTGATGGCCCAGTCCTTTTGCGGCGAGAGGCGGATGCGCGCGCCATTGGCGCCGCCGCGCTTGTCACCGCTGCGAAAGGTGGATGCCGAGGCCCAGGCCACCGCCACCAGTGCGCTCACCGAGAGTCCGGAGGCGGCGATTTTTGCCTTGAGGTCGGCAATGTCGGCCGCGCTCGGCTTGTGCGAGGCTGCGGGCAGCGGATCCTGCCAGATCAGGTCTTCCTTGGGCACTTCGGGGCCCAGGTAACGGGCCTTGGGACCCATGTCGCGATGGGTCAGTTTGTACCAGGCGCGGGCGAAAGCGTCGGCAAAGGCCTTCAGATTGTCGCGGAAGCGCTTGGAGATTTTGCCGAACTCCGGATAGAAGCGCATCGTCAGATCGGTGGTGAGCATGGTCGGCTTGTGGAACTTGCCCTTCACGTGCGCATCCGGAATGATCTCCGGCGCATCCTTGGCCACCCACTGCTTGGCGCCGGCCGGCGACTTCACCATCTCCCACTCGTACTTGAACAGGAGTTCGAAAAAGTCATTGCTACATTTCGCGGGGGTACGGGTCCAGGTCACTTCGAGGCCGCTGGACACCGTGTCCTTGCCATGGCCGCTGCCGTAGTTGCTGTTCCAGCCCAGGCCCTGCGCCTCGATCGGCGCGGCTTCGGGCTCCGGGCCCTTGTGCGATTCGGGTGCAGCGCCGTGGGCCTTGCCGAAGCTGTGGCCGCCGGCAATCAGCGCGACGATCTCTTCATCGTTCATCGCCATGCGGTAGAAAGTCTCGCGGATGTCCTTGGCCGCCAGCAGGTAGTCGCCGCTGGCGTTCGGACCTTCCGGATTCACGTAAATCAGGCCCATGTGCGAGGCACCGAAAGGACCCTGCAGCTCGCGCTTGCTGTCGTCGATGCGTTTCGCATCAACGCCCAGCCATTTCATTTCCGGCCCCCAGTTCACGTCCTGATCGGGTTCCCACACGTCCTCGCGGCCGCCGGCAAAACCGAATGTCTTGAAGCCCATCGACTCCAGCGCCACGTTGCCGGCGAGTATGAAGAGGTCGGCCCAGGAAATCTTCTGGCCATATTTCTGCTTGATCGGCCACAGCAGGCGGCGGGTCTTGTCGATGTTGACGTTGTCGGGCCAGGAGTTCAGCGGCGCAAAGCGCTGCTGGCCGCGCCCGCCGCCGCCGCGTCCGTCGATGGTGCGGTGGGTGCCGGCCGAGTGCCAGGCCATGCGGATGATCTGCGGGCCATAGTGGCCGAAATCCGCCGGCCACCAGGGCTGGGAATTGGTCATCAACCTGGTCAGGTCGGCCTTCAGCGCCTGGTAATCGAGTTTCCTGAATTCCTCGGCGTAATCGAATTTTTCGCCCAGGGGATTGGAACGGTTGCCGTGCTGGTTGAGCAGGTCGACGCGCAACTGGTTCGGCCACCATTCGCGGTTAGAGGTGCCGCCGCCGGCGACGTGGTGGAATGGACATTTGGCTTCAGTGCTCATTTGTTCTCTCCTTTGAAAGTCTGCGGACCGCTCTCCGGTTCCGCTCGACTTCCGGTCAGTGATGCATGAAAAATCCCGACACACCTGATCCTGATGGACTTCCGTTACTGGCCGGGGTTCCCGCTTGTACGTCCGGACCAAGCTTAGGCCGGCGCATTGAATTGATCTAATTGATTGTTATCATATTAATAATAGTCATTGACTATTATTTGGGCGGAGCATTTAACCCGATGTTTTCATTTATTTTTATTTGAGCCGCAGCTCAGGTCTTCCAGCGTTCCGCGGCCTTGTCGTCCGTCACCCGGGCATCCACCCAGCGCCCGCCCTGCGGAGTGATTTCCTTTTTCCAGAACGGCGCCTGCGTCTTCAGGTAATCCATGATGAATTCGCAGGCAGCGAAGGCATCGCCGCGGTGTGTACTGGCGACTATCACCAGCACGATCTGGTCGGTGGGTTTCAAAGTGCCGACACGGTGGATCACCAACGCGTCGAGCACCTCCCAGCGCCCGCGCGCCTGGTCGATGATCGCGGCGATCGATTTTTCGGTCATGCCGGGGTAATGCTCCAGCGTCATCGTCGCCACGCTGTCGCCGTCGTTGACGTCGCGCACCACGCCGACGAAGCTGGCAATAGCGCCGATTTTCGGATTGCCGTCGCGCATCGCGGCAATCTCGGCGCTGATGTCGAAATCCTGCTCTTGCACCCTGACATTCATCGCATCAGCCTCCGGTGACCGGCGGAAAAAAAGCTACCTCGTCGCCATCCTTCAGCGGTGCATCCGCAGCAGCGACATTCTGGTTCACCGCCGCGCGCAGGTTGCGGCCTTCTGCCATCTCGATCGCCCACGCTCCGCCGCGCTGCGCGAGATGCGCGCGCAGCGCACCCAGCGTGACCACGCCAGCCGGCAGAGCGATCTGCTCGCGGCCGCTGCCCAATGCCTCGCGCAGCCGCGCGAAATACAGCAGCGTGATCATCGCCCGCCCCCGCGCAGCCCGACATGCTTCAGGATGTATTCCGCTATCGGCTGCGGCGCATTGAGGTCGAACTGCGGAAGTTTTGTCTCCACCTTAGCATCGCTGGCCACGGCAACGATATTGGCATCGTGCGGATGCAGCAGCGATTCCCCTGTCTGCGCGCGGTAGATCTCGATCTTGGGAATGCTCTCATGCTTGAAACCCTCGACCAGCAGCAGGTCGCAGGGCGACAAGTGCTCAATCTGCTCGGTCAGGCCCGGCTCGGGTGCGCCGCGCAGTTCATGCATCAGTGCCCAGCGCCGCGATGAGGTCACCAGCACTTCGGTGCAGCCGGCATGGCGGTGACGGTACGAATCCTTGCCGACCTGATCTACGTCGAACGTGTGGTGCGCGTGCTTGATGAGCGACACCTTCAGGTCCAGTCGCACGAACAGCGGGATCAGCTTTTCGATCAGCGTGGTCTTGCCACTGCCCGAATAACCGGCAAAGCCGAAAATCTTCATACCCTGCGCTCTCCTCTCACGACGTCATCTTACCAGCGCGCTAGGCATAACCCACGGCGTGGCGGTCCAGCGCAATCGCCTTGATCAGCGCGTAGACCGGCATGCCCGGTTCGAGGCGCAGTTCATCGCGCGAATGGCGGGTAATCCTTGCGACGATGGTCGAACCGCCGGCGTCCAGCGTCACCTCCGCCATTGATCCCGCGCCGTCGGCTATATCGGCGACACGGCACGGCAGCATGTTGCGGAAAGTTGTGCCCGTAGGCCGATCCAGCGCCAGTGCAACGTCGCGCGCACGGATACGCACCCGCACCGACTCGCCAGGAAGCGCATCAAGATCCGCAACATACAGGCTGCCGCCGGCGAATTTAAGTTCGGCGAGGCCGTACTGCAGGTCGTGCGCCACAACTTGCGCATCAATCACCGCGCCGCCCTCGTAGCGCCCGGTCAGCGGCCGCAGCGCGGCATCGCTCATGACGTCGGCAGTCGGACCGCAGGCTTCGACCTTGCCTTCCGACAGCAGCACGACGTTGCCCGCCAGCCGCACCACCTCCTCGACGGCATGGCTGACGTAGAGCATGGGCACCGCGAATTCGTCGCGCAACAGTTCGAGGTAGCGCAGGATTTCACTCTTGCGCTGGGTATCGAGCGCGGCCAGCGGTTCGTCGAGCAACAACAGCCGCGGCCGCGCCAGCAACGCACGGCCGATTGCGACGCGCTGCTTCTCGCCTCCGGACAGGGCGCCAGGTCGCCGCTCCAGCAGGCTTTCCAGTCCGAGCAGTCCGACGATGCGGTCGAATTCAGCAGCCGTTGCCTTATCGGACAAAAATATGTTTGAAAACAACAAGTTATGTTTAACAGTCAGGTGCGGAAACAATCTGCCTTCCTGGAACACATAACCGAAGCGCCGCGCCTGCGGCGGCACGTAAATACCGCAGTCGGCATCGAACAGCACTTCATCATTGAAGCTGATACGTCCGTGTTGCAGGCGCAGCAGGCCGGCGATCGCGTTGACCAACGTAGTCTTGCCCGAACCCGAACGCCCGAAAATCGCAGTGACGCCGCCGTCCATGTTGAATGCGGCGTCGAGATGAAATCCGCCCTGCGTGTGTTGAAGTGCGACTCGCAGCATCATGCCCCCGCGGCCTGCCCTGCTTCCCGCCCCATCACCCTTTGCGTCGCGCGGCGCACCATCATTTCCGACAGCAGCAATGCCGCAAGCGACAGCGTCACCGAAATCACGCACAGCCGCATGGCTGCGGCGTCGCCGCCGGGCGCCTGGGTCAGCGCGTAAATAGCCAGCGGCAGCGTCTGCGTTTCGCCGGGTATGTTCGAGACGAAGGTGATCGTCGCGCCGAATTCGCCGAGGCTGCGCGCGAACGACAGCAGCGCGCCGGTGAGTATGCCGGGCAGCGCCAGCGGCAGCGTCACCGTCAGGAACACGCCGATGCGTCCGGCGCCCAGTGTCTGCGCTGCAGCCTCGAGCCGCGGATCGATGGCCTCGATCGACAGGCGCATCGCGCGCACCATCAGCGGAAAACCCATCACCGCGCAGGCCACCGCCGCCCCGGTCCAGCGGAAGGCAACGACGATGCCAAACCACTGTTCGAGCAGCTCGCCCAGGGGGCCGCGCCGCCCCAGCAGGATCAGCAGGAAATAACCGATCACCACCGGCGGCAGCACCAGCGGCAGATGCACGACCGCATCAAGCAGGCTTTTGCCGGGGAACTGCCGTCGCGCCAGCAAGTGCGCGATGAACAGCGCCAGCGGCAGGCTCAGTGCAACGCTCCACAGCGCCACCTTCAGGCTCAACGCGAGGATTTCCAGTTCTTCTTTGCTCAATGGCTCACGCAGTCAATGATCGGGGATCGCATTTCAGTATGTCAGAAATCCATGTTTCCTGAAGATGCCGGTCGCGGCATTGGATTTCAGGTAGGAAAAAAATGCCGCAGCCTGCGCATTGCCACGCCCCGCCACCAGCGCTGCTGGATAGACGACAGGCGGATGCGTATCTGCGGGAAACGACGCAACCACGCGCACCTTTGCTTCCGCGGCGGAATCGGTGCGATAGACGATGCCCAGCGGCGCTTCGCCGCGTGCGACGTAATTCAGAGCGGTGCGCACGTTTTCGCCGCGCGCCAGTTTGTCCGCCACCTGCGGCCACAGGCCCAGCGCCTCCAGCGCCGCCTTCCCGTATTTGCCGGCGGGCACGTGGTCCGGATCGGCAATTGCCATCCGGTCGCGGCCCAGCAGCTGGCCCAGCTGCAGGCCGCGCCTGAGTTCGACGGATATCCTGGCGGACGCCGGCGCGATCATCACCAGTTCATTGCGCAGCAGGTTGACGCGCGAACCTTCGCTGACCTGTTTGCGCTGCGCCAGGTAGTCCATCCACGCCAGATCGGCTGAGATGAAAATATCAGCCGGCGCGCCCTTCTCGATCTGCCGCGCCAGCGCCGAGCTGCCGGCGTAGGACACAACGACCTTGCCACTGTCTTGCGCAGTCCACGCCTGGCGCACTTCGTCCAGCGCATTCCTGAGGCTGGCCGCGGCAAACACTGTGGTGTCGGCCGAGGCCATCGATGCCGAGAACGCCGTCAAAGCGAAACATAAAATGTTATTTATAATCAGATACTTATTAGTCGTCATTGGTTTTTCCGCAATCGTTATATTTTATTGAACATAACGAATGCGGCGAGCATACGACAACAGGCAGAAAAGTGCAGCTATCGTTTTCTGGCCGGGCGACGGCGCAGATGAGTTTCGAAACGCGCGATGTCCGCGGTTATCGCCGCCGATGCCTTGTCTTCCATGGCGCGGAATTGCGTCACCAGCCTGCGCCCGTACTCCGTGATCACTGCGCCGCCGCCGCGTTTCCCGCCGATGGCGGTCACCACCACTGGCTCCCTGAAACTGGCGTTGAGCTCGTCCACCAGTTGCCAGGCACGCCGGTAGGACATACCTATTTCCCGCGCAGCCGCCGAAATCGATCCGGTGGAATCGATCAGCGCGATCAGCTGCGCCTTGCCCGGTCCCATCGCCGGATGGTCACTGGCAAGCACGCGCAGCATCAGGCCAGGATATCGAGCCATTACAGATTCCCTGACGACTGGGCCGGAAAGACAGCCAACGGCAGGCAGACGTTACGCGCGCCGGCCTGCCCTGTCGCAACGGTCACCACCGCCACTTCCACGCCGTAAATCCGTTGCAGGTTTTCCGCTGTCATCACTTCTCCGGGTACCCCGCATGCCTTCAGCCGACCTTCGCACAACATCGCCACGCGATCAGCGCACAGAAACGCATGGTCCGGATCGTGCGTCGACAACAGCACACCGATGCCCTCACCGGCGAGCGCACGGATGCGTTCGAGCACGCGCACCTGGTTGCCGAAATCGAGGTTGGCGGTCGGTTCGTCCATGACCACCATGTGCGCATCCTGCGCCAGCGCACGCGCGATCAGCGTGAGCTGACGTTCGCCACCGGAAATCTGCGTATAGGCGGCGTCGGCCAGATGTGAGATGCCCATGCGCCGGATTGCGTCCAGCGCCGCGGCATGGTCACGCGCCGAAGGCGCCGCAAACAGGCCCATGTGCGCGACCCGCCCCATCAGCACGATGTCGCGCACTGAGAACGGGAAAAACGAGCCATGCGCCTGCGGCACGTAACTGACCTGGCGCGCAACCGCATCGCGCGACAAGGTGCGCGCATCCTCGCCGTTGAGCATTACGCTGCCTCCCTGCGGCGGCAGCAGCCCGAGCAGGGTCTTGAACAGCGTGGTCTTGCCGCTGCCGTTGGGTCCGAGCAGGCACAGCACTTCCCCGGCCGCCAACTCCAGCGTCACTGCGCTGCCGATGCGCCGGCCGGGATAGCCGAAAGCCAGGTCGCGCGCAGCCAATGTCGCAGCGAGATCGCTCATTGCCAGCTCCGGCGCGCGGTGGCGAGTTGCCACAGGAACAACGGCGTGCCGACGAAGGCGGTCAGCACCCCCAGCGGCACTTCGATGCTGGCAATGGTGCGCGCCAGCGTGTCAACCGCCACCAGGAATCCCGCGCCCAGCAGCACCGACACCGGTAGCAGCCGGGTGAAATCAGGACCGGTCAGCAGCCGCGCGAAATGCGGAATCACCAGCCCGATCCAGCCGATCACGCCGGAAATGGCCACTGCTGCCGAGGTCATCAAGGTCGCGCCGACGATCACCGCGATGCGGATGCGCGCGGTTGGCACACCCAGCGCCCGCGCCTCCTCGTCGTCCAGCGACAGCACATTGATGCGCCATCTGAGCAGCCACAGCGGCAGCAGACCGATCAGCAGCAGCGGCGCAGCAGCCCACATGTCGCGGGCGTCGGTGGACGCCAGGCTGCCGAGCAGCCAAAAGGTGATCGCGGGCAGCTGGTTGTAGGGATCGGCAAGATATTTCATCAGCGCAACGCAGGCGCCCAGCAACGCACCCAGAACCACGCCAGCGAGCACCAGTACCAGCAACGGATCGTGGCCGCGCACGGATTTTGCAACGAAATACACCATGCCCACCGCCAGCAGGCCACCGGCAAAGGCCATCGACTGGATCATCACCACGCCGAGCGACAGAAAAATGCCCAGCACTGCGCCGACTGCGGCACCGGCCGAGACGCCGAGAATGTCGGGCGATACCAATGGATTGCGGAACAGGCTCTGGTAGGCCGCGCCCGCTGCGGCCAGCGCCGCGCCGACCAGCAATGCCGCCAGTACGCGCGGGCCGCGTATCTGCAACACCACGGCTTCGACGGTGGCATCCAGACCGCTGACCCCGCCGCTGGCCCAGGCCCAGAGCACGCGCAAGAGGTCGGGCATCGACACCGGGTAACGGCCGACGGCAAACGCTGTTACGACCAGGACCAGTACCACCAGCGCCGATGCTGCAACGATCAGCGAAGGCAGAAACCGCGTGCTTGCTCCTGAAAGTGACAATGCAGTATTTCCTGTTTGGCGACGGCAGCAGGATACCGCACTACCTGCTCATTATCGTTTTGCGTTCGGGAAAAACAGCTGTTCGCCATTGATCTTGTAACCGGCGATCGCCTTCTGGCCTTCCGCAGAAACGAGCCAGTCGATGAAGGCCTGCCCGAAATCCTTCTTCACATGCGCATGCTTCGCCGGATTGACCAGCATCACCCCGTACTGGTTGAACAGCTTCTGGTCGCCTTCGACCGAGATCTTCATGCCGGCCTTGTTCTTGAACGACAGCCAGGTGCCGCGATCAGTCAGCGCGTAGGCGCTCATGCCCGCAGCGGTATTCAGCGTCGCGCCCATGCCGGAGCCGGTTTCGCGGTACCACGAACCCTTGCCTGATGCCGGATCCACGCCAGCGGCCTTCCACAGCCGCAATTCCGCCGCGTGCGTGCCGCTCTTGTCGCCGCGTGATGCAAACGGTGCCTTGGCCGCGGCAATTTTCTTCAGCGAGCCAGTCACGTCCTTGCTGCCGCCGACCTTGGCCGGATCGGATTTGGGGCCGACCACGACAAAGTCGTTGTACATCACGTCATGACGGTTGACGAAAGCACCTTCCTTGACCAGCGCCAGTTCCTTGACCTTGTCGTGCACGAACACGACGTCGGCGTCGCCGCGCCTGCCGGTATCCAGCGCCTGGCCGGTGCCCTGTGCCACCACCCGCACATCGATCCCGGTCTTGGCCTTGAAAATCGGCAGGATATGCTTGAACAGGCCGGAATTTTCGGTTGACGTCGTCGATGCCACCGTGATCGCTTTCTCCTGCGCCCGTGTCGCCGGCACATGCAGGACACCCAGCAGCGTCAGCGCCAGTACCGCTCTCCGAACCAGTTTCATGGCATTTCTCCTCTGATAAAAGCCGCCGCCTCGGATGAAGCGGGCTGTTTGAAAAACCGGTCTATGGGCGTGTGCTCCATCAGCCGGCCGTTGCTGATGAACAGGATTTCGTCGCCCAGGCGTCGCGCCTGGCCGAGGTTGTGCGTGGTCATGATGATCTTGGTGCCCGAGGCATGGATGGCGTTGATGATGCGTTCGATGTCTTGCGTCGAGGCCGGATCGAGGTTCGCCGTCGGCTCGTCGAGGAACAGCACGTCCGGACCCAGCGCCCAGGCCCGCGCCAGTGCGAGGCGCTGCTGTTCACCGCCGGACATCACTCGCGCCGGGCGCGCCGCATGCTGCGCGAGACCGACCACCTCCAGCACGTCCATGGCGCGCAGTTCGCACTCACTGTGCGAGTTGCCCGCGAGCTTCAGGCCATAGATCACGTTGGCCAGTGCCGAACGCCGCAGCATTACCGGGCGCTGGAACACCATCGCCTGGCGGCGGCGCACATCGCCGTTTTTTGCACCATGCCAGACGATGCGCCCTGCGGTGGGCTCCAGCAGGCCGTGGCAAAGCCTCATCAGCACGCTTTTGCCGGCACCGTTGGGACCGAGGATCACGCTGCGCGGGCCACTTTCGATGCGCGCCGAAATGCCGCGGATGATCTCCGCGCCGCCTGCGCTGAATGCCAGATCATGAAGTTCAAGCGGCAGCATCGCTCAGCCGTATTTCCGCTGCGCCACTTCGCGGATCACCGCGGCCAGCGCGTTGAGCAGCACCACCAATCCGATCAGCACGATGCCCAGCCCCAGTGCCAGCGGCAGGTCGCCCTTGCTGGTTTCCAGCGCGATGGCCGTGGTCATCACCCGCGTCACGCCGTCGATGTTGCCGCCTACGATCATCACCGCGCCGACTTCCGCCGCCGCCCTGCCGAATCCGGCGAGCACGATGGTCAGCAGCGAAAACCGCGTATCCCAGATAAGGGTCATCGCCGCGTTAAGCCGCCGCGCCCCCAGCGAACGCAATTGTTCGTCATATTCACGCCAGGCGTCTTCGATGGTCTGGCGCGACAGCGCCGCGATGATCGGGGTGATCAGCACCGCCTGCGCGATGATCATGGCCTGCGGCGTGAACAGGATGCCGAGGTCGCCGAGCGGACCGGCGCGCGACAGCAACAGGTAGACCAGCAACCCGACCACCACCGGCGGCAGGCCCATCAGCGCGTTGAGCACGACGATCAGCGCCTGCCGGCCCGGGAAGCGTTCGATGGCCATCACCGCGCCCAGTGGCAGGCCTATCGCAGTGGCAATCAGAACCGCGCTCAGGCTGACCTGCAGGCTGAGCATGACGATGGCGGCGAGTTCAGGATCGAACCCGGCCAGCAATGCCCATGCCGCTCCAAAAGCGTCCCAGAAACTGGTCATGCAATATTGGACATAATTAATGAGAAGCCAATATTCATTGATAATATGCAAATTCCTAATATGTAATAATTTGCATGTATGAACATTTCGGCACAAATCCGCTGGACTTTGGGGGCTTTCGAAGTCGAGCCGCGCATGGTCGCTCTGCTGGAAGCAGTGGCCCGACACGGCAATCTGCAGCAGGCCGCCCAAAGTGCCGGCATGTCCTATCGCCATGCCTGGGGATTGCTGGAAAACGCAGCAACAATGCTGGGTGAACCGTTGGTGCTGCGCCAGCAGGGCCGCGGCACCGCGCTCGCGTCCCTGGGCAGCAAACTGCTCGAAGGCATGGTGGATATCAACGGATCCCTGGCCGCCTCGCTGCGCCAGGGCGAGGCACGCATGGACGAATTCCTGTCGCGCGCCGAACCGCCGGGCAGCGAACCCGTCAAGGTCACCATGCATGCCAGCCACGATCTCGCACTCGCCAAAATGCGCGACGAATTGATCCGGCATGGCAGCCCGGCGCTGGAACTGCAGTTTCACGGAAGCCTGGATTGTCTTGCTGCATTGCGGCGAAACCAGTGCGAACTGGCAGGGTTTCACCTGCCGGCCATCCCCGGTACGCGCACTCTGGCCGCCCAGTTCATACCCTTCCTCAGCCTGAAGGGCTGGCGCGCCACCCGGCTGCTCGATCGCACCCAGGGCCTGATGGTGGCCGCGGGCAACCCCAAGAAACTGAAACGCCTGAAAGACCTGGCGCGACCGAAGGTCCGCTTCGTCAATCGCCAGCCCGGCTCCGGCACCCGGCTCTGCCTCGACTTCCTACTCTCCCAGCAGGGCGTGGCGCCGGTCGACATCCACGGCTACACCCACGAGGAATTCACCCATGCCGCCGTTGCCGCCACGGTCGCCAGCGGCATGGCCGATGTCGCGTTCGGCATCGAAGCGGCAGCGCGCGAGCATGGCCTTGATTTCGAACCCGTCGTCAACGAGCACTACTACCTCGCGTCACGCAACAATGTGCTGCAGCGGCCGGGCGTGCGCGCCCTGCTTGCTTGGCTCGACAGCCGTGAGTTCCGGCGCCTGGTCAACAACCTCGCGGGTTACCGCTCGGTAGCCGAGCTGCAGTGGGTGAATGCCCCGGAAATCCTCTGACCCGCCGGGGATCGCCCTGATAAAATCCGCAGTATCCGCATCTGCCGCTGGAGAATGACGACATGAGCAGTACGCAACCGACGCTGCGCGACCTGTCCTGCGCTGACGATTACGATCCGAATTCGATGCCGGTGCCGAAGGCGCGCGAGGTCATCGCGCAGTTCCTGGCGCCGATCGCGACCGTCGAACGCGTCGCCGTGCGCGCCGCGCTGGGCCGTGTGCTCGCCGCCGACGTCATCTCGCCGGTGGACGTGCCCTCGCATGACAATTCGGCGATGGACGGCTACGCGGTGCGCATCGCCGACCTCAAGAGCAACGGCAAGGTCACGCTGAAACTGGTCGGCAGTTCCTTCGCCGGCGTCCCGTTCAAGGGCGCTGTCGGCGCCGGCCAGTGTGTGCGCATCATGACCGGCGGCGTGGTGCCGCAAGGCGCCGACACCATCGTCATGCAGGAACATGTGGAGGCGAAGGACAAGGACATCACCATCGGCGCCGGCCACCGCCAGGG
>JBMTEY010000001.1:0-58458 GCA_049433545.1 Burkholderiales bacterium | reverse complement strand
GAAGTGATTGCCGCGACCCGCAACTGGCTGGAGAAGGCGGTGATCGGCCTCAACCTGTGCCCGTTCGCGGGCGCAGTATACGCCGCTGACCGCATCCGCTACGCGGTCAGCGACGCGACCACGCCGGAAGCGCTGTTGCAGGTACTGGCGGATGAATTGCAGGTGCTGGCTGCTGCCGACGAACAGCAGACCGAAACCACGCTGCTGATCCATCCGCAGGTGATGGCTGATTTTCTCGACTTCAACGATTTCCTCGAGGTCGCCGACGCTCTGGTCGCCGACCTCGGGCTGGAAGGCGTGCTGCAGGTGGCGAGTTTCCATCCGCAGTACCAGTTTGCCGATACCGAAACCGACGACATTACCAATTGCACAAATCGTTCGCCGTATCCGACGCTGCACCTGCTGCGTGAATCAAGCGTCGAGCGCGCCGTCGTCGCGCATCCCGACACCGAACGCATTTACCGGGACAACATCGAGACGCTGCGCCGGCTTGGTCGCGAAGGCTGGGAACGGCTGATGGCCTGCGCGGTGCGCAAGCCCTGATTTATTTCAGGCGCGCCGCGATACCGTCGGCAGCGCGTTTTGCCTCGGCCATCGCATCGGCGAGACTGCCGCCGCAGCCGCTGCGCACCGCGCCGACCGCCCACAGTCCGGGCAGCGCGGTTTCCAGGGCGTCACTGGTGACCAGGCGGCCCGTGGCGTCACGTTTGACGGTGTCCGGCACGAATGAGGCATTGGGATCCAGCCCTATGTAGGCGAACAGGCCGGCGCAGGGGATTTCCTCGCTGCCTTTGCCGTTGTGGATGCGCAGCTTTTCCACCATGTTGCCGCCGAGCACGGCTTCCACAGTGACGCCGAAGCGCACTTCGATTTTCGGGTTGGCGGCGACATGGTCTATGAAATGTTTCTGCGCGCGGAATGCCGTACCGCGATGGAGCAGCAGCACCTTGCCGCAGTACTGTGCCAGCACCAGCGCTTCCTGCAGCGCGGAATCGCCGCCGCCGACCACGGCGACCGTTTCGTTCTGGAACATCGGCCCGTCGCAGTCCGCGCACTTCGACACGCCGCGGCCTTCGAAATCGGCTTCGCCGGGTACGCCCAGCGTTTTCAGTTTTGCACCGCTGGCGACGACGACCTGGCGTGCGCGGTAGCTGCCGCCGGCGGTGGTCACCGTGAAGCCGCCGTCGGCGGCGGCGATCGCGGTCACCGGTTCCTGGATGCTGGTGACGCCGGCATCGGCGTTGGCCTGGGTCAGTTCGGAGGCGAAGGCGGCGCCGCCGGCTTCTCCGCCGGCGGGCGCCGGATCGAGTTCATTCACATTGAGCACGAGACCGCCGAAGAGTTGTTCTTCAAAGGTGGCGGTGCTGATGCCTTGCGCGGCCAGCTTGCCGGCGGCGGTGAGTCCGGCGATGCCTTCGCCGATGACTATGACGTCAAATGCGGTAGTAGCCATGATTGCTCTTTCAATAACGTTTGTTGCGGAAAGGGGGGCGTTGCTGCGGTTTGTGCGCCGCCGGCTTCTGCGACTGTGCCTTGGCTGCAGCACCCGGCGGTGGCGGTGGCGCCGGATCGGCGGCGCCGAGTATGGGCGCGAAGTCCTTGCGCATCTTGCGCGCGTCACCGATGCGCTGGGTGACGGTCAGTGAGTCCAGCGTTTCGAGAATCTCGATCGCCAGCGTGCGGCCTATGCCGGTGGCGTCGCGGTACTGTGCCGCGGTGAACTGGCCGCTCGGCTGTTTTGCGCAGACTGCTTGCGCTGTCGCGGCCAGCACGGCCATGGTGTTTTTGAGGTAAAACCTTTCGGCGCCAACGCGGTAGAGATTGCCGGCCTTCGTCTGGCGATACAGAAAATCCTTGAGCAGCGCATCCTTGATTTTCAGCAGCGGCGCCAGTTCCTTCAGCGGCGGCGGATTGAAGCCGGCCGCCAGCAGCACCGGCTGCACGGTTTCCCACATCCGCGTATCGGCGCTGTTGGCGGTGCTGTCGTGGCCGGGAATACGCGCGAGCGAACTGTGGATTTCGATCGTGCGTTTGTCGGCGAGCAGGCGCAGCGCATGGCCGAAGGCGTCGCCGTCGAGTTCAGGTGCCAGCGTCGCGCGCAGGGTTTCGATTTCCAAGCCCGTCGCCTGTGGCTGCGCCTGGTGGAAGGCGCGCAGCTGTTTGACGGCGGCTTCGTGGACGGCGGCCAGGCGCGTGCCGGTGATGGCGATGCGGCGGTCCTTGCCCAGCGGCAGGAGGTCGGCGCGCGCGTATTCCGCGGCGGCGACTTCGGGCAGCAGGTTGAAGACCGCTTCAAAGTGCGCGAGGTCTACCGGTTTGCCGCCGGCGCTCAGCGCGGTGAGCGCGTTGGTGGCGTCCGCGGACTCCAGCGCGGCGAGCACGGCGTCGCGCGCCTTGCTGCGCCGTGCCGCGGGCGGGGCGGGATCAATGATGGTGCCGCCGCCGACGGTGCGCGTCGAAGACTGGTCACGCAGGATGAAACGGTCGCCGTGCAGCGCGGATACCGGTTCGTCGAGCGCCAGCTGCGCGATGATGTCCTTGCCCGGAGCCAGCGCCTCACCGCGGCGCAGCGACACGCGCGCGGTGACGTCGGCGGTGGCGAGATGCAGATGCACCGGCGTCCAGTGCTTCAGCGGATGTGCCTCGGCCTGCAGCACGCTCAGCCGCACGTCGAGTTTCTGCGTCGGTCGGTGGATCGCCGCAGCCATTACCCAGTCGCCCCGGCGCACCGATTCGACGTCGGCGCCGGTCAGGTTCAGCGCGCAGCGTTCGCCGGCGCGCGCCTGGTCCGCGGCTTTGCCGTGGATCTGGATGCTGCGCACGCGCACTTCGCGTCCCGCGGGTGAAATCACCAGCTTGTCGCCGGTTCTTACGTTGCCATTGAACACCGTGCCGGTGACTACGGTGCCGCTGCCGGCGATGCTGAACGCCCGGTCGATGGCGTAACGCAGGTGCTGTCCTTCGGCGCTGCGCTGGTTCTGCGCCGCAGCTTCGCGCAGCAGCACTGTCTTCAGTTCGGCCATGCCGGCGCCGCTGACCGCAGACACCGGGTGGATCGCGACATCGGCGAGCCGCGTCGGCGCCAGCAGTGCACGCACCTGGGCGCTGACCTGCTCGACGCGCGCGGCATCGACACGGTCGATTTTTGTAATGACTGCCGCTCCACGGCGGATATGCAGCAGGTCGAGGATCTGCAGGTGTTCGACGGTCTGCGGCATTACGCCGTCGTCCGCGGCGACCACCAGCAGCGCATAATCGATGCCCGACACGCCGGCGAGCATGTTGCGGATGAAGCGTTCGTGGCCCGGGACGTCGACAAAACCGATCAGGCCGCCGCCGTCCAGCGGCAGGTAGGCGAAGCCGAGGTCGATCGAGATGCCGCGCGCCTTTTCCTCGGGCAGGCGGTCGGTGTCGGTGCCGGTCAGGGTTTTGACCAGCAGCGTCTTGCCGTGGTCGATGTGACCCGCGGTGGCGATGATCATTTCGGGATCTTCAGCTGTTGCAGTTGCGCCGCAAATTCGTCCTCGCGGTCCAGGCAGCGCAGGTCGAACACCAGCGCGCCGTCGCGGATGTGGCCGATCACCGGCAGCGGCAGGTCGCGAAAGGCGGCGGCGAGCTTGTTGAGGTTGCCTTTTTTCACGGCGGGGCTGACGGCGAGGGCCTTGCCCGGCAGCGAGTCGACCGGCAGCGCGCCGCTGCCGATCTGCGATTTGCAGTCAACGGTCTCGACTTTCCACTGTTCCCCCAGTGCCGCTGCCAGTGCCGGCTGCAGGCGCGCGGCCTGTGCCGCCATGTCTTCCGGGGTGCGTGTCAGCCAGCGCAGTGCAGGCAGTTCCTCATGCAGGCGTTCGGGGTGCAGGTAGAGCCGCAGCACGGCGTCGAGCGCAGCCAGCGTCAGCTTGTCGAGGCGTAGCGCGCGTTTCATCGGGTTTTTGGCGATGCGCGCCATCAGGTCGCGGCGACCGGTCAGCAGGCCGGCCTGCGGGCCGCCGAGCAGCTTGTCGCCGCTGAAGGTGACGACGTCTGCGCCGTTGGCGAGTGCTTCGCGCGGCGTCGGCTCGTGCGGTAGGCCGTAGTGCTCGAGGTCGATCAGCGTGCCGCTGCCGAGGTCGACGATGAACGGCAGATCGTGTTCATGCGCGAGTTTCGCCAGTTCCGGCTCGGGCACTGCCGCGGTGAATCCCTGCACCACGTAATTGCTGGTGTGCACCTTCATGATCGCGGCGGTGCGCGGCGTGATCGCCTCGGCATAGTCCTTGAGGTGGGTGCGGTTGGTGGTGCCGACTTCGACCAGTTTCACTCCGGCGCGTGACATGATGTCGGGGATGCGGAAGGCGCCGCCGATTTCGATCAGTTCGCCGCGCGACACCAGCACTTCGCGTTTCAGCGCCAGCGTGTTCAGAGCGAGATAGACCGCCGCGGCGTTGTTGTTGACGGCCACCGCCTTCTCGCCGCCGGTGAGCTGGATCAGGCGGCGTTCGACATGGCTGTCGCGTTCGCCGCGGGTACCGGTAGCGAGATCGAATTCGAGGTTCACCGGGTTGGTCATCGCCGCCATCACCGCGGCGGCGGCGCTCTGCGGCATCACCGCGCGGCCGAGGTTGGTGTGCAGCACGGTGCCGGTGAGGTTGAACACCGGTTTCAGCGAGGGGGCGACGGAATCTCGCAGCAGTGCGGCATAGGTTTTCAGGAAAGTGGTTTCGTTCCAGGCGGCGGCATCAGGGTGCGCCAGCCTTGCGCGCTCGGCGTCGAGCGCATCGCGCAGCACTGCGGTTACGCGGGTACGGCCGTAGGTCGTGATGAGGTCCGCCACCGCGCTACTGCCGAGCAGGCGATCGACCGAAGGCAACGCGCGACGCGCGGCTTCAGCGGGATTCACCATGGCGGCGTGGCCATGCGGCGTGGCATCGGAGTCATCGGGCTGCAGATCAGTGCGGGGTTTGCTGCGGAAAATTGCGGCTTGGAATAACGAAGACGCAGTGTAGCGCATGCCTGCCGCGCGGCAAAAAATCCACCCCAGATGCAGAGGTAGAATTTATTGCAACTATTTGATTTTAAACAATTATTCCCAAAGCCGCTCGGGCAGAGGCAAACCGGCCAGATCTTCCGCGGTGAGTTTTCCGTCAGGGGTTATGCCGAAGCGTTCGAGCACCGCGGCGAGTTGCCGTACGTGCTGCGCGCTGTGCCAGGTCGAGCGTTCGTAGAGCATGTGGATGGGCTGCATGCCGAAGAAGGTCTTGATCTTCTGCTGGCAGGATTTGTCTTCGAGCTTGTTCCACCAGTTCTCGAGGCGTGCGATGACGGTGTCGCCGTAACGCGCGATTTCATCGCCGCTGGTGAAGGTGCCGTCTTTCGGCGGCACATTGGCGAGCTGCACGGCGTATTCCACGCCGCTTTCGACCGATTCCAGGTACGCCTCGCCGATGCGGAACACATGATGGCCCATCAACCGGATCGAGCGGTCACGGTTGTCGATGACCAGCTCATTCAGTTTGCCGTCGGGCATCTGCCGCATGAAACGCTGTGCGGCGCGCAGCACCAGCACCCATCTGCGGATCAGTTCTTCAGGCGGCAGCGGTTTGTGGCCGGTGCCCTGGAGGCCGACGAACTCGGCGACGTCTTCCAGGTTCTGTCCGAACACGAACTGGTCGCCGCGGGCAACCACCGGTACGTTGCGCACGCCGAATTTGAGCAGGCGTTCACGGCCGGCGGGATCGTTCAGCACGTCGATGGCGACGAAATCGATTTTTTTGCGCGAAAGAAACTCTTTCGCCCGGAGACAGCTACTTCACCCGGGTTGGGTAAAGAGCACGAACTGTTCGGTGGCGCCCATGTGCGACCTCTTTGCAGGCGGTTGGGGAGGAGCGCCAAGCGTACGTTCGGTGGCGTCTTGCGTCAAGGATGGCGGTGCTATAATCCGCGCGCTTTTTATTCCGCAATCCTCCAAGCAATCCACATGATGAAGCTGATCGGGACGCCGACGAGTCCCTATACCCGCAAGGCGCGCATTGCCTTGATTGAAAAGCGCCTCGAACACGAGTTCGTCGTCGATGCGCCGAACACGCCTTCAAGCACTGTTGCGCAATTGAATCCGCTAGGGAAAATCCCGGTACTGGTGCTGGATGATGAAAGCACGCTGTTCGATTCGCGCGTGATCGTCGAATACATCGACAACGCGAGCCCGGGCAACCGCCTGATCCCCGAAGAAAAACGCCCGCGTATCCAGGTGCGGCGCTGGGAGGCGCTGGCCGACGGCTGCACGGATGCGGGCGTGGCGATTTTCGTGGAACGGCGCCGCGACGAATCGCAGCAGTCGCTGGAGTGGATTGCGCGTCAGCAGGGCAAGATCGATCGCGCGTTGCAGGCGCTGGCCGACGAACTGGCTGCGAAGCCGTGGTGCGCGGGGGATTTTTTCACGCTGGCGGACATCGCCGTCGGCTGCTGCCTGGGTTTCCTCGACCTGCGCCTGCCCGACCAGCCGTGGCGGCGCAGCCATCCCAACCTGGCGCGGCTCGCCGAGAAACTCGCGCAGCGGCAGTCGTTCCGCGATACCGCGCCGTCCTGATTAGCGCGCACCGCCGCTGACGGCATCCGGCGGGCAGCCGGTTTCCAGCTGCGCGGCAGGCGGCGCCTGGCGTGCCGATTTGATGATGCCGCCGCCGATGCAGACGCGGCTTTCGTAGATCACCACCGATTGTCCGGGCGTCACCGCCCACTGGTTCTCCGCAAACTCGACCACGCAGTTTTCCCCGCTTGCCGACGACAGCGAGCAGGCGGCATCCTGCTGGCGGTAACGCGTCTTGGCGCCGTAAACCCAGTGCGTGCGCGGCGCCTCGCCGCTGATCCAGTTCAGATTGACCGCGGTCAACTGGTCGGACAGCAGCCGCGGATGGTCGTGTCCCTGCACCACGACCAGCTTGTTGCCGCGCATGTCCTTGTCCGCGACATACCAGGCATCACCGTCGCCGCCGCGCGTGCCGCCGATGCCCAGGCCCTGGCGCTGGCCCAGCGTGTAGAACATCAGGCCCATGTGTTTGCCGATCTTGACCCCCTCTGGCGTGACGATGTCGCCCGGGTTCGCCGGCAGGTAACGGTTGAGGAATTCCCGGAACGGGCGTTCACCGATGAAACAGATCCCGGTCGAATCCTTCTTGTCGTGGTTGGGCAGGCCTTCGCGGCGCGCGATGTCGCGTACGTCACGCTTGTAGAGAGCGCCAAGCGGAAACAGGGTCTTCGCCAGCTGCTGCTGGTTCAGGCGGTAGAGGAAGTAACTCTGGTCCTTGGTGCCGTCCTCGGCCTTCAGCAGCTGGTGCAGGCCGTCGCGCTCGCGCACCTGCGCGTAGTGCCCGGTGGCGATGCGGTCGGCGCCGAGGCTCAGCGCATGGTCGAGGAAGGCCCGGAACTTGATTTCGGCATTGCACAACACATCCGGATTGGGCGTGCGGCCGGCGCGATATTCGCTGAGGAACTCGCTGAAAACGCGTTCCTTGTACTCGGCGCTGAAATTGACGGCTTCGATCTCGATGCCGATGCGGTCGGCCACCGCGACGGCGTCGATCAGGTCCTGGCGCGAAGTGCAATTCTCGTCGGTATCGTCATCTTCCCAGTTTTTCATGAACAGGCCGATGACATCATGGCCCTGCTGCTTCAGCAGCAGCGCGGCGACGGAGGAGTCGACGCCGCCCGACATGCCGACCACGATTTTCTGTCGGGCAGACATCAGGCGTGGTGCCGGATCAGGTCCAGCGGATAACGCCGGCCGGCCAGATGGTCATCGACGCATTGCATCAGCAGGGGGCTGCGGTGCAGCTTTTTGCAGGCGCGGACTTCGGTGACCGGCATCCACAGCGCACGCAGGATGCCGTCGTCCAACCGGCGTTGCGGCTGGTGATCGGCAAGGGTGCCGGTGAAGGCGAAGCGCAGGTAGGTTACGTCGTCGCCGGGATGCCGGTGTTGGTAGACGCCGATCAGGGCCGTCGGCGTGAACCCCCATGCGGTTTCCTCAAGGGTTTCGCGGACCACGGCGTCGAGCAGCGACTCTTCAGGCTCCAGGTGGCCGGCGGGCTGGTTGTAGCGCACACCTGCGGCCGTTTCTTCCTCGACCCGCAGGAATTGCCCTTCGCGTTCGACGACTGCGGCTACCGTGACGTTGGGTTTCCAGATGAGATCATTGCTGCCCATGGCGGTATTTTACTACCGGCGTTTCCCGGGGTTTTTCATGCGGGCCGCACGGCCGGGAGGAACAAAAAAAGGCAGGGCATTGCGCCCTGCCTTTTCCGACTGCAAGAAGCTTACTTCTTGTCGTCTTTCTTGGCTTTTTTCTCGCCTTTCTTGGCTTCTTTCTTCATTTCCTTCTTTTCTTCCTTTTTCTCAGCGGCGAACGCCGGGGCGACAGAAACGGTGGCGAACACGGCGGCGATAATGGCGGCAAACAGTTTGTTCATGATTTCCTCATTAGTGGTTGATCAACCGGGCCTTGCGGCCGGCGACCGGGATTCCCGGTCAGGCACGAGTAACGGCAATAGTGACCGGCGGTTGACAGGCATGAAAAATATCGGCGCTGCAGACATTGTACGGATCGATAAGCCGCCAGTTGCATGGAGTTTGTCATTCAAAATTGACTTTCGACGTGATCCAGCGCCCCGGTTCGATTCCCGCCAGTGTCCACGGACCGATGGCATAACGGATCAGCCGCAATGTCGGGAAGCCGGCGGCTGCCGTCATGCGCCGCACCTGGCGGTTGCGGCCTTCGCGCAGGACGATGCGCAGCCATGCTGTCGGTATCGCCTTGCGCGCCCGGATCGGCGGCACGCGCGGCCACAGCCAGTCCGGTTCGTCCACGGATTCGACTTCCGCCGGCCGTGTCCGGTAGTCGCTTAACTGGATGCCGGTGCGCAACGGAGCGAGGGCGGCGGCGCCCGGGACGCCTTCCACCTGTACATAGTAGGTTTTGGGGAGTTTGTGCTGCGGGTCTGTGATGTGGTGCTGCAGGGCGCCGTCCGCGGTCAGCGCGACCAGGCCTTCGCTGTCGGTGTCCAGGCGTCCGGCAGGATATACGCCGGGAATATCAATGAAATCCTTCAGCGTCGCATGCGGCGGCGAGGGGCTGAACTGGCAGATCACGCCATGGGGTTTGTTGAACAGGATGACCGTGCTCATGGCGTCAGTGTAGTACGAAAAAAACCCCCGGCGCTGCGGGGGTCGTAATGGGGCAAGATGCAGCTATGCGTCAGCGGAAGCGGTTTCCAGGTCGCGTGTCAGCCATTCATAACCCGGCAGGGTCAGGAATTCGACGTAGTCGTCGCTGGCAGTGATCTGTTCGAACAGTTTAGCCGCCTGCTCGTACTGCCCGGCTTTCCATGCCGTTTCGCCGAGTTCACTGCGCACGCGTGCGAGTTCTTCCGGCAGCATCTTGCGGAACATGTCGCGGGTGACCTTGCGGCCGTCGTCGAGCACGCCCTTGGGGCTGCGCATCCACTGCCAGATCTGGGAGCGCGAGATTTCCGCGGTCGCGGCGTCTTCCATCAGGTTGTAGACCGGCACGCAGCCGTTGCCGGCCAGCCAGGCGCCGATGTACTGGATGCCGACACTGATGTTGTTGCGCAGGCCGGCTTCGGTGATCGGCGCTTCAGGTTTGAAATCCAGCAGGTCGCTGGCGGTGACCTTGACATCAGGACGCTGGCGGCTGACCTGGTTGGGGCCGGGCATGTGCTTGTCGAACACTTCCCTGGCGATGCCGACCAGGCCCGGGTGCGCAACCCAGGTGCCGTCGCAGCCGTCGGTGGCTTCCCGTTCCTTGTCGGCGCGGACCTTGGCGAGCGCGGCCTCGTTCGCGGCCGGGTCGCCCTTGATCGGTATCTGCGCCGCCATGCCGCCCATCGCGAAGGCTTTGCGTTTGTGGCAGGTCTGGATCAGCAGCAGCGCGTAGGCGCGCATGAACGGTGCGGTCATCGTGACCTGGCTGCGGTCGGCAAGGCAGAAATCCCTGTTCGAGCGGAATTTCTTGATGCAGCTGAAGATGTAATCCCAGCGACCGATGTTGAGGCCCACGCAGTGTTCGCGCAGCTCGAAGAGGATTTCGTCCATTTCAAACGCGGCGAGCACGGTCTCGATCAGCACCGTGGCCTTGATCGTGCCCTGCGGCAGGCCGATCTCGCGCTGGGCCATAACGAAGATGTCGTTCCACAGCCGGGCTTCGAGGTGGCTTTCCATTTTCGGCAGGTAGAAATAAGGTCCGGTATCCCGCGCGAGCAGTTCCTTGGCGTTGTGGAATACATACAGCGCAAAGTCGAAGATCGCGCCGGAGACCGGCGCACCGTCGACTAGCATGTGGTTTTCGGGCAGGTGCCAGCCGCGGGGCCGAACCAGCAGTGTGGCGATCTTTTCGTTGAGCTGGTAACGCTTGCCTTCCGGGCTGTCGAAGGTGATGGTGCGGCGGACAGCATTGCGGAGATTGACCTGTCCTTCAATCATGTTGCTCCAGGTCGGTGCGTTCGAATCCTCGAAGTCAGCCATGAACACGTTGGCGCCGCAGTTCAGCGCGTTGATCACCATCTTGCGGTCGGTCGGCCCGGTGATTTCGACACGCCGGTCCTGCAGATCCGCGGGCACCCTGCCGATGGTCCATGCCGATTCGCGCAGCGACTGCGTGGCGGGCAGGAAATCCGGAAGCTGTCCGCCATCGAACGCCCCCTGGCGCTGCGCGCGCATTTTCAGCAGCCCGAGCCGGCGCGCTTCAAACTTGCGCGACAGCTTGGCGACGAAGGCGAGGGCTTGCGGGGTGAGGATTTCACCGAAAGGGGCGGGCATCGGGCCGAGTATTTCGATGCCTTCGGGTAATTTCAGGGCGGTCATGAGCGGCTCCTGGAGGCGATTAGGAAATTATTATTTCGTATAGCAAAAATTAATATCATAGTCGTTGCTGCAATGCATTATACATACTATGACGAAATGTCCAATATTTGTAATTTTTCGGATTTCACGTCCTGAAATTACACCTTGAAGGAGGTTTGCTCTTATCCCGCAATGCGGAATAAAAGTGCCATATGCAGGCGGCGAGAATGACGCGATCAGCGGAATCAGGCCTGCAAATGACAACGCCCGCAGCAGCGGGCGTTGTCATTTCCTGCGCCGCAAGGGGCGCCAGGCGAAGGCTTACTTGCTACCCCAGGGCTTGATGGTTTCTTTCAGCTTGTTGTAGCCGTCGAGGTAGCGCGGGCGCTTGCCGGCGTAGATCTTGTCGAAGGTCGCGAGCTGGGCATCGAGCCACGCGGCGAGTTCCTTGTTGCCGGGGTTCGCGGCTTTGTAGGCCTCGTTGATCAGCACGAAGTGGATGCGCGGATCGTACGGGTCCTTGGTGCCGCCGACAGTTTCGTCGCCGTTGAGCAGGCGCTGCAGCATCGCGTCGGCGGAGCCGAGGGTCTGTTCGTAGATCGGCGCGCCTTCCATGCGGTACATGACGCTGGTCATGTCCTTGCCGTTGGTCATGGTGAAGCCCATCTCTTTCCACACGTCGGCCATTTTTTTGCCGGTCTTGGCGTGGTCGAGCACCATCTGTCCCCACTTGCGCAGCACGTCCGGCGCGTCGGCCATCAGGTCGGTCAGGCGGTCGCCGTCGAGGTCAGTCGAGTAGACGATGCACTCGCGCTGTTCGCACATGTCGTGCAGCAGCAGGCCGAAGTTGGTGTCGGAGATGTGTTCATAAATGTCGCCGCCCCAGTTTTCCATGCCGGCCTTGAAGTCTTTCGGCAGCAGGGCGACGATGGCGTGGACGTTGTCCTTGTGCTCTTCGTAGGCGTCGACCGCGTACTGGCGCTTCAGCTTGAACTTGGTACCCTGGAGCAGCCAGCGGAAGAGGCCCGCGTTCACCGCGTCTTCCTTGGCCTGGGTCGGCTTGGTGGCGACGCGGCCGATGCAGCCCCGGTCATTGACCAGCTTCAGGAACAGGCGCGCGGCGTAGGCCATGCGCACGCCGGGGGTGTTCATTTCGGAGTGGATGTTGCCGGTGGCTTTTTCGACGACGAATTTCTTGTTGTCCTGCGAATACGGCAGGCCGGGCATGAATCGAACGTTGGTGATCGAGCCATAGGGGCGGACGTTGCAGTAGACGCCGGCGGCGGTGCGCAGCGGAGCGTTGGCTGACTTGCCGGCGACGACCACCTTCTTGCCGCCGTCATTGACCATGAAGTCACCCGCGGTGGACCACTTCAGGCAGGTGTAATCCATCTTGCCGAACCACTCCAGCGACTTCAGCTTCGAGTCGTGGCGGAACTGGGCCATCATCGGCACGCCGAGGAAGGGCAGGCCGAGCACATCGAGCGCCATGATGGTGCCGTTCAACGCAAAGGTGTCGGTGAGCGCGTGGGCAACCGGGTTTACGCCGCCGGTGAAGTTGCCGCCTTCCCAGATGATGGCGTCGCTGATGCCGCGCGGCTGGGTCTTGGAACGTTTGAAAACGCCGTCCAGGTACTTGAACAGGTCGCCGTTTGCTTCTTCCTGCGCGATTTTCAGCAGGTCCAGTTTTCCACTCATTGCTAAATTCTCCGTTCGGATTTTTGTCGGTTAAGTGATCGGCCGGTTCCGGCGATCTGTAGGGCGTCCCGGGGCGTTCCACGAGCAGGATCGGCACTTGCGTCGTCCGCGCTCTTCCCATGCTGGTCCGTCGGGCGATTATCGCATTTATTGTCTATGGCATAAACGGAGCCCCGGCGGGCGGACGGCAGAAAAAAGCCCGCAGGACCATGATGGTCCGCGGGCTTTGTCTGGCGCAGGGCCACCGGCATCGCTGCCGGCGGCGGAATTCACAGCTTCAGGCTGCTTGGATGTTAGAGGCTTGCTTGCCCTTCGGGCCCTGGGTGACTTCGAAAGACACTTTCTGGCCTTCTTTCAGTGTCTTGAAGCCATTCATCTGGATCGCGGAGAAGTGCGCGAAAAGATCTTCGCTGCCGTCGTCCGGGGTGATGAACCCGTAACCCTTGGAGTCATTGAACCATTTCACAGTACCAGTTGCCATATGCCTGCCTTGATAGAAAAGCGGATGGGCTCCGCGATTTGTTCGAGTTCCAAGGATCGCATTGGCCAAACTGGTCTTGCGATAAAGCCTGAACCCCAACACCCGACTGCTTTCTAGGGTATTTGCCGGCGAAAGTCAAGCGGTGGCGGCAAACCGCAAAACAGGCGGTTTTATCCCATTAATTCCGCCACTTGAAAATTTCCCCATTCCGGAGACAATAGGTTCGCGGGACCCTCTTTCCGGAAGGGCGTATTTCGAACAGTCAACAGCATGGCGAACAGGCAGCGTGAAGACACCGTCCTTGAGGCGAAGCGTACCAAGACCAAGCCGCCCCCGATGTTCAAGGTGCTGCTGCTCAACGACGACTACACCCCGATGGATTTCGTCGTCGGGGTGCTCCAGCGGTTTTTTGCCTTGAGCCGCGAACGCGCCACCCAGGTCATGCTGAAAGTGCACCGCGAGGGCATGGGCGTGTGCGGCGTGTTTCCCAGGGATGTTGCGGCGACCAAGGTCGAGCAGGTAAAGTCGTACGCCAAGCAGCACCAACATCCGTTACAGTGCGTAATGGAAGAGAATTGAAGTCACACTTGCCCATGATCGGACACCCATGATTGCCCAGGAACTCGAAGTCAGCTTGCACATGGCGTTTATGGAGGCCCGCCAGAAACGCCACGAATTCATCACGGTCGAACACCTGCTGCTGGCGCTGCTGGACAACCCTTCCGCGTCGGAAGTGCTGCGCGCCTGCGCGGCGAACGTCGATGAACTGCGCAAGCTGCTCGGTGATTTCGTCACCGAACACACCCCGATCCTCGCCGGTGAAGAGGTGGATACCCAGCCGACGCTGGGTTTCCAGCGGGTGATCCAGCGCGCAATCCTGCATGTCCAGTCTTCAGGCAAGAAGGAGGTCACCGGCGCCAACGTGCTGGTGGCGATCTTCGGGGAAAAGGATTCTCACGCGGTGTATTTCCTGCATCAGAAGGGCGTCACCCGCCTCGATGTGGTGAACTTCATTTCGCACGGCATCAGCAAGGTACCGCAGACCCAGCAGCCGAAGCCCGCAGGCGAGCCCGCGGAAGCCGAGCAGGAAGCGCAGTCCGGCGGAGCGCTGGAGTCGTACACCCTCAATCTCAACGCGCTTGCGGTGGCCGGGAAAATCGATCCGCTGATCGGGCGCGACCATGAACTCGAGAGGGTGATCCAGACCCTGTGCCGGCGCCGCAAGAACAATCCGCTGCTGGTGGGTGAGGCCGGCGTCGGCAAGACCGCGATCGCGGAAGGCCTGGCGCGGCGCGTGGTCGAAGGCGATGTGCCGGACATCCTGAAAAAGGCCAGCGTTTACGCGCTGGACATGGGTGCATTGCTGGCAGGCACCAAATACCGCGGTGATTTCGAGCAGCGGCTGAAGGCCGTGCTGAAACAGCTGATGGAAAACCCGCATGCCATCCTGTTCATCGACGAGATCCACACGCTGATCGGCGCCGGCGCCGCATCCGGCGGCACGCTGGACGCATCGAACCTGCTGAAGCCGGCCTTGTCGGGCGGCCAGCTGAAGTGCATAGGCGCGACCACCTACAACGAGTACCGCGGCGTGTTCGAGAAGGACCATGCGCTGTCGCGCCGTTTCCAGAAAATCGACGTTACCGAACCGACGATTGCCGAGACGGTGCTGATCCTGAAGGGGCTGAAGTCGCGCTTCGAAGAGCACCACGGCGTCAAGTACCAGCCGGCGGCGCTCAATGCCGCTGCCGAACTTTCGGCGCGGTTCATCAACGACCGTCACTTGCCGGACAAGGCCATCGATGTCATCGACGAGGCGGGCGCTGCGCAGAAAATCCTGCCCAAGTCCAAGCAGAAACGCGTCATCGGCAAGCACGAGATCGAGGAGATCATCGCCAAGATCACGCGCATACCCGCGCAGACGGTGTCGGTGGACGATCGCAACGCGCTGAAGACGCTGGACCGTGACCTGAAGGCGGTGGTGTTCGGCCAGGACAAGGCGATCGAAGCGTTGACCGCTGCGATTCGCATGGCACGCAGCGGGCTGGGCAATCCGGTGAAGCCGATCGGCAGTTTCCTGTTCAGCGGCCCCACCGGTGTCGGCAAGACCGAAGTGGCGCGCCAGCTCGCCTACGTGATGGGTGTCGAACTGCTGCGCTTCGACATGTCCGAATACATGGAACGCCATGCGGTGTCGCGGCTGATCGGCGCGCCGCCGGGATACATCGGTTTCGACCAGGGCGGCCTGCTGACGGAAGCCATCACCAAGCATCCGTACTCGGTGCTGCTGCTCGACGAGATCGAGAAGGCGCACCCGGACATTTTCAACATCCTGCTGCAGGTGATGGACCACGGCACGCTGACCGACAACAACGGCCGCAAGGCGGATTTCCGCAACGTGGTGATCGTGATGACCACCAACGCCGGCGCCGCGGAGCTGTCGAAAACCTCGATGGGCTTCACAGCCAGCCGGCAGGCCGGTGACGAGATGGGCGAGATCAAGCGCATGTTCACGCCGGAATTCCGCAACAGGCTGGATGGCATCATTTCCTTCCAGTCGCTCGATCGCGCCATCATCCTGCGCGTGGTCGACAAGTTCCTGATGCAGCTCGAGGAACAGCTGCACGAGAAGAAGGTCGACATCAGCTTTACGCCGGCGCTGCGCGAATATCTCGCCGACAAGGGGTTTGACCCGCAGATGGGGGCGCGGCCGATGTCGCGCCTGATCCAGGACACCATCCGCAGCGCACTGGCCGATGAACTGCTGTTCGGCCGCCTCGCCCACGGCGGCAAAGTCGCAGTGGATATCGACGCCGCAGGCAAGGTGCGGCTGGAGTTTGCGGAAGAGGCGGCGGCCAGCGTCGCCTGACGCACGGCAGGCGCAATGCCTGCCGCGTTTCCTGCTTTCCGGTTCTATTTTCCGTTGACAGTCTCCGGAAATCGCCGGAAACTGTATCCATAAAAAAATGCATGATACAGATTCGGCAAGGCGCACTTGGTTTTCCGTTTCGTTTTTCATGGAGGAGCACATGAACAAAGTCCGAACGCTGCTGGCCATCGTCCTGGTCGGCGGCAGTGCGTGGCAGTCCGCGTCGGCTGCAGATGCCAATTACGCACGCAACCTGGCAGCAACCTGCTTCACCTGCCACGGCACCGACGGGCGCAGCGTCAACGGCGTCCCGCCCAGCCTGGCCGGCCAGAACCGTGACTACCTGTTGAAACAATTGCAGGAATTCCGCGACGGCAAACGCCCGGCGACCATCATGCACCAGCACGCCAAGGGCTATACCGACGCGCAACTTTCACTGATTGCCGGTTATTTTGCCGCGGTCACCCCGGGCCGGGCCGCGCCGGCGCCGGCGGCACGCTGAGGAGAATGTCATGACCATATCCAGACGCGAATTCGTCAAGTGGACCGCAGCAACCGCCGGCATCGGCGCAGTGGCGGGTTGTGCAACCGGCGGCAGTGCCGGCTCGGCACGCGTGGTGGTGGTGGGCGGCGGTTACGGCGGCGCCACCGTGGCCAAGTACGTGAAAATGTGGGCGCCGGAAATCGACGTCACCCTGGTGGAGCCCAACGAGCACTTCATCTCGTGTCCGATCAGCAACCTTGTGATCGGCGGCAACGCCCGTATGAACGACATCACGTTCACCTACGATGGACTGCGGCAGCGCGGGGTGCGGGTAATTCGCGATACCGTGACCGGCATCGATGCAGCAAAACGTACCGTGCGTCTCGCCGGCGGCGACACTCTGGGCTACGAGCGCGTGATCGTGTCCCCCGGCATCGCCTTCATGACCGAGCGGATCCCAGGACTCAACAACCCCGAAGCACAGCGGCAGGTGCCGCATGCGTGGAAAGCGGGAGAGCAGACCGTGATCCTGCGCAAGCAACTGGAAGCCATGCGCGACGGCGGAGTCTACGCGCTGCACATTCCGCCGGGGCCGTACCGCTGTCCGCCGGGACCATACGAACGCGTATGCCAGATTGCCGACTACTTCAAAAAGTCCAAACCGCGCTCGAAAATTCTTGTGCTCGACTCGAACCCGGATATCGTGTCGAAGAAGGGTCTGTTCCTGGCGGCATGGAACAGCATGTACAAGGGGTTGATCGATTACCTGCCCAGGAACGAGATTCTCGATGTCGACGTCAGGGGCAAGGTGCTGAAGCTGCAGTTCGACAATGTCAAGGCTGATGTGCTGAATGTGGTGCCGGCGCAGCGCGCCGGAGACATCGCGGTCAAGACCGGGCTGATTACCGCCAACAACCGCTGGTGCGGCGTCGACTGGATGACCTGCGAATCGACCGCGGTAAAAGGCGTGCATGTGCTCGGCGACAGCACGCTGTCCGCGCCGGGCATGCCGAAGTCGGGCAGCATGGCCAACCAGCAGGCCAAGGTGTGCGCGGCCGCGGTCGTCGCCTTGCTGAAAGGCCAGCCGGTCAACAGCGATCCGATGATGATGAACACCTGCTACAGCTTCGTCAGCGGCAGTAGCGCCATGCACGTGGCGTCGGTGCACCGCTACAATGCGTCGCAGAAGACCATCGCGCCGGTCAAGGGCTCGGGCGGCGTCTCCAAGGCGGCGAGTGGCTCCGAAGCCGAATATGCCTGGGGCTGGGCGCGCAACATATGGGCAGACGCCCTGGTCTGACCGGCGGTATGCGGGCGAAAAAGGGGCGCGTAGCGCCCCTTTTTTCATTGTGCCCGGCGCCCCCGCTGCGGCGGGATTCGCCACCAGGTCAGTGCCACCAGTGCCGCGAACAGCAGATAGGCGACGGTGAACACCGCCGGCGGCAGGTCGTAATACAGCAGCGCGTGGATCCAGCGCGCGACAAAACTTTTTTCCTGCACGGTTCCGCGCAGTGCGTCTTCCCACAGCGTCAGCGGGCACCATACCCCGGCCAGCGATTCGGCAGTGACAAACAGGATGGCCGCAAGATGCGCGAAGCGGAATCCGCGATGGCGCACCCAGCGCCAGCCGGCCAGCGCGCCCGCCCATACCAGCGGCAGGCTGGCGACGACAAACAGCACGAACAGGAAATGGACGACCAGGATCAGGTCGGCGAGCAGCAGCATGGCTCGCGGCGCAGTTACACGAAGATCAGGCGGCGCCGGTGGCGACCGGGCGGCGGCGGTCGCTGACCCATTCACTCCACGATCCCGGATACAGTCGCGAGCCGGGCAGTCCGGCGACTTCCATCGCGAGCAGGTTGTGGCAGGCGGTCACGCCGGACCCGCACTGGTGAATGATGGCTTCCGGCGCATGCCCGTTGAGCATGGTGCCGAACTCCTGTTTCAGTTTTGCGGCGGGTTTGAAGCGACCGTCTTCAGCCAGGTTCATGCGGAAAAAACGGTTGAGCGCACCGGGGATGTGGCCGGCCACCGGATCCAGCGTTTCGTTTTCGCCGCGGTAACGGTCGCTGGCGCGCGCATCCAGCACCAGCGCCTTGCGGTCCTGCAGGTGCGTGAGTATTTCGGCGCTGTCGGCGGCGGTGCGCGGCTGCGTGCGTCCGTTGAACGTCGTCGCGGTGACGGCCGGTTGTTCGACGGTTACCGGTTTCCCCGATTTGACCCAGGCCTGCCAGCCACCGTCGAGCACGGCGACGCGGCTGTGCCCGACCCAGCGCAGCATCCACCACAGCCGCGCGGCATAGACGCCGCCGGTTTCGTCGTAGGCGACGACCTGCGTGTTGTTGCTGATTCCGAGCGCGCCCAGCCGCAGGCAGAAGGTGGCGGGATGCGGCAGAGGATGGCGGCCGTTGAGGCCGGTCTTGGGACCCGAGAGGTCGACGTCGAGATGCAGGAAACGCGCGCCCGGTATGTGCCCTGCGCGGTATGCCTTGTAGCCGGCGCTGTAATTTGCCAGATCGTGGCGGCAATCGCAGACGACCCAGTCCGGATCATCAAGATGCGCGGCGGTGTTTTCTGCGCTGATCAGCGTCGTATACGTCATTGAAGTTGCGTCGCCGCCCGGGTTGTTGGAGGGGCAAAGGTAGCAAACGCCAATCGAAAATCAAGCGCGAAAAAAATCCGCGGTTGCCCGGGATCGCCGCGGAATGATTGTAAGTTATTGAATTTATTGAATTAAATTGCCGGCAACCGGGCGCCGATCTCGCGCTGCAAAAATGCGTGGAAATGCACCATGCCGTCCTCCAGCGGTGACTGGTAGGGGCCGGCCTCGCTGCGGCCCTGGCGCCACAGCGCGCGGCGTCCCTCGGTCATGCGCGCGATGATCTCGGCGTCTTCGATCGCGGTTTCGCGGTACGCCGCCTGCTCGGCTTCGACGAACCCGCGTTCGAACAGTGCGATGTCCTCGGGATAATAAAACTCGACAACGTTACTGCATGCCTCGGGGCCGCGCGGCACGATGGTGCTCACCACCAGCACGTGCGGGTACCACTCCACCATGATGTTCGGAAAATAGGTCAGCCAGATTGCGCCGTGCGCCGGCTGCCGGCCTTCGCCGTAGCGCATGACCTGTTCGTGCCAGCGCTGGTAGACCGGGCTGCCGGGGCGTGCCAGCGCGTTTTTCAGGCCGCAGGTCTGCACGCTGTACCAGTCGCCGAATTCCCAGCGCAGGTCGGACACGTTGACGAATTGTCCCAGTCCGGGATGGAAGGGCTCGACGTGGTAGTCCTCGAGGTAGACCTCGATGAAGGTTTTCCAGTTGCAGGCGTATTCGTCGATCTCCACGCGGTCGAGCATGTAACCCGAGAAGTCGAGGTCATTCATCACGCCGAGGCGAGCCAGGTCGCGGGCAACGTCACGCTGGCCGCTGAACAGCAGTCCGTTCCAGCTGGTCAGCGGCGTGCGTGCCAGGTCCAGGCAGGGGTTGTCGGCAAAATGCGGGGCGCCCAGCAGCTTGCCGTCGAGCCCGTAGGTCCAGCGATGCAGCGGGCAGATGATGTTCTTTGCATTGCCGCGGCCCTTGAGGATCACGGCCTGGCGATGGCGGCAGATGTTGGACAGCAGTTCGACGCCGCGGTCGTTGCGCACCAGGGCCTGCGCGTTGTCCTGCCACGCCAGCGCGTGATAGTCGCCGCTGTTCGGCACCATCAGTTCATGGCCGACATATCCTGGGCCTTTGTCGAACAACAGGCGCAGTTCGGCTTCATGAATCCGCGGATCAAAGTACCAGTGGACGGGGAGTTGCGACGCGGCCGCGTGGAATGCGGTGACGCTGGAGAGATCAGACATGCAGCGGGCAGGGCGAGTGGTTGGTCAGCTTTCGATGATGCTTCAAGGTCTTGAATCTAAATGAATTAAGGCGCTGAACCCGCGGCAAAAAAGAGGGGCTATTCTTTCCCAGGGCCCATCAAAAGGCAATATAAATTCTTGGCGGGTTCCGGCATGCACCGGACATGTAACTCATAACTTATTGTTTATAAAAGAAAATGTCGCCATAAAAGGCTGTTGCTTTGGCGCCAGTATTGTCGCTGTCGGTGGCGATGATGATGCCGTTCACCGGCGGCGCGGCTTCGCCGAATGCCGCGCGGAAGTCACGCGCGATGTTGCGTTCCATGGCCACCCACTCGCCGACCCGCGCCGGGCCGGATTCCGCCACGATCAGGCGCACGCGGTCGGTATAGGCGCTGGGCGCGATGGTTTCCGCCGGCACCTTGCCGTCCCACACGTAGCACAGCGTTGCCGCCGGCAATTGCGGATCAAAGAAAGTGCGCGCAAGCCGCAGCTTGCTGCGCTCGAAGAAAGGCAGTTTTTCCAGCGGATAGTCGAAGGTGACGTAAATGCGTGCTGGGAAATCGTCGCCTTCCTTGGTGCGCAGGTCGGCCTGCTCGATCAGGTTGGCGACTTTCCAGCGCCAGCGCAGCAGCGGAAATTCCGCCGGATTTACCTTCAGTTCGCGGCCGATGCCCGCCGCGCCTGCCGCGGAATCGGCGCGCAGCACGGTGGAGCCGTTGTCGTCGACCAGCGAGTAGCGGGTATGTACCTTGATGTTCGGCGAGTCCTTGATGGTCCAACCGGCCGGCAACGCGTTACCTGGCGGCACCGCCGAAAACGCCCCGGCGCTGATGCGGTCGCCGACGGCAAAGGCGGTACCGGCAGCAAGCAGCACTGCCAGAACCGCCAGCCGTTCAGTCCGCGACAGGTGCATGGTCGTGCCAGCCGGACTGTTGCAGGCGCTGCAGATCCTCCGGGCGGTCGACGTCCCACAGGGTTTCCAGTTCATGCCAGCGCACTCCGGCTGCGCGCATGCGCGCACGGGTCTGCGCCATGACCTGCGGTCCACCCCAGTCGATGCCGTTGAAAATATCGGGCACGCGGCGCGCGAGCCCGACCAGCGCGTAACCGCCGTCCTCGGCCGGCACGAATACGGCGTCATTGCCGTTGCGCAATGCTGCGTCGGCATCACGCAGATGCAGTGCGGCCAATGCGGGGCAATCGGCGCCGATGCAGATTGCGCGTTCGTGCATCCGCAATGCGTCCGCGAAAGCATGGGCCATGCGTGCGCCGAGATCCGCGCCCTGCTGCAGGCGCAGGCTTGCGTCACGGGTGCGGGCGACGGTTTGCAGAAAGGGATGCGCGGTGTCGGGAGTGCACCACAATTCGAGAGAACCCGCAGAGGCGCTGCGCGCGATGCCGAGCGCATGGGCCAGCAGCTGCCGGTGCAAAGCGGCCGCGCCGGCTGCACCGAGCAGCGGAATCAGCCGTGTTTTCACCTGGCCGGCCAGCGGCGCCTTGGCAAACACCAGGATCGTGAAATCAGGGTTTGTGCCGGGCATAACGCAAGGCGAGTTTGTCCGGGTCGGCGCCCAGCCAGAATTCCAGGCGCAGCCGCCACATCAGCAGCATGGTGCGCCACAGCCCGTGTTTTTCCCAGCGCCGGCCGGAAGTGGTGAGCCGGTGCGACAGGCACAGCGGCGGACCGTAGACCTTGAGTTGCCGCGATAACGCGATGTCTTCCATCAGCGCGATTTCCGGGAATCTCCCGGCGGCCTCGAACAGTGATCGTGTGACGAACAGACCCTGGTCGCCGGTGGCGATGCCGGTCAGCCGCGAACGCCAGTTCATCATCCACGCGATGACGTCGAGCATTGCGTGGTTGCCGGCGATGCGCACGTCGAAGCGTCCCCAGCTGCGCCGGCCGCGGCTGAGGCCGTCGATGATCAGGCCGTCGGCGTTATCCGGCAGTTGCGAGTCGGCGTGCAGGAAGCAGAGGATTTCACCGCCGGCTGCAGCGGCGCCGACGTTCATCTGGCGCGCGCGGCCGGGGGCCGTGATCAGGACCTTGTCAGCACCGGCTTCGGCGAGTGTTGCAGTGGCATCCGTGCTGCCGCCGTCGACGACGACGACTTCCACGCCGCGCCGCCGCAGCGGCTGCAGGCGTTCAAGCAGTTCCGGAATGTTGCCGGCTTCATTGAGTGCCGGAATGATGATGGACAGCGACACGGGAGAGCCGGAGAGGGATTATTTCTTTGCGACGTTCAATGCCCAATCATAATCCAGATGCGAGATGCCGGCCTTGCGGTCGGCGATGGCCTGCTGCTGGGTGGGGCTGTCGGCAAGCAGCGTTGCGTACGCCGCGAAGAATTGCTCGCGCGACTGGATCGCCGGATTTTTTCCTTCAAAGCCGCGATAGCCGCTGGTCCAGTCCTCGCTGAACCATTTGAAGATTTCGGAAACTTCCAGCGTGTTGCTCTGCGGGTTGTAGCGGTTGCGGCTGCGATCCGAGAGGAAACGCCGCGTCTGTTCCTCGAGCTGCGCATCGAGACGCGTGGGGACGTAGGCTTCCTCACGCAGCATCGGGCAGCCCACCGAGGCGCAGTTCACCGCGAAGTGCACGCGTGGCTCGTTGTAGGCGCCGGGCTTGCGCAGGGTTTCATGCTCGATCATGTCCAGCGAAAAGTCGCGGCCGAGCAGTTTGAAGAATTTGTCCTTGAACGGATTGCCGAAAATTTTCCCGAAATCCCAGATCGAGCGGATGTCGGGATGGCGAGTGAGGATTTTCTCGACGGTGTACGCGTTGTAGGCGTTGATAAGGAAGGCCATCTGCTGCGGTTTGCTCCAGCCGGAGAATTCCTGCGCACTGACTTTTGACAAGGTGCCAAGGTAAGTTTTCAGCGCGGCGGGCTCCTGCGCAAAGCCGGCATAGCGCACCTGCGATGCCTTGCCGCCGTCGATCAGCACGACATGTTTTTTCAGCAGCGCGTCCCAGGCTTTGTGATCGTGATCGAAAGCTTGCGCGGATGCCGGGAAAGGGGCGACGGCCAGCAACAGCATGAACAGCAATTTTTTAATAAATATCAATAAAAACAACGGGTTATGTATTATCCTCGCCGCCACGCATGAAACTTCTCCACCCATTCCAGCAATGCTTGGGGCGCGTGTGCGCGCTTCCAGTTCCCTGCCACGTACTTGTTGGCTTCGGCGAGCGTCGGGTAGATGTGGATGGTACCGAGGATCTTGTTGAGTCCGATGCCGTGTTTCATTGCGGTGACGAATTCGGTGATCAGGTCGCCGGCATGCTCGCCTGCGATGGTGGCGCCCAGGATCTTGTCCTTGCCGGGCACGGTCAATACCTTGACCATGCCGTGCGCAGTACCGTCAGCGATGGCGCGGTCGAGGTCGTCGATGCCGTAGGTGGTGACTTCGCAGGAAATGTTTTTTTCCCTGGCCTCGGTTTCATTGAGGCCGACGCGCGCGACTTCGGGGTCGGTAAACGTGGCCCAGGGGATCACCGAGTAATCAACACGGAATTTTTTGAACCCGCCGAACAGGCCGTTGACCGCGGCATACCAGGCGGTGTGCGCCGCGGTGTGGGTGAACTGGTACGGTCCGGCGACATCGCCGCAAACGAGGATGTTCGGGTATCTGGTCTGCAGGAATTCGTTGACTTCGACGGTGCGCGATTTCGTCACCGGGATACCGAGTTCCTCGAGGCCGTAGCCTGAGGTGTTGGCGACGCGGCCGACCGCGCACAGCAGTGCGTCGAAGGTGATGCGCACTTCGCGGCCTTCGTTTTCGCAGTACAGGACTTTTTCACCGTTTTCGACCGCGAAGCGCTGCGCCTTGTGGTTCACCAGCACGCTGACGCCTTCGGCACGGAATTTCTGCAGCACCATGTCGGAAATTTCCGGATCCTCGCGGATCATGATCCGCGGAAGCATCTCGACCTGGATGACCTGTGAGCCTAGACGGGCGAAACACTGCGTCAGTTCGCAGCCGATCGGGCCGCCGCCGAGCACCACCAGGCGTTTCGGCAGTGTGCGCAGTTCCCACACCGTGTCAGAGGTCAGGCAGCCGACATCGTTGATCCCGGGTATCGGCGGCACGAAGGGGCGCGCGCCGGCGGCAATGACAATGCCGCGCGTGGTCAGCGTCTGCGCGCCCGCGGGGGTTTTCACTTCGACGCTCCACGGCGAAGTGATCTTTGCCTCGCCGCTGATGCATTCGACGCCCAGCGCGGTGTAGCGTTCGACGGAATCATGGGGCTCGACTTTACGGACCACGCGTTGCACGCGTTCCATGACCTCGGCAAAGTCGAAATCCACCTGCGTGTCCTTCAGGCCGTAGTTGCTGGCGTGTTTCATGGTCGCCAGCAGTTTCGCCGACTTGATCAGCGCCTTGGACGGCACGCAGCCGGTGTTCAGGCAGTCGCCGCCCATCCTGTGTTTCTCGACCAGCGTCACTTTCGCTTTCACCGCCGCAGCGATGTAGGCGGAGACCAGCCCTGCCGAGCCGGCGCCGATGACGACGAGGTTACGGTCGAAACGCGCGGGCCGGTTCCAGCCGGCGTAGACCTTGCGCGCCTTCAGCGCGTCCAGGGTTTTTTTCGCGGCGAGCGGGAACAGGCCCAGCAGCACGAAGGCGCCGATCAGTCCCGCCGAAATGCGGAATTCCCCGAGCTGGGTGCCGGCGTAGACGTATACCACGGTGCCGGCAAACATGCCGAGCTGGCTGACCCAGTAGTAGGTCCAGGTGCGGATGGACGTCAGGCCCATCACCAGGTTGATCACGAAAAACGGAAAGGCCGGCACCAGGCGCAGCGCAAACAGGTAAAAACCGCCTTCGCGCGCGATGCCGTCGTTGATCGGCCGCAGCTTGTCGCCGAATTTGTCCTGCACCCAGTCGCGCAGCAGGAATCTAGAGGCGAGGAAGGCCAGCGTGGCACCCAAAGTCGAGGCGAATGACACGATGATCGTGCCCCACAGCAGGCCGAACACCGCGCCCGCCACCAGCGTCATGATGGCGGCACCCGGCAGCGACAGCCCGGTGACCGCGACATAGGCGGCAAAAAACAGCAGGGCCGAGCGCAACGGCCGGGACTGGACTTCGGCATCGATCGCCGCGCGCTGTGCCTGGAAATAATCCAGGGTGAAGTACTGCTTCAGGTCGAATGCAAAAAACGCGACGATGCCCGCGGCGATCAGTGCGAATACCAGCAGTTTGCTTTTTTTCATTGAATCGCCTCGCTGGCGCGCAGTCCGCGCAGCAGTTCAGGATTGAGGTGGATGCCCTTGTGCAGGGCCTTGTTGATGCCGTGGCGCGGGCCCTGGGTGATGCGCCGGTGATAGGACAGGTATCCGGCGCTGCCGGCCGGCCAGTTGGCTGCGAAGTCCTGTTGCCATTGTGCGGAATCGTAGTGCACGGCCAGCGCATCAATGTGCACGCCATGGATGACTGTGCCGTAGAGCGCGGCCGATGGGCGCGCGGGGGTGGTTGCTATCCGCGTGATCACCCCGAATTGGGTGCCGGCGAAATTGGGCATGCCGGCCGCGCCGTTGTTGAACAGCGCGCAGTCGCCCTGTGGCCTGCGCTGGCGCAGCGCCACCGGCAGGCAGGTGTGGCTGCTGGCGATGATGCGCGCGCCGCTGGCGGCGAAATGTGCGGCGAGGCGCGTGCTGCCGGTGGTGCCGCGGAAAGCCGATTCGTCGTACGACCAGCCGGCCAGCGATTCACAGTCGCCGTGTACGATGGCAATGCGCAGGCCGCCGACTTCGGCGACCCGGTTCATCGGCAGCGCGGCGAGCTGGGAGCGCAGGTCCGGAAACCTGCGCGCGGTGGCGCGCAACTGCGCGAGCATGGCATTGGAGCGGGCGACTTCCTCGTCGCCGACGCTGTCCGGATAGGCGCAGCCGCAGCCCGCCTCATCGTCATCCCCGGCGAGTTCGGTTTCAACGTTGCCGCGCAGCGCGTGGTGTTGCAGCACGGTTTCATTGATCGCCGAAAATCCGCCGCCGTCGATGTTGAACCAGTTGAAGTCGCCGTTGAACACCAGCGCCACCGGCTCCGGCTCGGCCGCGGCCAGCGCAGATACGGCCTGCAACGCGGGAAGGTTGCCGTAGAGTCCGCCGATCACATACAGCGTGTCGGCCAGGATTTCCGGCGGCCGGCGCAGCGATTGCGGCGCATAGCGGTAGTGCAGGGGGCAGCTGCGTCCGGGTTGCATGCGGTCAGCGTGCCGCGCGCAGCCGCTGCCATATCACCGGCGCGAGGAAGCCGGCAATGCAGATCAGCAGACCGTAGAGGTTGGTGCCGAGCAGCAGCGCATATTTGCCGTCACCGATGGCCCAGGCCTGCGGAATGCCGCCGCCTGCGAGCAGGACACCGAGGATCACGCCAGGCCAAAATGCGAGATGGAAACTCCATGGCGAATGTTTAACCAGCGGCGCCAGCAGGAACACCGGCGCCAGGCCCATCACCATGGTGCCGCTGACCGTGGTGGCCTTGAGGATGTCGGTGCCGGCGATCATCGGCAGGTTGCCGAGTATCGCGAACGCCAGCATGGTCCACATGCCGATGACCATCGCACGCGGTCCCGGCAGCCGCCCGGCGAGCATCGGCAGTTCCTGGCCGATGGACTTGGCGACCGACGAAAACGTCGAGTCCAGCGTCGAGCCCGCCGCCATGATCATCACCACGGTCATCATCAGGTAGGGCAGGGTGCCGAAGGCCAGCGCCACCGCGCCGGGCATGTTGTCGCCGGTCGGCAGACCTTCGAGTTTGGCGTGCACGCCGACCAGGCTGAAGGCGAAAATGCAGATGAAGCCGAGCACGCCGGCGACGATCATCGCGCGCAGCATGGTTTTTTCGCGGGTGATGAAGCCGCGGTCGGTGAGCACCGGGTCGTGGAACGGGTATGACACCACCTGCAGCAGCGCCACCAGCAGCAGGTCGACGCCGGCGTTGAGCCGGAAATCACCCACCGACAGCAGCGTGCCCAGTCCGTGCTTGGGCAAGACCAGGAACAGCACCACGCCGAGCACGATGACGAACAGCACGGCCTGGATCACGTCGGTGACTATCGAACTGCGCAGTCCGCCCTTCATGCTGTAGAAAAGAGTGGCCGCAGTAAACAGCAGCGCCGAGGCGATGAAGGTCCACTCTCCGGCCTTTCCGTAATAGGCGCCGACGACCGCGGTGTTGCTCCACACTTCGTTGTAGAGCCGGATCAGGATGGCGAGCGTGAACGCCAGCGCCGCCAGCCGCCCGTAGCGGCCGATCAGGAACGATACCAGGCCGGTTGCGCCATGGCGCGTGCGCAAACGGTAGATGACGATGCCGGCGACCGGTATCGACAGCCAGTACATGGCATAGGCCAGCCCGCCGACGATGCCGTAGGCGGCACCGAGGTTGGCTGCATTGGTCACCGATTTGGCGAATATCCAGCTGATGAAGATGCTGCAGATCAGGGCCCATTCGGTCGCCGGGCGGCCGGCATCGTCGCTGCCGGTGAAGAAGCTGGCGCTGGTGCGGGACTGCGGCGAGATGGCGTACATCACGCCGCCGTAGAGGATCAGGAAACCCCAGAAATACACCGCGAAAATCGGTTCTATCATCGTCATGCCTCAGGACGGGGATGGCTGTCAGTCGACCAGTGCGCCGCCGCAGCTGGAACCCTGGCCGGCGGTGCAGCCGTAACAGTGGTCCCTGACCACGATGGGGTTACCCGCGGGATCGGCCCCTATCAACTCGCGCAGGTGGGTGCGTGGCCGATGTTTCCACGCCAGCGGCAGATCGAGCATCTGGTTGAAATCGCAGTCGTAGACAAATCCCTGCCAGTCGACCGAGAGTTGCGTGCGGCACATCACCGATTCCAGGTTGGCCGGCTGGTAGGCGTTTTTCAGCAGGCTCATGTACTGATTGAACTGTCCCCTGGAGACCAGCGTGCTGCCGAAGCGCTGGATCGGCATGTTGGTGATGACATACAGTTCATTGAACACGATGCCATGGTCGTCGGCCAGTCGTTTTTTGTAATCGAGCTCGAGCTGCGGCTGGGCGGGGGGCAGCACCGGACCCTGCGGGTTGTAGACCAGGTTCAGTTTCAGCGCGGAACCGGGCCGGCCGTAACCGAGTCCGTTCAGCAGTTGCAGCGCACGGATGCTGGCGTCGAATACGCCCTTGCCGCGCTGGCGGTCGACATTGTCTGCGGAATAACACGGCAGCGAGGCGGTGATTTCAACCTGTTGACCGGCAAGGAATTGCGCGAGTGTTTCCTGTCCGGGTTCAAACAGGATGGTCAGGTTGCAGCGGTCGATGACGCGTATGCCGAGCTTGCGCGCGGTTTCGACCAGAGAGCGGAAATGGGGGTTCAGCTCCGGCGCGCCTCCGGTGACATCCAGTGTGCCGATGCCGGCGGACTGCAGATAGGCGATCACGTCGAGGATGGTTTCCTGCGACATCAGTTCAGTGCGGGTGGGACCGGCGTTGACGTGGCAGTGCAGGCAGCTCTGGTTGCACTTGTAACCGAGGTTAACCTGCAGCGTTTCGGTGCGCCGGCGGCGGATCGCCGGGAAATCACTGGCTTCCATCAAGGGCAGGGTGGCATGCATCAAACGGCTCCTGGAACTCGGTTTACAGCAAAAACCATCGGTCGGAATTTCCGGGCGTTCCTTACAACCGGCTTCATATCACGATTCGCCCCGTACCGTGACGCTGCCTGCTTGTTTACCGGGATGAGCCGAAACGGCAACGGTTGTATTCTGGAACGATCATTCTATAATAGGTCGATGCGGCAAGACATTGAAAACCGTCAGCCGCCCGCGGCGCGCAGTCAAACCAAATTGCCGCGCCGGGCAAACACGATTAACCGGAGGAAATGGAATGGCCAGAGTCTCATCGGCTTCAGCAGAACGCATCGCCGAGTTCGCGGCGGATTTCGAAAAATCGAAAAAACAGCGCGGTTACGTGCCCAACAGCTGGCTGACGCTGGCGCGGCGGCCGAAAGTGTTTCGCGCCATCCAGACCCTGCGCGAAGCGGTGATGGCCGATGCGGGCGAGGTGCCGACGGCGCTGCGCCTGATGGTGGCGGAAGTCGCCAGCAATGCCGCCGGTTGTCGCTACTGCACTGCGCATAACGCCGAAAACGTGGTCGAGCGCGGCAAGGTTCCCGAGGAAAAGCTGCATGCGTTGTGGCAGTTCCAGACCAGTCCTCTGTTCACCGCGGCCGAGCGCGCTGCCCTCAGCCTGGCACTGGCCGCCGGCGGCTGTCCGCCGTCCGCCACGGATGCCCATTTCGACGAGTTGAAGAAACATTTCTCGGAAGATGCGATCATCGAAATCGTGTCGGTGATTTCGTTCTTCGGCTGGCTCAACCGCTGGAACGACACGCTGGCAACCCAACTCGAGGAACATCCGCTGGAATTTGCCCGCAAGCATCTCGCCGCTTCGGGTTGGAATCCCGGGGTGCATGCCAAGTAGGCATCGGGCGGGTGCTGTCACATAACCGGAGAAATCCATGAACAGGATGCGTATTGCCGCTGTATTGCTGCTGTCGCTGCTGCCGTTTTCCGCATGGTCTGCCGACGGCCTGATCGCCCTGAAGAGCCCGCACAGCGTCAAGGACACCCTCGACCGCTTCGAGGCGGCCGCCAAGGGCAAGGGACTCAATATCTTCCTGCGCGTGGATCATGCCGCCGGCGCGAAAAAAATCGGCAAGGAACTGCGCCCGACGGAATTGCTGGTGTTCGGCAATCCCCAGGGCGGCACGCCTTTGATGCTGTGCGCGCAGTCCAGCGGCATTGATCTGCTGCTGAAGGCGCTGGCTTGGCAGGATGCCTCCGGACAGGTGTGGCTGGGATACAACGATCCGCAGTTTCTCGCCGCACGCCACAAGCAGGGCGGGGATTGCGGCGCGGTGACGCAGAATCTGCGCAAGGCGCTCAACGGACTGGCGGCAGGCGCTGTCAAATAAATAATGGCAAGGCATCGTGAGTTCGAGCCCGACATTGCACTGGAACAGGCGATGCAGGCGTTCTGGGCCAAGGGCTACAAAGCGACGTCGCTCGACGACCTGTGTGCGGCCACCGGACTCAGCCGCTCCAGCCTGTATGCGACATTCGGCGGCAAGCGCGCGCTGCTGCACCGTTCTCTCGAGCGTTATGAAAAACAGGGACTGGCCCGCATCAACACCGCGCTGCAACGGCCGCTGCCGGTGCAGGATGCGATTGCCGGATTCGTCGGCGAACTGATAGACCGCATCGTCGCCGGCCCGGGGCGGCGCGGGTGCTTCATCGGCAACTGCGCCGCCGAACTGGCGCGACGCGATCATGCCACTGCAGTCAAGGTCCGGCGCAGCCTGGAGCGCATCGAAGTTTCGTTTGCCGAAGCGCTGGCACGCGGGCAGGGGCGCGGGGAAATTTCCGACGACGCTGACGTCCGTGCGCTGGCCCGTTTCCTGGTTGCGGGCATCCAGGGATTGCGACTGTTCGGCAAGGTCAATCCGGACCGCGATGCGTTGAATTCCATTGCCTGCAATCTGCTGCGCTGCCTTGAATACCCGAACCCGACGAAACAATCTTGACCAGGAGGAAACATTGATGAAACAAAATGACCGACCCGATCCGCGGCTTGCGCCCCTGCCGCAGGATGCCGTACCGGAACTGCAGGAGGCGTTCAAGACCTACACGCGAACGCTGGGTTTCGTGCCGAACAGCATGCTGATCATGCAACGCAAACCCAAACTGGTTCTGGCTATGGCCCAGCTCGCTGCTGCGGTATGGGATCCGCAGGGTGAAGTGACGGTGGCGTTCAAACGCATGCTGGCCCACGTCGCGAGCCGTGCACACGGTTGCCATTACTGAATGGCGCACACTGCCGGGGCGGCGCTCCGGCTGGGCGTTGAAGCAGAAAAACTCGAGGCTGTCTGGGAATTTCGCACCAGTTCATTGTTTTCCGAGGCGGAACGTGCGGCACTGGAAGTTGCGATTGCCGGCGCGGCACAGCCCAATGCGGTTACAGACGAGATGTTCGCCGAACTCAAGAAGCACTGGAGCGAAGGGCAGATCGTGGAAATCGTGGCAGTCATAGCAAACTTCGGTTTCCTCAACCGCTGGAACGACACCATGGCGACGCCGCTGGAGGAGGAGCCTATCCACGTCGGCGAGAAACACCTGGCGAAAAGCGGCTGGAACTTGGGCAAGCATCAGCGCTGATAATTAATGGCAACCGAAAGGACAGCAGATGGCGCGATTGAGCGATCTTCCGGAATTTGAGCGGCAGCACCATCTCGACAAGATCCGCGACCTGCCGGATTTCGGCGCGACGCCGTTCGTGCCCGGGCCGCCGCTGCGCGAGCGCCGGGTGGCGATCATCACCACCTCCGGGGTGCACGTGCGCGGAGACCGGCCGTTTCCGCCGGGCGCGGCGGATTACCGCGTGATCCCTGGCGATACGCCGCACGCCGACCTGATCATGAGCCACAGCTCGGTGAACTTCGACCGCAGCGGCTTCCAGGAAGACGTCAACGTGGTGTTTCCGCTTGACCGCCTGCGAGAACTGCAGGCTGAAGGCGTGGTGGGATCGGTGTCGGACTATCACTATGCTTTCATGGGCGCGGCGCCGGTCCGAGCCCTCGAGGCCAAGGCCCGCGAGCTCGCGGCGCTGCTGAAAAAGGACAAGGTGGATGCGGTATTGCTGACACCGGTCTGACCCAACTGCACGTGCGCCGTGGGCGCACTCGGACACTACCTCGAGCGCGAAGGCGTGGCGACGGCGCAGATCAGCCTGATCCGTGAGCAGACCGCGGCGATCAAACCGTCGCGCGCGTTGTGGGTGCCGTTCATGCTCGGCCGTCCCTTCGGTTCCCCGAATGAAGCGGACTTCCAGCGCAGGGTGCTGCGCAGCCTGCTGGCCCTGTTCGAAAAAAAATCAGGCCCGGTGCTGGAGGATTTTCCGGAGGATGCGCCGGATGCCGCATCCGCTGATTCCGGATTTGCCTGCCCGGTGAGCTTTGCCGCGGCCAAAACCGGCGCGGGCGGACTGGCCCAGGCCCTACGCGACGAGGTTGCGCAACTGGCTCCATGGTATGACCTGGCGCGCAAACGGCGCGGCCGCACCACCGTGGGCGTGTTCGGCGCGACGGTGGACGACGCAGTGAATCACGTGCTGGCTTATCTCGACGATGCGCCCGTACTGCCCGTCGTCGCCGGCATGAGCGCCGGGGTCGCGGTGAAGCGCGCCTGCGACGACGTCAAGGCGTACTATTTCGAGGCTGCCGCGGCGCAGCCCGGCAATCTCGCGGCGAAGGCCATCGACCAGTGGTTCTGGAACGACACGGCGGCGGCACGGGCATTCCTTGCGATCCGCGAGTTCTGCAAGCAGAGCAGCGATGAATCACTGAAGCCTCTGGTGAAGCTGAGCCTGATTCCGCGGGCCGTGATCGATCGGGTGGACAGCGCCGGGCGTGGCTAGGGGCCTGCGTGCCCGCTGGTTCGGCGCGTTGACCGCAACTCGCTGATTGCGCTAGTCTTTCGGTTTATCCAACGAGGCGATTCCGCCATGTCCAAATCGCCCAAGAACCAGAACAATCCGACATTCGAATCGGCGCTCGCGGAACTCGAGAAAATCGTCGAAGCCATGGAAGAGGGCCAGATGCCGCTGGAACAGTCGCTGGCGGCGTACAAACGCGGCGCGGAACTGCTCAAGGTCTGCCAGACCCAGCTGCAGGACGCGCAGCAGCAGGTGAAGATCCTCGAAAACGGCGTGCTGAAGAATTTCGGCGCCGCAGAACAATAACCCCACTTTGTGACGGCTCCTGATTTCCAGGCCTGGGTTGCAGCCGGGCAGAACCGCATCGAAGCCTTCCTGCAGCGCGTGCTGCCGTCGGCCGAGATCGCGCCGTCACGCCTGCACGCGGCGATGCGCTATGCCGTGCTCGGCGGCGGCAAACGCGTGCGCCCGCTGCTGGCTTATGCCGCCGGCGAAGTGTCGCAGGCGGATCCCGAACGCGTGACGGTCGCCGGTGCGGCCGTGGAAATCATCCATGCCTATTCGCTGGTGCATGACGACCTGCCGTGCATGGACGATGACGTGCTGCGACGGGGCAAACCAACCTGCCACGTCGAGTTCGACGAAGCCACCGCGCTGCTGGTGGGTGATGCGCTGCAGAGCCTCGCGTTCCAGCTGCTCGGCGAATACCGCCTTGCCGACGACGCCACCGCGCAGCTCGACATGATCAAGCTGCTGGGGATAGCAGCAGGTTCGCGCGGCATGGCGGGCGGCCAGGCCATCGATCTTGCCGCGGTGGGCGAGACGCTGACCGTGCCCGAACTCGAATTCATGCACATTCACAAGACCGGTGCGCTGATTCGCGCCGCGGCCGTGCTCGGCGCGCGCTGCGGCAGCGGTCTTGATGATGCCGGACTGGCGCGGGTCGATGCCTATGCCAAGGCGATCGGCCTGGCGTTCCAGGTCGTCGACGATGTGCTCGACGCCGAGGCGCCGACCGCAACGCTCGGCAAGACGGCGGGCAAGGATGCGGAGCAGGGAAAACCGACCTATGTCAGCGCGATGGGTGTCAGCCAGGCCAAGGCACTGGCGGCGGACCTGCGTGAACAGGCCTTGCAGGCCATCGCATCGTTCGGCGAGCGCGGCACACGGCTCGCGCAATTGGCCGATTTCATCGTCCTGCGCAAGTTCTGAGACAATAACGGCATGACTGCGATATTGACCATGGAAGGCTCCGGGGATCAGGACAGGCCCGAATACGGGCTGCTGAAATCCCTGGCTACGCCCGCCGACCTGCGGCTGCTCGAGCGCAGCCAGCTGCCGCGGCTGGCCGACGAACTGCGCGCCTACCTGCTGGAGTCGGTGAGTCAGACCGGCGGCCACCTGTCGTCCAATCTCGGCACGGTCGAGCTCACCATCGCACTGCATTACGTCTTTGACACGCCGCACGACCGCCTGGTGTGGGACGTCGGCCACCAGACGTATGGCCACAAGATACTGACCGGCCGCCGCGAGGCGATGAAGAACCTGCGCATGTGGCAGGGCATCTCGGGTTTCCCCCAGCGCACTGAATCCGTCTACGACACCTTCGGCACCGCGCATTCGAGCACCTCGATCAGCGCTGCCCTGGGCATGGCGGTGGCCGCCAAGTTGAAGGGCGAGCCGCGCCATGCGGTGGCGATCATCGGCGACGGCGCGATGAGCGCGGGCATGGCCTTCGAGGCGCTGAACAATGCCGGGGCGATGGACGTCGACCTGCTGGTGGTGCTCAACGACAACGACATGTCGATCTCGCCGCCTGTGGGCGCGCTCAACAAGTACCTGGCGAAACTGATGTCGGGGCGTTTTTATGCCGCGGCCAAGGGGCTCGGCGAAAAAGTGCTGGGTGACCTCGCGCGCCGCGCCGAGGAACATGTCAAGGGCATGGTCACGCCGGGCACGATGTTCGAGGAATTCGGTTTCAACTACATCGGCCCGATCGACGGCCACGACCTCGATGCGCTGATACCGACGCTGCACAACATCCGCAACCTGAAGGGTCCGCAGTTCCTGCACGTGGTGACGCGCAAGGGCCAGGGCTACAAGCTGGCAGAAGCCGATCCCATCCTCTATCACGGCGTGTCGAAATTCGACCACAAGTCGGGCATCGCCACGGGCAAGTCAGGCGGCAAATCCGTCAGCAAACCGACCTACACCCAGGTCTTCGGCGAATGGCTGTGCGACATGGCCGAGCGCGATCCGCGCCTGGTCGGCATCACGCCGGCGATGCGCGAAGGCTCGGGCATGGTGAAGTTCGCCGCGCAATATCCGAAACGTTATTTCGACGTCGGCATCGCCGAGCAGCATGCGGTGACCTTCGCCGCGGGCGTGGCCTGCGAGGGCTACAAGCCGGTGGTGGCGATCTACTCGACCTTCCTGCAGCGCGGCTACGACCAGCTGATCCACGACGTGCAGATCCAGAACCTGCCGGTGGTGTTCGCGCTCGACCGCGGCGGTCTGGTCGGCGCTGACGGCGCCACGCATAACGGCAGCTTCGATCTGAGTTACCTGCGCTGCCTGCCCAACATGACGGTGATGACGCCGGCCGATGAAAACGAATGCCGGCAGATGCTTTTCACGGCTTTCCAGATGAATACCCCTGCCGCCGTGCGCTACCCGCGCGGCACCGGGCCCGGCGTGGCGGTCGAGAAGGAGATGACCGCATTGCCGCTGGGTCGCGGCGAAGTACGGCGGCGCGGCAAAGGCAACATCGCGATACTGGCCTTCGGCTCGATGCTGGCGCCGGCGCTCGAGGTTGCCGCGGAATTCGACGCCACGGTGGCGAACATGCGCTTCGTCAAGCCGCTGGACGAAGACCTGGTGCGCGAACTGGCGGCGAAACACGCGCTGCTGGTGACCATCGAGGAAAACGTGGTGATGGGCGGCGCCGGCAGCGCGGTGCTGGAGGCGATGCAGCGCAACGAACTGAACATACCGGTGCTGCAACTGGGTCTGCCCGACAGCTTCATCGATCAGGGAGATCCCTCGCTGCAGCTGGCGAGCGTGGGACTGGATGCCACCGGAATCGCACATTCGATCCGCGAACGTCTGGCCATGGTGAAGACAAAATGAAGCCGCGTGACAATCTGCCCGTGAGCGACATGCGCGAAGAAAACGTGATGGACGGTTACGCCAGGAACGACCATTACAATCCGGAAATCATCCGCAGCATCGCCGACCGCTACCGCCACATCCTGAAGGACGTCGGCGAGGACCCGGACCGCGAAGGCCTGGTGAAGACGCCGGAGCGCGTGGCCAAGGCGCTGCAGTTCCTGACCCACGGTTACGACCTCGACCCCGCGGAAATCCTGCGCTCGGCGATGTTCACCGAGGAATACCAGCAGATGGTGATCGTGCGCGACATCGAGGTCTACTCGCTGTGCGAGCACCACATGCTGCCCTTCTTCGGCAAGGCCCACGTCGCCTACATCCCCAAGGGCCGCATTGTCGGCCTGTCGAAAGTGCCGCGCGTGGTCGATGCCTATGCGCGGCGGCTGCAGGTGCAGGAACGGCTCACCGTGCAGATTCGCGACTGCATCCAGGACACGCTCGACCCTGCCGGCGTCGCGGTGGTGATCGAGGCCCAGCACATGTGCATGATCATGCGCGGCATCCAAAAGCAGAATTCGATTGCGTCGACTTCCGCGTTCACCGGCGAATTCAACAAGGACGTCACCCGCGCCGAATTCCTGCGCCTGATTGTCTCCCGGACGTGATCCAGGGCGATGACAAAAATATCAATAAAATCAAATAGTTACGATTTACCGCGCGCCTGCGGTCAGTGACCGCGCCATGTCCGCCGACAAAACCACCGAACGCAGTACCACTGAATACACCATCGAGCAGATCCTGCCCGAGGTGCGGCGTGGACAGATGGTGATCCTCGTCGACAGCGCCGACCGCGAAAACGAAGGCGACCTGTTCGTCGCCGCCGAACGCGCCACACCCGAAGCCATCAACTTCATGGCGAGCGAAGGCCGCGGCCTGGTGTCGCTGGCGCTGACCGAAGAGCGGATGCGCGCGCTGGGCCTGTCACTGATCGCCGACGACAGCGGCAACCAGACCAAGTTCGGCACCGCCTTCGCGACTCCAATCGACGCCCGCGAGGGCGTGGGTTCGGGCATGTCGGCGCTCGACCGTGCGCGCACCATCGCGGTGGCGATCGCCGACCACGCCAAACCCACCGATCTGATCCGCCCTGGCCGCCTGCAGACGTTGCGCGCGGTGGACGGCGGCGTGCTGGCGCGGCGCGGCCATACCGAAGCCGCGGTGGATCTCGCGCGGCTTGCCGGCCTCAAGCCCGCCGGCGTGATCTGCGAAATCATGAATCCCGACGGCAGCATGGCGCGGCGTCCCGACCTGGAAAAGTTCGCGGCGAAACACGGCATCCGCATCCTCGACATCGCCGAACTCGTCACTTATCGTGAGAACGAGCGCACCATCCAGCGCAAGGCCGAAACCGTGCTACCGACCAGCAAGGCCGGCGAATTCAGGCTGGTGGTCTATGCCGACAGCCTCGAATCCAACGTGTTCGTCGCGCTGGTCAAAGGCGAAATCAGGCTCGGCGAGCCGGTGCTGGTGCGCCTGCATTCACAGTGCCTGACCGGCGACGTGTTCGGTTCCGAGCGCTGCGACTGCGGCGAACAGCTGGATGCAGCGATGCACATGATCGAGCAGGCCGGCAGCGGTGTGCTGGTCTACATGTTTGATGAGGGCCGCGGCATCGGCCTCTTGAACAAGATCCGCGCCTACGCGCTGCAGGACCAGGGCAGCGACACCGTCGAAGCCAACCACGCGCTGGGTTTTGCCGCCGACATGCGCGACTACCGTGCCGGTGCGCACATCCTGTTTGATCTCGGCGCACGCGAGGTCAGGCTGATGACCAACAACCCGGACAAGGTCTCGGCGCTGGAGAAGTTCGGACTCAAGGTCGTCGAACGCGTCGCTGTCGACATTCCGCCGCGCGAGGCCAACCGCCGGTATCTGGATACAAAGCGCAGCAAGTTCGGGCATTTGCTGGCGATGGTCGGTGGCGAAACCGAAAAGAAGTAAATCCCCAGCCCGGTTCCATTCCGCTTCAGAACCGCTTGGTCAGCGTCAGCGCCTGCCCATCCCGCTTCATCTCGGTGCGGTTGAGGAAACTCATGCCCAGCAGCGCCACCTTCAGCCCGTCGCCTTCAAGCACCACGGCTTCCACCGCGTGCAGCGTGATGTCGCCGAGTTTCACGGTGTCCAGCGTGATCCGGTAAGCCGCGGCGCGGCCGTTGGCAGTCTGGGTGTAGCCGCGTTGTCCGCCGAGGTAGTTGATGCCGAGCCGGCGGGCGAGGGAACTGGGTATCGCGATGGCGGTGGCGCCGGTATCTACCAGAAACTGCACCGAGCCGCCGTTGATCTGTCCCAGCGCGAGGTAATGGCCCTGCGAATCCGCGGTCAGCGTCACGGTTTCGCCGCCGCCGCTGCTGCCGCCGGTCGGCCCGCCGCCGATGCGCATGCCGCCGCCCGGCGCCAGCGTCATGCGCCTGCCCTGGTGTTCGATGACCGCGGCCTTGCTGTCGGCACTGACCAGGCGCACGCCCTCCGGCGTGGATTCACCGGCGGACACGGTGCGCGGCTTGCCGCCGTTGATCACCAGTACCGCCTTGCCGCCGAACAGGCCGACCACGCTGATGTCCGCGGCGAGTGCGGGTGCTGCGGCGCACAGAAAGACGGCGCAGATTGATTTAAGATGATTCCATCGCATACCGGACCCTTCCATGAAACCCGTTGCCATTTTCCGCCACATGCCCACCGAGGGGCCGGCCTATTTTGCCACGTACCTCGAGCGCAGGCAGATACCGTACCGCATCATAGCGATCGACGCCGGCGAGCCGGTGCCTGCGGATGCGAGGGCCTATGCCGGCCTGTGTTTCATGGGCGGGCCGATGAGTGTCAATGACGACCTGCCGTGGATAGGGCAAATTTGTGATCTGATCCGCGACGCGGTGGCGCGAGAGGTGCCGGTGATCGGGCATTGTCTGGGCGGCCAGCTGATGGCGAAAGCGCTGGGCGCGCAGGTCACGCGCAATCCGGTCAAGGAAATCGGCTGGGGGCGAGTGGCAATGCTTGATCAGCCCGAAGCGCGGCAGTGGCTGGGCGGCGACCTGCGCGAATTCCTGTCCTTCCACTGGCACGGCGAAACCTTCGCGATTCCCGAGGGTGCGACGCGCATCATGGCGAGCACCGCCTGCGCCAACCAGGCTTTCGTGCTGGGCAAACATTTTGCGATGCAATGCCATGTCGAGATGACCGAGGAAATGATCCGCACCTGGTGCCGCGACTGGGCGAAGGAAGTCGCGGCGCTCGCAGGGCGCGTGGCCTCGGTGCAGTCGCCGGCGGAGATGGAGCAGGGAATCAGCGAAAAAGTGCTCGCGCTGAACGCGGTGGCGGACCGGATTTACGACCGCTGGGTGGCCGGTCTCGCCGCGTAGTCAGGCCAGCAGCGTCCACGCCGCGCCGAGCGCGGCGCAGGCGCCGATCACCGGCATGATGCCGACCTTGAATCGCCACAGCGCGAGGAAGGCGGCGATGCCGATTACCGCCGACGTCCAGTCGAACGCGCCCTGCAGGCCCTTTGGCCACAGCACGTGGTACGCAAAAAACACCCCGAGGTTGAGGATCACGCCGACCACCGCTGCGGTGATGCCGGTCAGCGGCGCAGTGAACTTGAGGTCACCGTGGGTGGTTTCGACCAACGGGCCGCCGAGCAGGATGAAGATGAAGCTCGGCAGGAAGGTGAAACAGGTGACCACGGTCGCCGCCAGCGCGCCGGCAAGGAACAGGCTGTCGGCGCCGAGGAACTGCGTGGCCCAGCCGCCGACGAAGCCGACGAAGGCCACCACCATGATCAGCGGTCCGGGCGTGGTTTCGCCGAGCGCGAGGCCGTCGATCATCTGCAGCGGCGTGACCCACTGGTAGTGCTCGACTGCGGCCTGGTAGACATAGGGCAGCACGGCATAGGCGCCGCCGAAGGTCAGCAGCGCGGCCTTGGTGAAGAACCAGCCCATCTGTGTCAGCGTGCCCTGCCAACCGTACGTTGCCATCAGCAGTGCCATCGCCGCGGTCCACAGCAGCAGTCCGAAAGCGAGCACCGCGGCAAAACGTTTCCAGGTGAACAGCGCATGCTGCGGCGTCGGCGTGTCGTCGTCGATCACCGCCGCACCGTAACTTTTGCCGTCGGCGCCGTGCCCGCCGCCGGTGGCGAACAGCGCCGGCGCCACGCGGCCGCAGACGGCGCCGATGAGACCGGCGCCGATCACGATCAGCGGGAACGGCAGGTTCAGTGCGAACAGCGCGATGAAGGCCGCTGCGGCGATGCCCCACAATACGCCGTTTTTCAGCGCGCGCATGCCGATGCGCAGCGCGGCGACGACGACGATGGCGGTGACTGCGGGCTTGATGCCGTAGAGGATGCCGGCGATCGCCGGCACGTCGCCCCAGGCCATGTAGATCCACGTCAGCGCGATCAGGATGAACAGCGAGGGCAGCACGAACAGGCCGCCGGCGACGATGCCGCCCCAGGTCCGGTGCATCAGCCAGCCGATGTAGGTGGCGAGCTGCTGCGCTTCGGGGCCGGGCAGCACCATGCAGTAGTTCAGAGCATGCAGGAAGCGGCGCTCGGATATCCAGCGCCGGCGTTCGACCAGCTCCTCGTGCATGATCGCGATCTGGCCGGCGGGCCCGCCGAAGCTGATGAAGCCGAGCTTCAGCCAGAAGCGGAAGGCTTCGCGGAAAGGGATCGCGGCCGGCGTGGCGTCCTGCGCATCAGGGGTCATGGCTCTACGTGCGACTGTTGGATTGCAGTCTGCCGCCCGCGGCGCGCCAGGCTTCGATGCCGCCTTCGAGGAACTGCGCAGCCAGTCCGTGCTCATGCAGGGCGCGGGCCGCGTTCTGGCTGACCTCGTGGCCGTGCACGCAATACACCACGATGCGTGCGGAGGCCGGCAGCGTGCCGGCCCAGTCGGCGACTGTCGCCGGATCATGGCGCAGGGCGCCGCTGATCCGGTCGGGGGCGGCCTGGAAAACCGCTTCGCGGCGCACGTCGATGATCAACGGCGCCGGTGACTGTTCACTCAAGGCCATGAGCTGCTGCGGGGTGATGCGGGGAATTGCACCGGCGTCCATCAGGTCTCCTTCGCGTTGGCGCATCGGCGCCAACAGCACACGAAGGCAGCACTTGGACGCGGAGCGTCTGGAACCGGGGAGTCTGCCAACGCCCCCGTGATAGCGCAGGCGATTCTGTAAGAACGGTCGTGCGCTGTCAACGCGGCATGGCGGCGACGACCTAGTCCCTGAAGTTCTTGAACTGCAGCGGAAATTCGGTGATCGATTTGCGGATCAGCGCGATCGCATCCTGCAGCAGGTCCTTCTTGGCGCCGGATACGCGAACCACGTCGCCCTGGATGCTGCCCTGCACCTTCATCTTGCTGTCCTTGATCAGCTTGACGATCTTCTTTGCGAGTTCCTGCTCGATGCCCTCGCGCACGGTGACCGGCTGCTTCATCTTGTTGCCGCTGATGGTTTCGGAATCACCGAGCTTGAGGCAGCGGATGTCGACGCCGCGCTTGGCGAGTTTGGCGGTCAGCACGTCGCGCACCTGGCCGAGCTTGAAATCGTCGTCGCCGTATACCGTCAGTGTTTTTTCCTTGTCGTTGATTTCGACGCGGGCGTCGGAGCCCTTGAAATCGAAACGCGTGGAGACTTCCTTGTTGGTCTGGTCGACAGCGTTGCGGACTTCGACCTGGTTGACCTCGGAAACGATGTCGAATGAGGGCATGTCACGCTCCCTTTCTTTTTTGAGTCAGGCCCGGATTATACGCCGGGTGCGGCGCGGTCCCCGGCGGGCCGGGGTTTGTGTTGCGCGTGCTTAACGCACGCGATTGCGCGCGGCGGGGATCGTGGCCGCCGGTATCAGCCGAAGTGGCAGACGTAGTGCAGGGCTTCGGCCGGTTCGATATCGAAACTGGATTTGCCGGGAACGTCGAAGCTTTCGCCGGCGCGCACGGTTTTCCAGTCGCCGCCGGCGAGCCTGTAGCGGCCGCTGCCGGCGATGATTTCCATGCGTTCCGGATCGCCGGTATTGAAGGTGAGCTTCGACGGCAGGATCACGCCGACGGATTTCTTCGTGCCGTCGGCAAAGACCAGGCTGTGGCTGACGCACTTGCCGTCGAAATAGACGTTGGCTTTCTTGGCGACCGACACGTTGTCGAACTGCGACATGAAAGTGTTCCTTATTTGCGGCGCTTGCGCGCGTTGGCGGCGATGCGCATGCGCAGGGCATTGAGCCGGATGAAACCGGCGGCATCGGCCTGGTCGTAGGCGCCCTTGTCGTCCTCGAAGGTCGAGATCGCCGGGTCGAACAGCGAATCGGTCTTCGAAGCGCGGCCGGCGGTGGTCACCGTGCCCTTGTAGAGTTTCATGCGCACCGTGCCATTGACGGTTTTTTGCGACGCGTCGATCAGTCCCTGCAGCAGTTCGCGCTCCGGGCTGAACCAGTAGCCGTTGTAGATCAGGCGCGCGTAGCGGGGCATCAGGTCGTCCTTCAGCGCCAGCACTTCGCGGTCCATGGTGATCGATTCCATCGCGCGGTGCGCCTTCAGCATGATGGTGCCGCCCGGGGTTTCGTAGCAGCCGCGGGATTTCATGCCGACGTAGCGGTTTTCGACCAGGTCGAGGCGGCCGATGCCGTGTTTGCCGCCGAGCTGGTTGAGCTTCGTCAGCACCTGCGCCGGGGACATTTTTTTGCCGTTGATGGCGACAATGTCGCCTTTGGAATATGTCAGTTCCACGTATTCCGGTTTGTTGGGTGCCTTCTCCGGCGACACGGTGATGCGCCACATCGAGTCTTCGGGTTCGAACGACGGGTCTTCGAGGATGCCGCCCTCGTAGGAGATGTGCAGCAGGTTGGCGTCCATCGAATACGGTGCGCCGCCTTTGCGTTTCTTGTAGTCGACGGGAATGCCGTGCTTGTCGGCGTAGGCCAGCAGTTTCTCGCGCGACAGCAGGTCCCACTCGCGCCACGGTGCGATGATTTTCACGTTGGGCATCAGCGCGTAGGCGCCGAGTTCGAAGCGCACCTGGTCGTTGCCCTTGCCGGTGGCGCCGTGCGACACCGCGTCGGCGCCGGTTTTTTTCGCGATCTCGATCATGCGCTTGGCGATCAGCGGCCGCGCGATCGAGGTGCCGAGCAGGTATTCGCCTTCGTAGACGGTGTTGGCGCGGAACATCGGGAACACGAAGTCGCGCACGAATTCCTCGCGCAGGTCTTCGATGAAGATCTGTTTGACGCCGCACATCTTCGCCTTCTTGCGCGCCGGGGCGACTTCCTCGCCCTGGCCGATGTCGGCGGTGAAGGTGATGACTTCGCAGCCGTAGACGTCCTGCAGCCATTTGAGGATGACGGAGGTGTCGAGGCCGCCGGAGTAGGCAAGCACTACCTTTTTGATTTTATTCAGTTTTTTCATGTTCGTCGGATGGGGTGCATCAGGTGATCGGGTGCCGCGGCACAGCGCACGGGCGGCAATTTTAACGCGGCAGGGGGGATTTCAGGACTTCACGTGGCCCAGCAGCAGGAATTCCATCAAAGCCTTTTGTGCTATTGGGTTCTGGTGTCGGCCGGCATCGGATGCATCCGATGCCTTAACTTGCTTGCGCAAGTTAGCCTCCCCCTGAACCCAATGCACGCGCTGATTCATGGTTTGACGTTGCCCAGTAACAGAAACTCCATCAGTGCTTTTTGCGCGTGAAGCCGGTTCTCGGCCTCGTCCCACACCACGCTCTGCGGGCCGTCGATGACTTCGGCGGTGACTTCCTCGCCGCGGTGGGCGGGCAGGCAGTGCATGAACAGCGCGTCCTTTTTCGCGACGCGCATCATGTCGGTGTCTATGCACCAGTCCTCGAAGGCGCGTTTGCGCTCGGCGTTTTCCGCTTCGAAGCCCATGCTGGTCCAGACGTCGGTGGTGACGAGGTCGGCGTCCCGGACGGCGTCCATCGGATCCTTGAATTCCTCGTAGTGGTCGGTGCCGTAGAGGCCGGCGCGCTCGGGTTCGACTTCGTAGCCGGGGGGCGTGGACACGTGCACGTTGAAGTTCAGGACCTCGGCCGCCTGCAGCCAGGTGTTGCAGACGTTGTTGGAGTCGCCGATCCAGGCCACGGTCTTGCCTTTGATCGTGCCGCGATGTTCGATGAAGGTGAAGATGTCGGCGAGGATCTGGCAGGGATGGTACTCGTTGGTGAGGCCGTTGATCACCGGCACCCGCGAATGTGTGGCGAAACGCTCGATGATCTGTTGCTCGAAGGTACGGATCATCACCAGGTCGACCATGCGCGTGATGACGCGCGCCATGTCTTCAATCGGTTCGCCGCGGCTGATCTGGGTGTCGGTGGAGGTGAGGTTGATCACCGAGCCGCCCATCTGCAGCATGCCGGCCTCGAACGAAACCCTGGTGCGCGTCGACTGTTTTTCGAAGATCATCGCCAGCGTGCGGTCGTGCAGCGGCAGGTACGGCTCGTAGCGCTTGAAGCGTTCCTTGATCCACGCCGCGCGCGCGAACACCTGCGCGTAGTCCTCGGCGCTGAAATCCCGGAATTGAAGATAATGACGCAGTTGCATGCTGTTTCCGCGAAGGCCGGCTCAGGCGGCGGCCGACGCTGCCTTCATCAGGAATGAGCGGATCATCGGCGCCAGCTCGCCGACCAGCTGGTCGGCTTCCTCGCGCGAAATGACGAGCGGCGGCACCAGCCGCACCACGTTGTCGGCGGTGACGTTGATCAGCAATCCGGCTTCGAGCGCGGTTTTCACCAGGTCGCCGCAGGGACGGTCGAGTTCGATGCCGATCATCAGCCCCTTGCCGCGGATTTCCCTGACGCCAGGCGTTTCGGCGAGCGCGCGCTGCAGGCTGGTCCGGATATGCGAGCCGACCTCGGCCGCGTTGCGGCACAGGTTTTCGGATTCGATGATCTCCAGGGTGGCGAGTCCTGCCGCGCAGGCGAGCGGATTGCCGCCGAAGGTCGAGCCGTGGCTGCCCGGCTGGAACAGCGTGGCGGCTTCGCCGCGGGCGACGCAGGCGCCGATCGGCACGCCGCCGCCGAGGCCCTTGGCGAGCGCCATCACGTCCGGCATCACGCCGTAATGCTGGAATGCGAACATCTTGCCGGTGCGGCCCATGCCGGTCTGCACTTCGTCGAGCATCAGAAGCCAGCCGTTGGCGTCGCAGATTTCGCGCAGGCCCTTCAGGTAATCGTCGCCGCAGACGCTGACGCCGCCTTCGCCCTGTACCAGTTCGGCGAGCACGGCCACCACGTTGCGGTTGGAGGCGGCAACGCGCCGCACCGCCTCGAGGTCGTTGAACGGTACGCGCACAAAGCCGGTCACCAGCGGTTCAAACCCGGCCTGCACCTTGCGGCTGCCGGTGGCCGACAGCGTGGCCATGGTGCGGCCGTGAAAGGATTTTTCGAGCACCACCACCGCGGGATTCTCGACGCCCTTCTTGTGGCCGTAGTAGCGCGCGAGCTTGATCGCCGCTTCGTTGGCTTCCGCGCCGGAATTGCAGAAAAACACCCTGTCCATGCCGGAGGCTCCGGCAATGCGGTCGGCGAGTTTTTCCTGGGCGGCGATCTGGTAGATGTTGGAGGTGTGGATCAGCTTGCCGACCTGGTCGCGCAGCGCCGCCACCAGCTTAGGATGGCTGTGGCCGACCGCATTCACGGCCACGCCCGCGAGCGCGTCCAGATAACGCTTGCCCTGCGTGTCCCACAGCCAGACGCCTTCCCCGCGTTCGAACGTGACGGGCAGCCGACCGTAGGTGTTCATCACATGAGACATGGCGATGGATTCTCCACAAAAACATACGGCGGCTTTAAGCCGCCGGCCGGGTTATTCTCATTCAACCCGGAATTGCTTGGCAAGTGAAATTTCCGCGACTTTGCAGAGCGAAACCGGGGGTGTTCTGCTAGACTTTTCCGCAATAAAAACCGGGGTTGCATCATGTTCGAGGGTTCGCCCGAAATCGTCATCCAGGGGATTACCGAAACCGGCGAAACGTTCCGGCCCAGCGACTGGGCCGAGCGCCTGAGTGGCATGCTGTCGGTGTTCAGCGAGGACGGTTATCTGGCCTATTCGCCGTTCCTGAAACCGATTTTTGCCGGAGGTCTGCACTGTGTCGCCGTAGACCGCGTGCTGGAGAGCCGCAATCGCGCGGCATTTGAATTCCTGCTGCAGTTTGCCCGCGACAACCGGCTGAAACTGCGTCCCGGGCGCAAAGCCAAAAGACCGGAAGATATTGCTGCCGAGGCCGCGGCTGCCGCCGCAAAACGCGATACCGGCAGCTGAAAACCGCGATGCGGCCCAAGGGCGGCCGGGCAAGCCGGCCGCCGGATGCTGCGTTACGCCATGGCTTTCACGGCTGCCGACAGCCGGCTCTTGTGGCGGGCGGCGGTGTTCTTGTTCATGATGTCCTTGTCGGCGATCGAGTCGATGGTGCTCACCGATTTCTGGAACGCGGCACGGGCCGCTGCCTTGTCACCGGCGGCGATGGCCTTGCGGACGTCCTTGATCGCGCTGCGCAATGCCGAGCGCTGCGACGCGTTGCGGGCGCGGCGTTTGACGGCCTGGCGTGCGGCTTTTTTGGCTGAAGCAATATTGGCCATGTAAACTCCGGATTTCGTTCGGAAAAAGGGCGCAATCATAATGAAAACCCGCCTTTTCCGCAAGCCGCGCAGTAATAGGTCCGCAGCCCCGTTATCATAAATAAATGAATTTAATCAAGGCGTTAGCGACAATCAGCAGCATGACGCTGATTTCCCGCGTGCTCGGCTTCGTGCGCGATGCAGTGATTGCGCGGGTATTCGGCGCCGGGCTGATGACCGACGCGTTCTTCGTCGCCTTCAAGATTCCCAATCTTTTGCGGCGTCTGTTTGCCGAGGGTGCGTTCTCACAGGCCTTCGTGCCGATACTCGCCGAATACAAGAACCGGCGCGGAGAAGCGGCGACGCGGACCCTGGTCGATCACGTCGCCGGATTGCTGACGCTGGCGCTGGTCATTGTCACCGCGCTGGGCGTGGTGGCCGCGCCGCTGATTATCACCATCAGCGCGCCGGGGTTCACTGCCACGCCCGAGAAATTCGCGCTGACAGTGGACCTGCTGCGCATCGTGTTTCCGTACATCCTGTTCATCGCGCTGACCTCGCTGGCGGGCGGCGTACTCAACACCTGGAGCCGTTTCGCAGTGCCGGCGTTCACGCCGGTACTGCTCAACCTGTCGTTCATCGGCTTTGCGCTGGTCGCCGCGCCGTGGTTCGATCCGCCGGTCAAGGCGCTGGCGTGGGCAGTGTTTGCCGGCGGTGTGCTGCAGCTGGCTTTCCAGCTGCCGTTCCTGGTGCGCATCGGCATGTTGCCGCGCCTGCGCCTGGATTTCGGCGACGAAGGCGTGCGGCGCGTACTGAAGCAGATGGCGCCGGCGGTATTCGGCGTGTCTGTGGGCCAGATCAGCCTGCTGATCAACAACATCTTTGCTTCGTTCCTGGTGACCGGCAGCGTGACCTGGCTGTACTTCGCCGACCGCCTGATGGAATTTCCGGCCGGCCTTCTCGGCGTTGCGCTTGGTACCGTGTTGCTGCCCAGCCTGTCGAAGCACCACGCGACGCAGTCGGCCCAGGCCTATTCCGAACTGCTCGACTGGGGACTGCGCCTGACGCTGTTGCTGGCGGTGCCGGCCGCCGTTGCGCTGGCGCTGCTGGCGGTGCCGCTCATCACCACGCTGTTTCATTACGGAGCATTTACCGCGACCGATGTCATCAACACGCGCAGCGCCGTGATCGCGTATGCGGCGGGCCTGGTCGGCCTGATCGCGGTCAAGGTGCTGGCCCCGGGGTTTTATGCGCGGCAGGACATCCGTACCCCGGTGAGGATCGCGGTGGTCACGCTGGTGGCGACGCAATTGATGAACCTCGTGTTCATCTGGGAACTGCGTCACGCCGGGCTGGCACTGGCGATCAGTCTCGGCGCCTGCCTCAACGCCGGATTGCTGCTGCGCGGACTACGTCGTCGTGAAATTTATCAGCCGCAACCGGGTTGGGGCGGTTTCGCGCTCAAGCTGGCACTGGCGGTGTATGTGATGGCCGTGGTGCTGTGGATGTTGACCGGATCCGTGACGAGCTGGCTGACTGCGGGTGCGCTGGAACGTGTCTGGCGGCTGGCCGTTCTGGTGATTGCCGGCGGTGGAACCTACTTTTTCACGCTCTGGTGTCTGGGGTTTCGTCCAGGGCAATTTACCCGGCGCAATTAATCCCTGTAAGTGGCGCGGTTGTGCACCGACGCAAAGTTTGATATTTGTGAAGGCTCCCGGGGCAACGGCGCCGGGTCCGAGTTCAGAAATACTCAGGATCAGGATAGCAGCCATGTTTCTGCTTGAACGTTTGACCTCGCGCAGTACGCGGTCGCTGTCGCGCAACATAGGCTGGGGCAGCGCGGTGGACGCCTGCGCCAAAAGTCACCGGTCCCGTCGCCGGTGTTCGTGGTCTGCTTCCCGAATTTCCGCCCCCGCAGTTCCGAGCAGCATCACGTTCCCTCCCAGAATTTTTGCAGACATCCCGTTTCGCGGGATGTCTTTTTTTGTATTCCAGTTGTCCGGTTAACCGATTCACAATAAGGGAGTACTCCATGATGCGTATCCTGCCGGTTATTTTTGCAATGCTGTTCGCCGTCCCGGCGATGGGGGCGCAAACCCTCAAGGTTTCCGCCATTCCTGACGAGGCCCCGACCCAGCTGCAGCGCAAGTTTGCCCCGCTGGGCAAATACCTCGAAAAAGCGACGGGGATGAAAGTCGAGTTCACGCCGGTCACCGACTATGCCGCGACCGTGGAAGGCCTGGCGGCGGGCAAGCTCGACATGGTGTGGTACGGCGGCTTCACGTTCGTGCAGGCGCATATCCGTACCAAGGGCACCGCGATCCCGCTGGTGCAGCGCGAGGAAGACGAGAAATTCCGTTCGGTGTTCATCACCCGCGCCGGCAGCGGCATCGCCAAGCTGGGCGATCTCAAGGGCAAGAATTTCGCCTTCGGTTCGGTGTCTTCGACATCAGGTCACCTGATGCCGAGGTCGTTCATGCTGAAGGAGGGGCTCAATCCGGACAAGGACATGCGCATTGCCTTTTCCGGGGCACACGACGCCACCGCGCTGCAGGTCGCCGGTGGCAAGGTCGAGGCTGGCGCCCTGAACATTTCGGTCTGGGAAAAACTGGTCGAGGAAAAGCGGATCGACCCGAAGCAGGTGCGGGTGTTCTACACCACACCGCCGTACTACGATTACAACTGGACGGTTCGCGGCGACCTCGACAAGTCGGTGGTCGACAATATCCGCAAGGCGTTCCTGGCGCTTGACGCGAAGAATCCCGAGCACGCGGAGATACTTAAGCTGCAGCGCGCGACGCGTTTCGTACCGACCAAGGTTGATAACTACAAGAGCATCGAGCAGGCGGCGCGCTCGGCGGGTTTGCTCAAGTAGTGCGGGCATCGCCGCTCCAGGAGCCCCCGCAGACTGCGCTCTCCGGGGTGCGGGTTTCATATGTCACCGGCGCGCCGGCGCTGGACGGCGTCACGCTGTCCTTTGCACCGGGTGAGCAGATCGCAGTCATCGGCCCATCAGGTGCGGGCAAGAGCACGCTGCTGGCGACTCTTGCCTGCGCCTTGCGGCCCGCGGCCGGATCGGTGCGGGTGCTGGGCATCGATCCCTGGTCACTGCCGACGGCACAACTGCATGCGCTGCGGCGGCGCCTGTTCCTTGCGCCGCAACTGCCGCCCCTGCCGCCGCGGCAGCGCGTGGTGCACGCCGTGCTGGCGGGCCGGCTGCCGCAGTGGAGCGCATGGAGGGCCCTGCGTTCCCTGGTGTATCCGCAGGACGCGGAAATCGCGCGTGCCGCGCTCGAACGTTTCCACCTTGAGGACAAGCTGTTCCTGCGTTGCGACAAGCTCTCGGGCGGCGAGCGCCAGCGCGTCACGCTGGCACGCCTGCTTGTCTCGGATGCCGAACTGCTGCTGCTCGATGAACCGGTGTCCTCGCTGGATCCGGCCCTCGCGCTCAATGCGCTCGAGGTTCTGCAGGCGGAAGCCGCCGCGAGGCGCGCCACGCTGGTGGTCAGCCTGCATGCGGTCGATCTGGCGCTGGCGCAGTTTCCACGCATGATCGGGGTCAGGGCCGGGCAGGTGGTTTTCGATCTTCCGCGCGCCGAAGTCAGCGACCAAAGGCTGGCCGACCTGTACGGCGCGGAACTCAATGCATCGGTGCAGACGCTGCCGGAAGAACCGACGGCGGTATTGAAGTTGAGTCGATGCACCTAGCCGGCGATCATAAGCTGCGTGATCCAGCCTGGCACGGCAGGGTTACCGCCGCAGTTGTTTTCATCGCCCTGCTGTTTCCCGCGGGATACCTGACCGAGTTCAATCCCGCAACGCTGTGGGGAGACGCCAGCCTGAACGCGCTGGGACAGTTTCTCGGCAGTTTTTTTCCTCCCGAGACGGCGCCGGATTTCCTGAGGCTGGTGATCGAGGCGGCCTGGAAAACCGTGGCCATCGCCACCGTGGGCACCGCGATCGCCATCGCCATCGCCTTGCCGGCGGCGCTCGCGGCAACGCGCATCCTGTCGATATCGCGGATTGCGACAGGCCGCATGGCCGCGTTGCCCGCGGTGATTCGCACAGCCATCCGCTGGCTGCTGATTTTCCTGCGCAGCATTCCGGAAATCGTGTGGGCGATGATTTTTGTCCGTGCCGTCGGGCTCGGGGACACTGCGGGCGTGATGGCCATCGGCATCACCTACGGTGGCATGTTGGGCAAGGTCTACATCGAGATACTCGAGTCGGCGGATAACCAGGCCGCCACGGTGCTGCTGCAGAACGGGGCGGGGCGGCTGCAGGCCTTCTGGTATGCGGCATTGCCGGTGAGCCTGCCGGAACTGACTTCTTACACGATTTACCGCTGGGAATGCGCGATCCGCGCATCGGTGGTCATGGGGTTCGTCGGCGCCGGCGGCCTGGGGCAGCAGATGGAGCTGTCGATGAAAATGCTCGCCGGCGCGGAAGTGCTGACGATGCTGCTGATGTTCGTCGCCCTGGTCTGGATCGCCGACCTGGTCAGCGCGCTCCTGCGCAAGGTGCTCTCATGAGGCTGGCCTGGGGCGGACTGGCCGGATTCGCTGCCGCGCTGCTGTTCCTGGCGCTGTGCGTGTTCAGTCTGTCCGGCGACTGGGCGAGTTTTTTTTCGCGCACCGCCGCTGTGAAGATGGGCGAATTCGTCCAGGGCTTTGCGCGGCCTGCAGTTGACGCGGTGTTTTTGCAGAAGCTTGCTTATGCCACGCTTGAGACGCTGGCCATTTCCTGGCTGGGTACGCTGATTGCCTGTGTCGGTGGCCTGCTGGTCGCGCTGCCGGCATCGGGCCGCTGGGGACGGGTTGCGCGCGGACTGGCGCGAATGCTGCTCAACATGCTGCGCGCGATTCCCGAGCTGGTGTGGGCCGTGATGGCGGTGATCGCCGTCGGCCTCGGCCCGTTTGCCGGGACCCTGGCGCTGGCGGTACACACGACCGGGGTGCTGGGCAGGCTGTTCGCCGAATCGCTGGAGAATGCGCCGCCGGAACCCCATGCCAGCCTGCGTCGTCATGGCATCGGCGCCGTCGCCTCATTTTGGTATGCGACTTTCCCGCAGGTGCTGCCGCAACTGATGAGCTATTCGATGTACCGCTGGGAGATCAACGTGCGCGCGGCAGCGATACTCGGCGTGGTCGGCGCCGGCGGCCTGGGACAGATGCTGCATTTCCACCTGAGCCTGTTCCAGACTTCCGAGGCCGCCAGCGTGCTGATCGCGATGATCGTGCTGGTGTCTCTGGTTGATGCGCTTAGCAACCAGCTGCGCGCGCGCCTGACGTCCTGAGCATCAACCGGCGCCGGGCGCCGCGAGTGCTGCGCTGACCACATCGCGATTCAGCGAAGGCGAAAACAGTTCGATGAAATCGTAGACGTAGCCGCGCAGCCAGGCGTTGCGGCGCAGCGCGATGCGCGTCGTGCTCGGTTCGAACAGGTGGTCGGCGTTGATCAGCCTGATACCGTGGTCGCGCGCCGGATCGAAAGCCATCTTGGCCAGTATGCCTATGCCCATGCCCATCTCGACATAGGCCTTGATCACGTCGGCGGCGATCGCTGTGAGCACCACGTTCGGCTGGATGCCCGCAGCATCGAAGGCGCGCTGTATCGGTGATCCCGGCGTGAACGCGAAATCGTAGGTGATCAGCGGATATGCCGCGATTTTCTCCAGCGTCAGCGGCCCGGCTTCGAGCAGCGGGTGGCGCAGCGGGGTGATCACGCTGCGCGTCCACTGCGCGCAGGGCAGCGTCACCAGATCGGTAAAGGCTTCTTCCGATTCGGTGGCGATGCCGAGATCGGCAGAGCCCTCCTGCAACAGCGCCGCGATCTGCTCCGGACTGCCCTCGCGCAGGGTCAGGCGCACCTGCGGGTAACGCTGGGTGAAGCGCGCGACCGCCGGCGGCAGTGCGTAACGCGCCTGGGTGTGGGTGGTGGCAATCACCAGCGTGCCGCGGCCGCCGCTGTTGAATTCGCGGCCGACCGAGCGCAGGTTTTCGGTGTCCTGCAGGATGCGTTCGGCGATGTCGACGACGATGCGCCCCGGTTCGGTGAGCGAGGTGATGCGTTTGCCGTTGCGCACCAGGATGGTTACGCCCAGTTCCTCTTCGAGCAGGCGTATCTGTTTGCTGATGCCCGGCTGCGAGGTGAACAGCGTTTCCGCGGCCTCTGAGACTTTCAGGCCGTTGCGTGCGACTTCACGCAGATATTTTAATTGCTGTAAATTCAATGGGTTATCTCTCTCAATTCATCAATATAACAATCAAATCTGTATAATAAATAACATATTCTTTGAAGATATATAAGGGGCTCACTACCATCGGCATCGTTGAATTGCGGAGTGCGGCAGATGTATCTCTACGATGCGGTGGATCAGCGGCTGGTGGACGAGCGGGTGGCGCAGTTCCGCGACCAGACGCGGCGCTTTATTGCGGGCGAGTTGTCGGAAGACGATTTTCGCCCGCTGCGATTACAAAATGGCATTTATATTCAAAGATTTGCGCCCATGCTCCGGGTGGCGATCCCCTATGGCCTGCTGTCCTCCCGCCAATTGCGAGCGCTCGCTTACATCGCCCGTAAATGGGACCGCAGCTACGGCCATTTCAGCACCCGCCAGAACATCCAGTTCAACTGGCTGAAACTGAAGGAGGTGCCGGACATCCTTGCCTACCTCGCGAAGGTGCAGATGCATGCGATCCAGACCAGCGGCAACTGCATCCGCAACACCACCACCGATCATTTCGCCGGCGTCGCACCCGACGAAGTGGTCGATCCGCTGCTGTGGTGCGAACTGATCCGCCAGTGGTCAACCTTCCATCCGGAGTTCGCCTACCTGCCGCGCAAGTTCAAGATCGCGGTGTCCGGCGCGGAGCAGGATCGTGCCGCGATCCAGGTGCATGACATCGGATTGCAGGCGGTGAGGGGCTCGGGCGGTGAAACCGGCTTCCGCGTCCTGGTCGGCGGCGGCCTCGGGCGCACACCGGTGATCGGCACGGTGATCCGCGAATTCCTGCCATGGCAGCAGCTGCTGACCTATCTCGACGCGATCCTGCGCGTCTACAACCGTTACGGCCGCCGCGACAACAAGTACAAGGCGCGCATCAAGATCCTGGTGCGGGAACTGACACCGGAAAATTTTCGCACGCAGGTCGATACCGAATGGGCGCACCTGAAAGACGGCCCGGGGCAACTGACCGCAGCCGAAGTCAGCCGCATCGAAGCGCGCTTCACGCGGCCCCAATACCAGCGGCTTGACGCGCTGCCGGTGCATTACACGCAGCCCCTTGCACGCGAACGCGGCTTTACCAAATGGGCGCGCCGCAACGTGCATCCGCACAAGGTGCCGGGTTATGCGGCGGTGACTCTGTCACTGAAAAAAACAGGCGTGCCACCGGGGGACGCCACGGCCGACCAGATGGACGCCGTAGCCGACCTCGCCGACCGTTACAGTTTCGGCGAACTGCGCGTGTCGCACGAGCAAAACCTGATCCTGTCCGACGTGCGCCAGTCCGACCTGCATGCGCTGTGGCAGGAGGCGAAGGCGCTGGGACTTGCAACGCCGAACATCGGGTTGATCAGTAACATCATCGCCTGCCCCGGCGGCGATTTCTGCTCGCTGGCCAACGCCAAGTCGATCCCGGTGGCGGAGGCAATCCAGCGCCGTTTCGACGACCTTGATTACCAGCACGACATCGGCGAGCTTGATCTCAACATATCCGGCTGCATGAATTCCTGCGGCCATCATCATGTCGGCCACATCGGCATTCTCGGCGTCGACAAGCAGGGCGCCGAGTTCTACCAGATCTCGATCGGCGGCGCGCAGGGCAACGAGGCCGCGCTGGGCAGGGTCATCGGGCCGTCGTTCGCGCAGGACGAAGTGCCGGACGTGATCGAAACACTCGTCAAAACCTACCTCGCCGCGCGCGACAGCGAAGCCGAGCGCTTCATCGACGTCGTTCGGCGCATCGGCATCATCCCGTTCAAGGAGCAGGTCTATGGCAACGCTGATCAAAAACGCGAAGATCGCCGCCGACAGCTGGCAGCGGCTTGAGCGTTCGGCCGACGGTACGTTTCCGCGGCTGCCCGCGGCAGGCGACCTGCTGGTGCCGCTGGCATTGTGGCAGTCTGATGCGAGCCGGCTGCTGGCCCACCCGGGCCGCATCGGCGTCTGGCTGGCCAGCGGCGATGAACCTTCGCGAATCGCCGACAGCCTGCAGGCCTTCGGCCTGATCGCAGTGCATTTCCCGCAATTCACCGACGGCCGCGGTTATTCGACGGCGCGCCTGCTGCGCGAGCGTTACGGCTGGCGCGGCGAATTGCGCGCGATCGGCGACGTGCAGCGCGACCAGCTTTACTACCTGTCGCGCTGCGGCTTCGACGCCTTCGAGCTCAACGACGGAATGGATGCTCTGGCGGCGCTGTCCGCTTTCGGCGATTTCAGCGAAGCCTACCAGGCCTCGGTGGAGCGGCCGCTGCCGCTGTTCCGCCGCCGCGCGGAATCCGCCTGAACCCATGGCGACCGCCGGCAAGGTCTATCTGGTTGGCGCCGGGCCGGGCGCGCCGGACCTGCTGACGCTGCGCGCTGCGCATCTGCTCGAGCGCGCCGACATCGTGTTTCACGACGCGCTGATGCATCCGGACACGCTGGCGTTCGCCGTGCGCGCGGAAAAGGTCGCCGTCGGCAAGCGCTGCGGCAAACAATCGACGGCGCAGCGTTTCATCAACAAGCGCCTGGTGGATGCCGCATTCCGCTGCGGCGTCGTCGTCCGGCTCAAAGGCGGCGACCCGCTGCTGTTCGGCCGGGCGCAGGAAGAGATCGATGCACTGGAACAGGCGGGCGTGGCCTGTGAAGTCGTGCCCGGCATCACGGCGGCACTGGCGGCCAGCGCTGATGTCCGCACTTCGATGACGCGACGCGGCTTGTCGCGCAACGTCGCTTTCGTCACGCCGCGTGCCGGTCGCGGCGAAAATGAACATGACTGGGCGCGCAGCATACTGGCGGCGGATACCGGCGCCATTTACATGGGTGCCGGCGAGGCGGAGCAGATCGCGGCGACGCTGATGGCGCGCGGTGTGCGGCCCGACCTGCCGGTGGTGGTGGTCGAAAACGCATCGCTGCCGCAGTCGCGCAGAATTGCACTGCCGCTGTCGCAACTCGGCGCGATCGCCGCATCCGGCATTACCGGGCCGGCGCTGATCCTGCTGGGTGAAGTCTATGCCCGCGCGCAAGGCGCCGTAACCGCTACCAGGGACGATTTCCGGACCCGAGTCGCCTAGCGCCTGCTTCCTGAAACACGCTAAAATTCAGCCTTTTAGCGTGATTTTCAGGACATAGGGCCGGCTTCATGCAAATCCTGCACAGCGTTCCGGACGCTGCCTCCAGTCCCGTCGCGCTGACCATCGGCAATTTCGACGGGGTACATATCGGCCACCAGGCGATGCTTGCCAGGCTGCGCGCCGCCGCGTCCACACGCGGTCTGCCGGCCTGCGTGATGACCTTCGAGCCGCACCCGCGCGAGTTCTTCGCGCCGGACCAGGCCCCCGTGCGTCTGACCACGCTGCGCGAGAAGTGCGCACTGCTGGCGCAGCACGGCGTGGAGCGGGTGCAGATCTGCCGTTTCAATTTCGCGCTGGCGCAGGTCACCGCGCAGGAATTCATCGAACGCCTGCTGGTGCGAGGCATGGGCGTGCGCTGGCTGCAGGTCGGGGATGATTTTCGATTCGGCGCACGCCGCGCCGGCGACCTGGCGATGCTGAGGGAATTTTCCGCGCACTGCGGCTACGAGGTCGAAACCATGCCGACGGTGATGCTCGACGGCGTCAGGGTGTCGAGCACGGCGGTGCGTTATGCGCTGGCTGCAGGCGACGTGACGCGGGCGGCGCGCCTGCTGGGGCGACCCTACAGCATCAGCGGGCGCGTGGTGCGCGGCGACCAGTTGGGACGCAAGCTGGGTTTCCCGACCGCCAATGTGCAGATGCGGCACAACCGGCCGCCGCTGTCCGGAATTTTCGCGGTGGAGTTCCATCGCTCAGGCGGGCAGCTGCTGCGCGGCGTGGCGAGCCTCGGCGTGCGGCCGACGGTCAAGGTGCGCGGCGCGGCGCCGGTGCTGGAGGTGTATGTGTTCGATTTTGCAGAACAGATCTACGGCGAGCAGGTGCGGGTCGAATTCCTGCACAAGTTCCGCGACGAGGCGAAATACGTCGACGTCGACACGCTGCAGCGGCAGATCGCGCAGGACGTGGCTGATGCGAAGGATTTTTTTGCACGACGCGATGCGCAGGCTGCCGGCCTGCGCGAAGCGAACTGAAGGTGAAGATGCGGGACCATGGCTGATTACAAGAAAACACTGAATCTTCCCGATACGCCGTTCCCGATGCGCGGCGACCTCGCCAAACGCGAGCCGCAGATGCTGGCGCGCTGGCAGGAGAAGCGCGTCTATGAGCGCATCCGCGCCGCGAGCAAGGGAAAAAAACGTTTCGTGCTGCATGACGGACCGCCGTATGCCAACGGCGACATCCACATCGGCCACGCGGTCAACAAGATCCTCAAGGACGTCATCGTCAAGTCGAAGACGCTGGCGGGGTTCGATGCGCCGTACGTGCCGGGCTGGGACTGCCACGGCATGCCGATCGAGGTGCAGATCGAGAAACTGCACGGCAAGAATCTGCCGGCGGCGGAAACCCAGAAGCTGTGCCGCGCCTACGCGACGGAGCAGGTGGCGCGGCAGAAAAAGGATTTCCAGCGCCTGGGTGTGCTCGGCGACTGGGACAACCCATACCTGACGATGGCCTACAAGAATGAGGCCGACGAGATTCGTGCCCTCGGCATCCTGCTGAAAAAAGGCTATGTCTACCGCGGGCTGAAGCCGGTGAACTGGTGTTTCGACTGCGGTTCGGCGCTGGCTGAAGCGGAAGTCGAGTACGAGGACCGCAAGGATCCGGCGGTCGACGTCGGTTTTCCTTTTGCGGAACCGGACAAGGTGGCGAAAGCCTTCGGGCAGAAGGCGTTGCCGGACAAGCCGGGTTTTGCGGTGATCTGGACCACGACGCCGTGGACGCTGCCGGCGAACCAGGCGCTGAATGCGCATCCGGAATTCACCTACAACCTGGTCGATACCGAAAAAGGTCTGCTGATCCTTGCGGCCGATCTGCAGGAAGCCTGCCTTGCGCGTTACGGATTGACGGGGGCCACGCTGGCTTCATGCAAGGGTGCGGCACTGGAGCGCATCAACTTCCGGCATCCGTTTTACGACCGGCTATCGCCGGTTTACCTGGGCGAGTACGTGACGCTGGATACCGGCACCGGCATCGTCCATTCGGCGCCGGCCTATGGCGTCGAAGACTTCCAGTCCTGCCGTCATTACGGCATGAAGGACGACCAGATCCTGACCCCGGTGCTGGGCACCGGCAAATACGCGGAGTCGCTGCCGCTGTTTGGCGGGCAGATGATCTGGAAGGCCAATCCGCAGATCGTTGCGCACATGCAGGAAAAGGGCGTGCTGCTTGCGCACAAAATGGAGCCGCACAGCTACATGCACTGCTGGCGCCACAAGACGCCGATCATCCTGCGCGCGACCACGCAGTGGTTTGCCGGCATGGAGGATGTGCCCGGCTACAACGGCGTGAAACCTGCAGAGACATTGCGCGCGACGGCATTGCGTGCCGTCGGGGCGACGCAGTTCTATCCCGACTGGGGCAAGGCACGGCTGCACGGCATGATCGCCAACCGTCCGGACTGGACGCTGTCGCGGCAGCGGCAATGGGGCGTGCCGATGCCGTTTTTCGTGCACCGGGAAACCGGTGCCCTGCATCCGCGCACGCCGGAGTTGCTGGAAACCGTGGCGCAGCGCGTAGAGCAGGGCGGGATCGAGGCCTGGCAGGCGGTCGACGCTGCGGAACTGCTGGGTGCCGATGCGGCGAACTACGAAAAGGTGAAGGACACGCTGGACGTGTGGTTCGATTCCGGCACCACGCACCATACCGTGCTGCGTGGTTCACACGCGGCGCAGAGCAAATTTCCCGCGGATCTCTACCTGGAAGGTTCGGACCAGCACC